>JAHIVO010000092.1 GCA_018816445.1 Patescibacteria group bacterium
AAACCAGCCGTCTTCCCCGGTTGAGGAGTCCTCAAAAGTTACTTCCAGCTGTTGATTAGTAGTCGGTTCAACAATTACCCTGCTATATGGAAAACTAATATCAAGCCCGGGATCAATGACTACCGGGTATTCTGCTGTGGCCAACCAATCCTTCCCAGTTTCAGTAATTTTTTTATTCAATATATAGCCAGCCTCATTGGCTACAAATTCATATTCCACTCCATAGCTTGATTTTTCAGGATTATTTTTTTCATACATATACGGCTGGTGCATGGAAAAAACAATATTTCCGGAACGAGAATCATGGAACGTAACTGAACCGTCATTATGCTGTTTAAAATAAACATTATTAAGCTCTATCTGCTGGCTGACTTTATCCAGTACGATTTCCTTGTTTAATATCAATTCCTCAATTAATTTATCATTAGTAACCGTATACTTGGCGTCAAGGCCGTCATAAACCTCCGGATAGCTTATCGTACTGCCGTCCACACTGGCAGCTGATGCCTGGGGTCCAATAAATGCAAAAGTCAAAGACCGGCCGCCGGCCACAGAAAAAGAAATTTTGTCGTCTCCGCCGGTTTGTCCGCTGAACTGGGTCTGAAAAACATTGGTAATATTTTCATATTCATAATCCTCGCTGGCGGATACCGTAATGGCCGTATCAATCGGCTGGTATGTGCCATCCGGTGCCCGGTATTTTACATAGGTACTAGCAAATGTACCAGTTGTATTGCCTTCCTCGTCAGTTACCTCTTCATAATTTGTGCCGGATAATTCCAGCATGTGATCTGTTACAGTTTCCGGATCTGCCGGCTGTCTGGCCTCTTCTGCCTGTTCTGATCCTGTATCTAAATTAAACCAAACATAACCGTACATTATGGCAATCATAATTACTGCCAGCCCTAGCAATACTTTCATTGTTTTTGGGAAATGTTTGAACATATTAAATCCCCTGACAAATTATATCGGTAATATAACCGTTGCTATCAACGGTTACGCCTTTTACATACTGGCCAGCTGGACAATCAGCCGTACCTGCCACGCCGATTGTATTTTCACTGCCGCTCCAGACATTGGATTTGGCAATCACATCTCCGCCAACCAGCAAATCGCTGCCGATTTCGGAGCTTTCCGTGACATTAAAGTTGCCTGATTGGATCTGGTGGCCGGCCGAGCAAGTCTCGCCATCTGGGCAGTGCCAATCAAAAACACACGTTTGCGCAACAGTTATTGAACAAACACCTTCACGCGTCCGTAAATTGGCGACTGAACCCACATCCGGATGTCCCCAGCCCGTGCCGGTAAAGTGCTTGGTCGCGGTCAGCGGACAATTAGTATGGCCGCTGCCTACTGGGTCCTCTGCACAATTTCCTGTTCCACAGGCAGGATTTCCCGCGGCATCAAATCCGCACATAGTCATGTGCCATAAATATGTGCCGTCAAAAATCAGTTCGCCTGACCAATAACCGGACATCAAAACATTCTGGAAAATCTTAAAATTAGGATTATTAGCATCTGAATTACTGGCCGCGATCCTATAAAGACTGCCGGTTGGGTAGCCATTGCCAGAAAACCAGATATATGTGCCATCAAACGTCAGATCAGTGACAATGCCAGGCAAGTCAAAAAGTGCCACCAGCTGCCCATCCGAGGCTCGTACTTTAGCTACATAGCTTTCAGTAGCAGGATCAGTGCCGTTTATTATCCATAAATGCACGCCATCATAAATCATGCGTGTTGGAAATGACAAGCCAATATCATAACGGGTCTCCACTGTGCCGTCTAAATTCATTTTAACCAGCTGCGTGTCCTGCACTAAACAAGTGCCACTATATCCAGCTTCGCCACAATTTGCATCCGTGGCACACATTTTAATCCTTACATCGGTAAAGAATGGTTGTGTAAAAGGAGTAGGAACTCCGGCTTCCTCACATACATTCGGAGTTAAGGTCCAGATATGACCATCTGCGAAGACCACGTCATTAGCCCTGACCCGCCAGCCCTGGTCATTTAACCTATTTAAATACTCATCCTCGCCTGCTGAGCCAACCGGAAAAACACCTTGCTGGACACAGTTCCTGTCAAACTTGGTTAAATCACCACTGCGGTTGTTGGCTGTCCAGACAAATACTTCACCATTTTCCACACTGGTTGTAATTGTCGGTGATTCTGAGGTACCCCAATAATTCAGAGTGTCTAGCGGATCAGCCGGATCAGGAGAGGTTAAGCATTGGGCTAATTCACTGCCGTCTTCACGGCTAATTTTAAAAATTGAGTGCTGATTATACTCCCCGAGCCATAAATAATCACCGTCAAAAATTATCCTATCCGGCCATTTGGTCGGCATATCAAATGACTGGACCAATTCCCCGTCCGTAGCTCTTACCTTATATAGTTTTATTGTCCCGCTGGCCTGATCACCGGACTTGCTGGATACCCACATATAAGTGCCATCAAAAGCTAAATCCCCCACTACATTAACAACCGGGCCTTCGGTCATTTGATAAGTGCCAACCTTAACACCTGACTTGAATGGCATCAATGACATTTGTAAGGAAGAAGGTAAGAATTGCGCTCCTATTACATCTGCCCCAGTTCCCAGCCAGCCGTCAAAATACCCGGCCCAGCCGCTGCCGTTATTCGCGCCTACCACCGCTGCATTGCTTATTGAGTCAGTAATGGCATAAATTCCAATGCCGCCGGAGCTTTCACCCTTTACTCCCACATTCTGCTCACTGCTCCCTTTGACTGCTAGGCCGTTAGCTTCAGTATGCAAACCATACACACCGGCTGTACCGGTACTGCCGGCATAACCATATATGCCGATATTATCACTGCTATAGGAGCTGACGGCTCTTCCGGTTAATGGTGAAGTGCTGTCGCCAGCCTTAACCGTCCCGTCTACCACCTTCATTATATAACCATCAGTCTGTAGGGTAGTACCCACTCCCACCCAGTTGTAAAAAGAATTTACATACAAGGTGTCAGTATCTACGGTAAGAATATCGCTGTAAACATTTTCAGTAGAAAATTTTACGCCTTCACCATATACATGTAATGGCCGCTGGGGATCAAAATGCAGGGCCGTGGCTTCCGTGGGATTATATTCAGGGTTAATTTCTAAATATCCTTGTTTAGTCTGATCCTCCGCACCTGTAGTCAGGGGCTCTTCAAACTGCTCTTCTACAGGAAACATATCAGGCTCTTTCCATTCAGCCAGGACAGTTCTCGAGCTGGCAGCCAAAATAAATACCAGACTAAATCCAATTAGCGCCAAAGCTAACCTTTTTATAAAAAACTGTTTTTTAATTTTATCTGAAAAATTTCTCATAACTTATTACAAGTCTTGGCAGTTTAATAATTTATTATTCCAATCAATGCCTTTTATAAATTCCCCGTTGTCACATCCTATACCAAAATTTTTCGCATCATCAACTGCCTTACCCCAGGTATTATTACTGACCACTAGATCACCAACTACTCTTAAGTCCTGCCCCAAATAAATATCACCTGATAAGGAAAAACTACCGGCTTGGGCTTTCCCAGGCACAGGATTCTGCAGGCTGACCACGGCATTCAAATCATCAAGGCCCTGGCCAACACCAGAATAAAATTTATGCAAAATATTATCAGCCATTTCATCACTAACCCAGATATTAGTGCCATCAAATGCTATTCCGCTGGCAAAATATACGTAATTATCATATCTAATGCTTTCAGCTACCTGGCCGGTAGCTGCAATAATCCTGGATACATGCCCCCATTCATTTACTCCGGTGGCTTCTGACGCATCATCAGTCTGGGGTACTCCATTAGTCAGGCACCCTGGGTCAGGCTTGCCAATGCACCCGGGCGAACCAATAGCACCATCAAAATCACACATGCCATTGCCGTCATTGTCAAGATTATCACGACATTCAATCAGGCCGTACCCGTCGGTAAAAAGTAACGCCCCTTCTGTATCATCCTTATTATCACTGCATTCGGTGTCGCTGGGCATCGCACCGCAACCGCCCCAGTCGCAGGTCCCATCATTATCATTATCAATACCGTCATCGCATAAACTGGCCTCATGCATATCCCCCAGATGCTCGCAATTATCATCACCAGCCCAATCAATATCACCGTCACCGTCATTATCAATGCCGTCCCAGCATTCCCGGTTTTCAACCTCGTCCATACTGCCCCGGCCGCCGTGTTTAGCCCAGACATGCGTGCCGTCAAAGATTAATTCTTCTACATTGGAAATATCCTGGTTGCAGTCTGCTGATAGCGGACAATCGGAATCAATATGGCAGGTAATTAAATTATCCGCCACCCCACACTGGCCCGGATCATTATATACCTGAATCGCATCCAAAACTGGATCAGTGCCTGGGGCATAATCAGGGTCTATCTTGTAAATACTGTTGCCGTCCGCGTCAATCAACGTAGTGCCTACCCAAATATAAGTGCCATCATATAAAATTGATTGAATATTGAATGGTTGTGTATCATCAATCTGATCAATGGTTATAGTTTGCTCTACTGTAATATCAGACCCATCATAGGACAATTTAGAAATATTATTATCCAGGTGAGTTACCCAAACATACTCGCCATCAAAAGCCAGCCGGAACGGACCGATGATATCCGGTGATACGACTTCATAATCCACTACACATACTCCGGCGTCACAATCAGCCGGGTCAATAATCCTTATCTCGTTATTATCATTATCTGAAATCCAGATGTACTGGCCGTCAAACATCATGTCACTGCCAGCCCAATTTGAAACAGTGGCATAATTATAATTTCCTATTATCTGGCCGTCAGCCGCCCTGACTTTTGATATTTTTTCCGTATTATTATCATTGCTGGTCCAGATATTAGTGCCGTCAAATATTATATGCCTGGGATACCAGCCAGCCAGATAATCGCCGATTTTATCTCCGTCAACCGCCCGGTATTTGGCAATAGTATTACCCCTGGCATTGGCTGACCATATATACGTACCATCAAATACAATGCCAGCAGAGTCATTGCCTTTAGGAATTAAGGTAACAGTCGTGTATGGATTATCTACTAAATTTTTTGTTAACATAGCTGTAGTACCATGAGTTGTCCAAACATAAGGGCCATTTTTTGTCTGCCGGTCAAAAGCAAAATCTCTGACATCATTAGGCAGAGTCCAGCCATGTACACTGGTTAAATCCTTGGTGGCTGGGTCAATCCTCAATTTGCCCAGGCCGTAATAATTGCGCGCCCAGATATAGGAAGGGCTGCCCCCATCAGTAATATCATCAAATTCAACCTGGGCATTACCAGCACTGGAGGGCATTAAACCGCTGTAATTGGTAATACCGCTATATGGCTCAGCAATATTATTTGGATCAATCCTGGAAACTGTATTGGTATAGCCCCAGCGGCGGTTGCCGGTCCATAAATATCCGTCTCCATATGTAATATCATATGGCACCCGGTTAATGCCCATGCAAAAAGCTTCCTTGGTATTGACTGGGTCAGAGGCCTCAAACTTGCCTATGCCCGGAGCTTGATAATCTGTGTACGGCGCTGTATCGGGTGTACCCCTGAAGGCCACCCACACATTGATGCCGTCAAAAGTCATACTGCTGGGCTTGCCTAACTGCTCATATACTATGCGCTCATCACCGTTCCAGGTGCCGCCGGCTCCCTCGCAAGAGACCTGAGTATCATAATCACCTACTGAGCACGGCTGGGCTAAAGCTTCACTGCCACAGTTAGGATCTGGCGGCATTGCTCCACATCCATCTGCATCGCACAAACCATCACCATCATTATCAATGTCATCATCGCACTGAGTTATATTCAGGGTCGGACACACTTTGTCAAAAGTAAGGTTAATTTCCCAGGTAGCACCATTATTTTCACAATCAACCGTATTATTATAAGTCGGATCTGAACAAAAGCCATAGGGCGTTTGCCAAATAAACCCGTTCAGCTCACAGTCAGTACGGTTGTTATAACTTGCATTTGTGCACGAGCCCTGCCGGCCCAAAGCCGGTTGCACCCTAGTCACGCTGTATGAATATGTATAGGGCCAAGGGCCTTCCGTAATATAGTTGGGCACCCAGATATAAACATTGCTGGGATTGGTTATTGTATCGTAAACCATATCAGCCGCACCATCCATTTGCCCGACATGCTCGCCAGTAGCATAAATTTCTGCAATATGGGTATCAGTATCTATTTTGGACAAACCCCGTGAATCCCGCCAGCTGTTGGCGGTCCACATAAAACCGTCTTCATAAACCATTTCAGAAGCATAATGGGCATCCAACCCGCCAGCGTCTAATACCCTAAACTCGTCAGCCAAAGCGCCAGTATCAGGGTCTATTAAATAAAAATAGGGTTCATTATCCCAGCCGCCTTCTCCAGAGCCGACCCAAAAATTTGTTCCATCAAATGCTATCTTCCCCATACCGGCCAAAATGCTGTCTTCAATATCATCAACCTCCCATCCGGCAGTATAAGGCACTTGCGAGTATTGCAAACGGTTAGGTACAAACTTACGGGCTACTACTTCCTGGGCCCCGAAAATCCTCTGCTCAAAATATCCTGCCCAGCTGCCTAAGCCATAAGCCCGCCCATAAATGCCGGCTACGTACGGCCCGGTATTATAATATGTAGACGTACTATTACCGACCACGGCTGAAGCATCCTGGCTCTCAGCCCAAATACCAACTCCGCCGTTCGTGTGCACCCCGTAAACTCCTGGACCGCCGCTGCTGACTCCGTGCACCGAAGCTATATTATCAGCCTGGGTCAGCCCATAGGCTCCATAATAATCCTGTTTCTGGGTACTGGCGTAAATGCCAATGCCGCTGACGCCCGCACCGGCTGAACCGACATTCAAGGTACCATTGGCAATTTCCAGTTCTTCACTTGGCGAGCTGGTTCCAATGCCTATCATATTATTTGTACCGTCTACATACAGAGTATCAGTATCTACAATAAAATCTCCTGCTGAGGCATTTTCATAATAATTAATATAAACGTCTTTTGTGCCGCGCACTTCCAATGGGTAATTTATCTTTGGCGGTTCTACATATGGATTAAACATCGGATCCAGTAAAAGATTTCCCTTTTTAGCCTGTTTCTCCGCGCCTACATGCAGGGGTGCAAAAACGTTTCCGGCTGGTGCTTCTGATGATGGCTCTTCCCAGGCCGCTTGGGCAATATTAACTCCTGCTATCATAACAAATAAAACAATGATAAAACCTACGCAGCCAGCTGCGGTTAAAGTGAAAAGTTTAATCTTTTGTGTAAATTTATCCACTAATTACAAATTATACATTAAAAATTATAAATTAATCTTACAATCCTCTGCACTCAATCTGAATCACCTGGCCGTCACTATTTACTTCAATATTCTTAACAAAATGACTCTCTGGACATGTATAAGTATTAACCGGCATGGCCGCCAATTCCAGCTTAACCACATCACCATTTGGCCGTGTACCAGCATGAAGTGTCCCATCCGAACTCTCCATTAATGAATAAACATAACTAGTCCCTGGAATTGCCGTATTTAAATATGGATTTCCCAGTCTAGTCCAATTTGCTCCCTGGTCAGTAGTTTCCCAAACATTAGCGGCTTCATCTCCACCGCCAGTACCCACATAAATCGCTCCATTGCCTCCTTTGATTAAACCATATTGATAAGTACTGGAATTACAATCCAAAGCACCAGCCGATTGATTCCAGGTAGCTCCCTGGTCAGCTGATATATAAACATAATTACTAGTGCTTACGGCAGCATAAATATTCCCAGCATCATCCTCTACTAATACGTTAATATTTACACCGGCTGATGTACTACCAACCAGGTTCCAACTATCACCAATATCAATTGATTTATAAACACTATTACCTTCAGCAGCATATAATATACCATCCGCCGCCTCTATTATTGACTTAGCTTCAGGGCCACCCATAGCTTGCCAGCTGACTCCGCCATTAGCAGATCTAAAAACATCCTCATCAGTACCGGCAAAAATAAACATGCCATTCCTGGCCTGTATCAATGAATTTACTTCTACAGCACCAGTCAAATTAGCAGTATTGCTCCAGTTAAGTCCTTGATCAGTTGATTTAAACACATCCCCATTTGGATAGGTACCTACGTAAACCGTTCCATTTACTTCTAATAAAGTATTAACCACGCTGACACCGGGTAAATGAGAGGTGTTGATCCAAGTCACTCCTTTATCCTCTGATTTATAAACATCACCGTTATTGGAGCCAGCATAAAAAGTCCCATCACTTGCTTCAATTAATGCCTGAATCGTATCCGCGCCTTTAATAGGGCTAACATCTTCCAAATAACTCACCGACTGCCAGCTGATTCCCTCGTCAGTTGTTTTATACAGACCACTGTAAACACCAGTAGCCGCATAAATAGTAATGCCGTCACTTGATTCAAATAATTGATTAACATAAATACTGCCTGTTAATTCGGCTGTTGGGGGCCAGGTATTGCCATTATCAGTTGATTTATAAACCCCATGATCCCTATAACCCTGTACACCGCCAAACGCAGCATACAGATAACCGTTAGAATCTTCAATTAGGGAATTAATATCATTACTACTAATCCAAATTGTTTGGGTCCAGGTCGCGCCTTGATTAATAGTCTCATAAATTCTGCCGAATGGGCTAATGGCCGCGTAAATAGTATTATCGCTTGCTTCCAGCAATGAATATACATCATTACCAAAAATCGTTCCGGCGGTACGAATCCATTTAATGCCTCCGTCGGTTGACCTATAAACTCTAGCTGCACCCATATTATTAGTGCCCGCATATAAATCTCCATTTGGAGATTCTAGCAGTGACTGTACCAAAGTAGGAGTTTCATTAGCGTCATCAGCAACATTTCTAAAAACTCCGGCTACTGTCCAATTAACACCCCCGTTATCCGTCTCATAAATCTTACCCAGATGAGGATTAGCACCAGTCGTACCAGCTAAAATCCTGCCATCAGAAACTGAGAGCAGCGCATATATCTCACTAGCATCAATACCGCTGTCAGCTAAATTCGCTGTATTAGTCCATGTAGCGCCATCATCAATTGATTTAAAAACATCCCCATTATAACCAGTTCCAGCATAAATAGCTGAATCAAACGGATCTTGAAGTAAAGTGTAAACTTTACCCACATCAGTCAGTCCGCTAGTGTCAGTCCAATTTACTCCAGCATCAGTTGATCTGTAGATATGGCTACCCTCGATGCCAACTAAAAGTGTATCGATTGAAGTTTCCAGGAAAGATATTATATTATTAGCTCCTTCTTCTGCCTGCAACTCGCCGGTATTGAACCAGCCATCACCATAGACAATACTAGTAAAAGTATCGCCCCCCTCTTGCTCCCCCCACTCATTATTCTCCGCTTCCAGTTCTCCGCTCACGATTAATGAATCCGTAACTTCATCACCCACCTTGCATGAACCATAGGTAGCCACATGGCCTGACTGCTGAATAAGAGGATTATTGTGCTGTAAAGTCAGTATATCGCGGAAATCAGTAATTCCATATCCAGTGCCTGGATAAATTTTAACTAAATTTGCAGGGCTATTTACCCATAAATATGTGCCGTCAAAGACCAACCCGCTTGGTGTAAAGCCTAAATTGAAATCTTCAACATCTGACGTATCAGCTGCTAAAATACGCTTAAGCCCGGTGTTATTTGAAATCCAAAAATACGTGCCATCAAATGCAATCTCGGCCGGGTTATTGCCCGTACTAAAAGTGTCAAAAACCTGCGGCCAGGCAAAACAGGCTCCTAAGCCCAGGCAATCAAGGTCTGACTGGCAGCTGTCGGCTGGTGATTCTGAACAAGTCTTGGTAGTAGTCATTGAAAGCTGGGTCATTGTATTATCACCCGCATTCAAAACCCAGTAAAAATAATTATCATAAAAAATTTCATTTGGTTCATCCATGGTCAAACCATCCCAGCGCACAGACTCGCCGCTGGAAGGATTAATATTTATGACCGCATCTTCACGGCTGACTGTTGCCCACAGATAACTGCCATTAAAAATTATATCTTTTAAGGAATCGCTGAATGAACTGATATAAATCCTGTTTACTCCGGCTCCGTCATTAATATCTATATCCATTTCCTGGCAGCTCCCGTTTATCTTGATAAGCTGGCCTGTTCCGCTGGCGATGACCCAGTAGTAAGTGCCGTCAAAAACAATGCCCTGAGGGTCATCTCCGGAGTTCAGATTGAGACTGCATTCTGTGGCGCCGGAATAGGGATCCATTTTAATTACTTTTTCATTACCAGAACCAGCCACCGTTATCCACATGTAATTGCCGTCAAATATAATGGCAGTTGGATCCGTACCTACGTCAACTTCAAACACCTTAAAACCATCGGTTGAACGAACTTTATAAACTTTAGAATTATCAGTCAGCCAAACATGCGTGCCATCAAATAATTTTACTTCTGTGTTTGAAAATGAATATGAGCCAACTGTTTGTCCCGAGGTGTATGGAATTAATGAATTTTGCAGACTACTGGCTAAAAATTTTGCCCCGACAATATCCGCATTAGATTCTAAGCGGCCATCAAAATAACCCGCCCATAAACCTAAAGGATTTGTATTAACACCATAAATGCCAATGCCCGAATCACTGATACCAGCTAC
>JAHIVO010000046.1 GCA_018816445.1 Patescibacteria group bacterium
CTGCTTCTATACCGGCAACTTCCATTACCACATGCTGATAAATTGACGGGTCAACACCAGTCAGGCGCTCATAAGTATCCGCAATTTTCTCTTCTTCCATTACCTTAAAGATTCTGATGCCAAAACTGTCTTCACTCGGCTTGTTAAAACTTATGGATTTGCCTTCATACTCGCCATACATTAAACTATCTTCTGAAATATCATATCCAGTGGGATATTTTAATGAAAAATTATATGAATTATTTTGGTAACTCAGCCAGCCGTCAGTATCCACCTCATCCGGGATATCAATGCTACTGCCAGGCTTGAATACTTTCATTATAAGAATATTTGATGTAGGCGTCGGGTTTTCTATCCAAAAAAAATAAAGCGTATAAAAAACAAAAAATACGACTACTGCTTCCATCAAAATAATTGAAATTCCCCAAAAGGTTGTAATGCCCCGCTGGTCTTTAATACTCATAATTTTAAGCATAAATTTTTACCTGCTAAGCAATCTCTCCCTGCCTCATCTATCAAATATTGGCCACACTGCGGCTGTGCCCCATCTAAAGCAGTATAGCCGCACCAATTCTGATATTCACCTTGATTATTCAAAATAACATCACCCACACCTAAACAATCAGTCCTAATTATATACGTCTTATCACACCTATACACCTGGTTAACTATACAATCCCTGGGAAACTTATCATGCACGTTGAAGCATTGACCTAGCGCTGCTTCTCTACCCTGTTGAGCATTTGCTAAAACCTGGTTGACTTTAATAGTTATGCCGTCTAGCAATACAAAAGACAAAGCCAGTAGGCCTAATAGCATTATTGACGAAAAGGTTATCCCCTTTTGTGTTGGTGTGCTGAATTCATAAAACATATGTTTATGGCCTTAACCTATTTAATAAGCGGGGGAAGGGAATCGTCTCGCGAACATGATCCAATCCGCAAAGCCAAGCCACCGTGCGCTCCAAGCCAATCCCAAATCCTGAATGCGGCACCGAACCATAACGCCTAAGATCCAAGTACCAGGCAAAATCTTTAATTGGTAATTTATGCTCTTTAATTCTATTTTCTAGAATATTAATATCCCATATCCTTTCCGACCCGCCGATTATCTCCCCATAGCCCTCAGGCGCTAATAGATCATCGCATAAAACAAATTCTTTGTTATCAGGATCAGGCTGCATATAAAAAGCCTTGATCTTGGCCGGATAATGAGTAACAAATACAGGTTTATCAAATTCTTTGGTAAGCCTTGTTTCGTCATCCGCCCCCAAATCATCGCCGTACTTAATGTCAGACCCCAAACTTTTTAACTTTTCTATCGCTTCCTTGTATTTTAACCGGGGAAAAGGCGGAGTAACTTTTTTAAGAAATTTTAAATCTCTGCCTAATATTCTTAATTCCTCCTTTTTATTTTTCAAAATATTATTGACTACGAAAACAACTAAATCCTCCTGTAACTTTAAATTATCCTCGTGCTGCATAAAAGCAGCTTCAGCATCCAGCATCCAAAACTCCATCATATGCCGCCTGGTCTTTGATTTTTCAGCTCTGAAAGTGGGGCCGAAATCATATACCCTGCCCAGCGACATAGCCAGGGCTTCCAGATATAATTGGCCTGACTGGGATAAATACGCCTTTTCGTCAAAATAATCCGTAGAAAAAAGAGTGGTAGTGCCTTCACAAGAGGTTGGAGTCAATATTGGCGTATCAGTCAGAATAAATTTATTTTTCCTGAAAAAATCTCTCATCAGCCAGATTATCTCATCCCTAATCTTTAAAATGGAAGCTTGACGTTCTGAACGCAGCCATAAATGTCGATGGTCCAGCAGGAAATCCACTCCATGCTCCTTCTTGGCAATGGGATAATCTTCAGCAATCTGGAAAATTTTAAGATCTTTAATCTCTAATTCAAAACCCGAGGGAGACCGCTTTTCCTCCTTGAGTATGCCCGTTACCTGCAAGCTGCTTTCTATGGTTAATTTTTCACAAACCTGCCATGTATTTGGCGATACATCTGATTTGGAAATAACTCCCTGAATATGGCCTGTTCCATCTCTTAATTGAAGAAAGTAAATCTTCCCAGAACTCCTAAAATTATAAACCCAGACATTTAAAACAATTTCTTTGCCTAGATGCTTGGGGATATCCTCAATTAATATATTTTTCATAAGTATGGTCATATTATACTGTTTTTATGCTATTTTGGCAATATATTGATTTAATAAAAAAACCCCCAGAAACGAGGTTTAAAAACAATATTTACTTACTAATTTGCTTGCTTGCTAAAACGCAGCTTATGGGCAATTTTTTTATGAAGGAACAGCCACTTTGATATTTCAATAGCAATTATGGTAATAAGTCCCAAGCTTATTACCATCAGCCAGTCAGCGAAAGACAAACTTACTGTTTGAAATACATTTTGAAAAAATGGCAGGTATATGGCTGGCAGCTGGACAAGAAAACCGGCTAATACAGCTAATATTAAATATTTATTTGAGAATATCTTCCTGTGCCAGATAGAATGCCTTAAATTCCGGCATGAGAAAACATACAGCAGGGAATCTATGGCTACTGCGGCAAAAGTCATGGTACGTGCCTTATCAAGATCACCTGTTGTTTTCCATACATAATAAAAAATTCCCAACGCCAATAGGCCAGTAATAAGACTTATAAAAAAAATTAAGAACTTCATCTCAAAATCCACAATAGATTTTTTAGGCGCCACTGGTTTTTGTTTCATAATATCTGGCTCGCCCGGCTCAACAGTTAAGGCAATATTCGGAAAACCGTCGGTCACTAAATTAATCCAAAGTATTTGGGCAGCTAACAGCGGTAGAGGCCAGCCCAACAGCAAACTCAACGAAATAATTATCATTTCCGTAAAACTGTCAGACATTAAATATAAAACAACCTTTTTAATATTATCATAAATTATTCTGCCCTGCTCAACAGCCTTAACGATGGTACTAAAATTATTATCAAGCAATACTATGTCGGCTGTCTCCTTGGCCACATCCGTGCCTGATCCAAGCGCGACTCCGATATCTGCAGACTTTAAAGCCGGCGCATCATTTACCCCATCACCAGTCATCGCTACTACCTCCCCCCTGTCCTGCCAGGCATCAATGATACGAAGCTTATCACCCGGATTAACGCGGGCATAAACTGAAATATCAGCGATTCTAGATTTTAATTTTTTCTCGTCCAGTTTTTCAAACTCGCCTCCCTCAATAATATTCTTACTCCCATGGGGTAAATTTAATTCCTTGGCTATGGCTTGGGCAGTTAAGCGGTGGTCACCTGTCAGCATGACAGGTCTAATACCGGCTTCCTGGCATAACTTTATAGTTTGCTTAGCTTCACGGCGCAACGGATCCTTAATTCCGGCAAAGCCTACAAATGTCAAATTTTCCAAAATCGCAGGATCATCTCTCAAATTACTGTAATTTTTGTCAACTTCTTTAAACCCTAAAGCTAGTATCCTCAAGCCCTCACTGCTTAAACTCTCGTATTCCGCTCTTAGTTTATTTTTCTTTTTTTCTTCAAGGTTAACTATCTTCCCATCCAAATCAATCTTTTTTGCACTGCCTAGTATTACCTCGGGTGCTCCTTTGAAATAAATAGTCTTTTCATCTTTCCTACTTTTATTTAAAGTAGCCATGAATCTCTTATCTGATTCAAAAGGAACAACTTCATAGCGGGGATTTTCCTTGTTCAACTGATCTAAATCCATGCCTGTTTGTGCAGCTGCTAAAACAAGAGCCTTTTCCGTTGGCATACCGATAACAGTACGGTGTTCAATCGCTTCATCGGGATTTTCTATATGGGCGTCTGAAGATAAAACACCAATTTTAAGTGCCAAAAAGAAGCTCTTGGCAGGTATTTCCTCTGCTTTTTTCGAATCAGTATGCCTGTCAGTATTCAAGGTCTTATCATGAGTTATAATTTTTACAACCCTCATTTCACCTTCGGTCAAAGTGCCCGTCTTGTCAGTACAAATTACGGTGATAGAGCCAAGTGTCTCAGCAGCAATTAATTTTCGCACTAAAGATTTTTGCTTAAGTATCCTTTGCATACCAATAGCTAAAATTACAGTTAACACCACCACTAAACCCTCGGGTATAGCAGCTACGGCTAAGGCCACTGCGGTTGTAAACATTTCCTTCAAGTCATACTTCAGGATGATACCGACTAGGAAAATAAAAAATGATATAATCAATATAATTATGCCAAGCATGCGTCCTAATGAGGCAAGTTTTTTTTGCAGTGGCGTAGATTCTTCCTTTGTGTCCTTTATTAAGGTGGCTATTTTTCCTAATTCAGTCTTATGCCCCGTATTTACAACTACACCCTCACCAGTACCTGCCACCACAGTTGTTCCCATAAAGGCCATATTCTTCTGTTCGGCAATAATTACCGCGGATGATAATTTATCATCAGTTTTTTTAATAGGGAAAGATTCACCCGTCAGACTAGCTTCATCAATTTTCAAATCAACTGCTTGGGTAATTCTGATATCCGCAGAAATTTTCTGACCAGCACTTAATATGACAATATCACCCGGAACGATATCCTCAGTTTTAATTTCCATCTCACGCCCGTTCCTTCTGACTCTTGCGTATAGGGTAACTATCCTCCTAAGCTTCTCTAATGCTTTCTGCGCTCTAAACTCCTGGATAAATCCTACAATCACGTTAATCCCAACAGCCGCCAAAATTACGTACATATTTATATAATCTTGCAGGAAGAAACTTACCAGCGCAGCAATTAATAAAATATAGATTAAAGCACTCTTAAACTGCCGTAAAAAAAGAAGCCAAAAAGAAAAAGGCTTTTCTTCTGGCAGCTTATTTTTCCCATACGTATTAAGTCGTTTGCTTACCTCCTCAGAACTTAACCCGCTATAGCTAGTCGCTAAGCCCTTTAAAGCTTCTTCTCTGCTTAAATTGTAATACTGTTTTCCCATGGTTATGAATATATACTATCAAAAAAATGAACAAAATAAAAGCAGCTCCTAAATTAGGAGACTGCTTTTAATATATTTCAATAACGATTATAATCGATTGTCAGTTTTTATGCAGTCCAGTTGTTTGTTTGGCCGACAACAAAGATGACAATTGCCCAAGCGAGCAAGATGATGATTAAACCTACGACTGCACCAGAAATAATTTTTTTTGCTTTTGCTACCTTTTCCTCATTGCCACCTGATGTCAACCATATAAAACCACCATAAAGGATGAATATAACAGCAACTAAGCCTAAAAATCCGAGCACCCATTGAACAACGTTTACAATTGTAGATTCTAAATCAGCCGTACCAAGACCGAAGGTTGGACCATAATTACCCGTACCTACTTGCGCTGAAGCAACAGCTGGTATAGCTATAAGGGCGAGGGTAACTAATCCAATTGAAATTTTTTTCATAATTTTATTTCACCCCCTTTCATTCACTAGAATAAACTGTATTATTTTACCTGATTTATTTATACCTTAAATAACTAAAAATGTCAATAGCAGATCTTAAAATCTCTTCCTAGTATACAACCAAAAAAAGGCCATGAAAATTATCAATAGTATCAAAACAAATGTTCTGCCAAAACCTAAATCCATAAATTAATCAGTAATATTTAGTGAATTTAATTTCTGACTTTATTATACCAACTAATGCTGCTATCCGGCAAGCTACAGTATTGCTAAAAAAATACATCTATGCTAGTATATATCTTAAATATAGTGTAGATTATATATAGACGAAATTTTTTATTTTTATCAATGACAATAAAAAATCTTATGAGGGTCGTTAGCTCAGTTGGTAGAGCACCTGCCTTTTAAGCAGGGTGTCGCAGGTTCGAGACCTGCACGACCCATTTTGTGCTTGATTCCGCATTGATATAATTTTCTACAAAAGCAGAGCGCTTTAATTTAAAAAATCAGAGGCGTCGTCCCGTCGAATGAAGAGGCACGATCCAACTAGCTTTATACATAATTAAATATCTTAAAAAATAAATACCACCTTTATTATAGAGGTATTTTTTTATAACTCTATGATATTTTTTGTCCTCAAATTATATTAAATATTTTATATTTTTTTATTTTTCAATAAACCAGTAATAATAAAAAAATATCATGACAATAACCAGTAGGGCAGTAGCTACCACCGCCAGCATATACCAACTTTTCCTTTCAAATAAATCATAATTAGGCTGGTATCGTACCTTTTGTTTTATGATGTCAGCAATTTGTTTGATTAACTCCTTGTCATTGGGAAACGAAATAACTACCCATTTTTGTGTCCGTCCTTGCCTGACTTTCACATTAATTGAACTACTAGGGTGAAGCTTGGATTCTTTAAGCCCATAAGAATAATTAAAATATTCCATGGCATTCCATTTATACAAATCTGAGAACGATTCAAAATTAACTGTTATACCTTCCTGATTTATTTTATATTTATATGCACCCGTTGTTTGTATGGCCGAGCGGGCAATCAGCAGAGCAATAATAATAAAAACTATAATAATTGCTAATCCAAAAACTTTATAAAACAAGTCACCCTCGGCTAAACCCTGACTGGAGTTATAAATTACAAACAGTATAGTAATTACAGCAATTACTATAAAAGCGATAATTATATAAACAAGATTTTTTTTAATGCCCAGCGACTGGCTGGTTGACCAGGAAATCTCCTTTAGATCATCATTAATAAGCTGGCCACAAACTTTACATTTTTCCTGGTCCTTTTTAAGCTCGGATTGGCAATTTTGACATTTCATATTATTTTAATAATATAATCCAAGTATACCAAAAATTGTTATACTTTCAAAATAACTGGATAAAAAATAGGAAGTGCGCATTCATAATGGGTCATTATGATTCACACTTCCATTTTTACGTTAGTACAATAGTGTTTCGTCACAGGCTCCTCGCTTGCTCTTGAGTTTAAGGTAGCTGCACTCTCTGCTGGTCATTATAAACCCTCTTCCTCGCATCTTTCACTGCAGTACCTTACACCATGCTCGCATTTCCTGTGAACGATCCATCCACACCAACAACAATGAATAACGTCATCGTCCTCGTACAGCGGGACCCCACACCTGCATGTTTTTCCCGTTGGCACGCGTTTTTTTTCCTTTTTCTCGTCAGCTGTATCCGGCATTCCTATAGCCTCCTGTATGAATTTGATTTTTTGCGATTTTTTTTACCCTGTCATACTGTAGTTTAATTTTGCGTTATTGTCAAGGGTATTTATACACATTTATAAATGTTTAAAAATAACGAAAAACTAGTATTTATAGGGTTTTTTTTATTTAAAATGTAATGTATAATTAATAGCATAATAGATAATCAATTAACAAAAACATATGACCCACAATATTCAATCATGGCTTCATGAAGCCAGAAAATCCGGCATGCAGGATAAAGACATTAAAAATGAACTAAAAAATGGAGGCTGGACTGAAGAGCAGATAAAAAAAGTCCTAGCCGGACAAAGCAAAAACCTCAGCAAGAAACAATACCAGGAAATTGCGCATCTGATGAATGATCCGGCCATAGCTCATTCAAGTGGAAAAAAGGTATGGGTCAGCGCAATTGCTGTTTTGGCGGTGATTGCAGTTGGCATACTTTATTTTATCGGCAGCTATTATGGATTTCCCTGGCAAGAAAACACCAACTCCACAAATAATACGAATAAAACACAATATACCAGTACCACTGCAAAAACAATCAGCGAACAATTAGCCGCACAATCTGATATTAAAAAATTCGGAGACTATGATGAATTATGGAATTTTATTGAAAACAACACCGCCACTTCTAGATACGGAGGCTATGACTACGGACTTGGCATGAAATCATGGGATGCTGATTCGTTCGGCTTAGCTGAAGAGGCATTACCCGCTACTGATTTCGGACTGGGCGTTGCTGATCTAAAAACAAATGTAGTTGACTATTCAACAACTAATATTCAGGTAGCCGGAGTTGATGAAGCGGATATTATTAAAACGGATGGGGAATATATTTATGCCGTTTCCAAACAGAACGTTTTTATTATTCGCGCTTATCCGGCCGGAAACGCTGAAATCATTTCAACTATAGCACTTGAGTCAACGCCACAGAACATATATCTAAATGGTAAGAACTTGGTTATATACGGGCAGGATACATATATAGCTTCAAGGCCATTTTATGATGCTATCCGTCCATCATCATCTTATACTTTTTTCAAAGTATTTGACATTAAAGATAAAGAAAATCCCATACAAATTCGCGACCTGACTTTTGAAGGCAATTATAATAATTCACGCATGATTGGTGATTATGTCTATTTTGTCACTACCCAGCCTTCATACAGTATTCTGGAAGACCATCCCATACCCATGGTTGTTGAAAATGATGAGGTGCTGCCGATAGATCCTAATACAAAAGGCTGTAATTGTCCGGATGTTTATTATATCGATGCCCCATACCAAAACTATACTTATACCAGTGTATCAGCCATCAACGTAGCGGAGAATGATCAGCCAATTTCAAATGAATTATATCTTTTAAGCAGCGGCGAGAATATGTATGTCTCTCAGAATAACATCTATATTGTTTATACAAAGTACATTAGCGAATACCAACTTATGCTAGAAGCAACCAAGGAAATATTAATACAAAAACTAAGCGTGCGAGACCAGCAGAAAGTCAGGGATATTGAGGCTGCACCATCGCATATACTTTCAGAAAATGAAAAATTCTCAAAAATTTCCTATATTTTTGAAAGATATACCAGCTCATTAAATTATGAGGAACAGGACGCCCTGGAAGAGCAAATGGCATTAAAAGTTCAGGAAATTTATGATGATATTTCCAAAGAAATGGAAAAAACCGTCATACATAAAATCAGCATTGACGAAGATAAGCTGGCCTTTGAAACCAGTGGTGAAGTAACGGGACATGTATTAAACCAATTCTCAATGGACGAACAGGATGGTTATTTCCGCATCGCCACTACCAAAAGCCAAGCTTGGCTGTCAATTGATTCCGAAGGCACTTCTGAATCATACAGCAATGTATATGTACTTGATAAAAATTTAAAAACTGTCGGGGCCTTAGAAAACTTGGCTGAGGGAGAACAAATTTATTCCGCCAGGTTTATGGGAAAAAGGGTATACCTTGTCACTTTCCGGCAGACAGATCCGTTATATGCGATTGACCTCGGTGACCCAAAAAATCCCAAAGTGCTGGGTGAATTAAAGATTCCCGGCTTCTCATCCTATCTGCATCCGTATGATGAAACCACCATAATCGGTTTTGGTAAACAGGCGACTGACACAGGCAGAGTGCAAGGATTAAAACTGTCTCTGTTTGATGTAACAGATGTAGATAACCTCAGAGAAATTGATACATATGAAATGGGAGATTCAGGCAGCGACTCAATCGCACTGGATGATCATAAGGCATTTTTATTCTCAAAAGATAAAAACCTGCTGGTAGTGCCAGTTACATTAAGGGAACAAAATACCATCGGCCGATATACCAGCAGCTATAAACACGGCGCTATGATTTTTAATATCACTAAGGATGGCTTCACATTCCGGGAGCGCCTGGACCATTCCGACGGTACAGCTGACGATGAAAATTCTGAATACTTCTACGGATATTATTACTATGATACTTCGGTTAAGAGGAGCATGTATATTGAAGATACCCTATATACAGTTTCCAATAAGTATCTGAAAATAAACAGCTTAGGAGATTTAAGTGAAGTTAATTCCATTACTTTGGTGCCTGGCAATGCTGAGACTGACTTTACCATCATTCCTTAAGCTTTAAAAATTTTACAAAAACCTCCTAAATTTTTTTGGAGGTTTTTGGTTTGCATAGGATACTTGACTATATTAAATAAATAATGCTAAAGTGCAGTAATTATCAAGTTCTTTCAAATTTCATGAGGAGGAATGATGTCATTCAAAAAATTCATTTGCATGACCGTTGTCATACTGGCTTATTTGTGGCCTATACAAAACCAGGCCATCGCTGAGTCAGACTCGTCAGACCTGAGGCTGGAAAAATACGGCAGTTACGTCCAATTCCAGTATTCTAACGGCGATAGTCTTACCCGGAAAAACAGCGCAACCTTGCCCCGATTCAGACCCTTTATAAAAGCCTGGTATACCGATCACCTGCTCCTTTTTTCAGAAATTCAGATAGATAAGAAAACATTTATTCTGCAGACTTACGCAAATATCTACCTGAAAAACTTTTGGCAGGATTCGATACTGGTCTTTACTATAGGTCAGGTCACTAATCCAGTCATGTACCTGGAAAAAAACCTAGCGAGAATACTTTTGTAAAGTATGCTGCTACTGATTTCTATGTCACCAATCAGTACGACCTTGGTTATGGGGTCTGGGGCCAATACCGCTCATTTGAATGGAAGGTGTTTGCTTTAAACGGAGAGGGGTTTACTAATCCTGATACCAACTCGCGCTACGACCTGGTATTACATGGCAAAGCTGAAATTCCATTAAATGACCTCCGGCTAATGGGAATGCCAATCCCAATATCCAATACCTTTTTTTCTGCTGCAATCCAGCTAGGCCGAAATCCTTCGCCAGACTACCGCCGGATTCGCTGGTTCAAACTGGAATCAACAATTGAACCAATAAGCCTCACTTGGCAGGCCGCATATTTTGATCGCAGTGACTACAATAACAGCTGGGGCTGGTATATAAACGGTTTATACCAGATTAACCAGTCGTTATGCCTGACAGGACGCATACTCAGAAGGACTCACAACCACCGTATCGTTGCGGCTAACGGACTAGTAGCCAAAGGCGGACTTGAGGTAACAGTTGGGGCGGAATGGTCATATAAATCAGTCACAGCCCGACCCAACCTGATCTTCAATGAAGACTACCAGCCCGAAATCACCTGTATCCTTCAAATCGCCCTGTTCAATGGAACAGAATGATAATCTACCCATGAGCCTGCAATTTATTGCAGGCTTTTCTTTCTATTAGTGGACAAAATGTGTATATAACTGTGTACATGTATAAACTTGATTAAATCAGTATAGCGCGCTAAAATGTATACACTATATATTTTTTATGGCTAAACAAAGTATTGAAAAAATACCTCCCCAGAACCTTGAAGCTGAAAAATCAGTTTTAGGTTCTTTATCAATAAACAAGGACGCCATAATTAAAATTGCTGATATTATAAAGCCTGATGATTTTTATAAAGACATACATGGCATTATATTTGAAGCCATGCTTGAACTATATGAAAAAAGGGAACCAATAGACGTAGTCTCGTTATCAAACCTGCTGAGTGAAAAAGGAAAGCTGGAAATAATCGGGGGACGGAGCTATCTAGCCAGCCTGGCTAATACCGTACCCAGTTCTTCTCATGTAGTAAATTACGCTCAGATTGTCCAGAAAAAAGCCACCTTACGAAGATTATTGAATGTGGCCGCTGATATTACTTCATTGGGCTACGAGGAAACAGAAAAAATTGAAATACTGCTGGACAAAGCTGAACAACAGATCTTCGGAGTTTCCCAAAAATACTTAAAGCAAAATTTTATTCCAATAAAAACTGTACTTACAGATGCATTTGATAGAATAGATGAATTACACCGCGAATCAGGAAAAATGAGGGGCATCCCAACAGGCTATAGCGAACTTGACGGCATACTGGCCGGACTGCAAAAATCAGACTTGGTTGTCTTGGCCGCCCGGCCGTCATTAGGTAAAACCACCCTAGCACTGGATATTGCCAGGAATGTTGCGATTAATTCAAGAGTGACTGTCGGCATATTCAGCTTGGAAATGTCCAAAGAACAGCTGGTTGACCGCCTGCTCTGCAGCCAGGCCGGAGTTGACCTCTGGAAAATGAGAACTGGCCGGCTTTCTGAGGATGAAGATTTTACAAACATCGGACACGCTATGGGAATCTTATCCGAGGCTCCGATATTTATTGATGATTCTGCTACAGCCAATGTTATGGAAATCAGGACCAAGGCCAGACGGCTGCAGTCAGAACATAACCTTGGCTTAATTGTATTAGATTATTTACAACTAATGCAGGGTGAATATTCCAGGGATAACCGCGTGCAGGAAATCAGCGAGATAACCAGAGCTCTAAAAGCAATTGCCCGTGAATTAAATATTCCTGTTCTCGCTATTTCTCAATTATCCAGAGCTGTTGAATCCCGAACTCCCCCTATTCCCAAGCTGGCCGACCTGCGTGAATCAGGTTCCATTGAACAGGACGCGGACGTGGTTATGTTTATTTACCGGGAATCAATGTACAAAAAAGATTTAGACCCGGTTAGAAAAAACATTGCAGAAATCCATATTGCTAAGCATCGCAACGGCCCAACCGGCCAAATCCAATTATTCTTTGACGAGAACAAGGTAAGCTTTAAAAATTTAGAACGCAGAACCTCGGAAGAACCTGCTTTTTAGTCATTTTAGTTAATAGTTGATAGCTAATAGTATATGAATTTAAAATGCCTGCAATTAACTATTAACTACGAACCATAATCCATTAACCATCAACCAAAAACTATGTTCAATAAAATCAAACAAATTAAAGACATGCGCAACCAGGCCAGCCAGATTAAACAGACTCTGGCTGAGGAATCCGTTCATGCAGAATCAGCTGGCGGCCGCGTAAATATTGTTATGGATGGAAATATGGAAACACTATCTATTGAAATCAATCCTGAACTATTAACGTCTGAAAAAAAAGAGGAACTGGAAAATGCCATTAAAGAAGCGGTAAACAGCGCAATAAAAAAAGCACAACGCGCTATGGCTATGAAAATCCAAGGTATGGGCGGTTTAAATATGCCGGGTTTATAAAATGAAAACATATCCCGAAACAATAAATAAATTATTAAATACGTTATCCCATCTACCTGGCCTGGGCCCAAAATCCGCAGAGCGGATAGTTTTCCATTTCCTGAAACAAGATGACAAATTTACCCGCGAGTTTGTAAAAAATTTGACGGATCTGAAAAAAGAAATTAAAACTTGCAGCCAGTGCTTTAATATTACTGTAAATGACCCGTGTTTTATCTGTCAGGATACAAAAAGGGACTGCCATATAATCTGCGTAATCGCTGAACCCCAGGATGTATTGATTATTGAGAAAACAGGTGAATATAAAGGTCTTTTTCATATTCTAGGCGGCGTCTTAAATCCGGTAGAAGGAATCACTCCTGACAAACTAAAAATAAAAGAGCTGATCAGCAGAATTAAGACTAGCCCTACGCCTATCAAGGAAATCATTATTGCCACCAATCCTGACCTTGAGGGCGAATCAACAGCCATGTATCTTACCAGACACCTAAAGCCCTTAAATATAAAAATTTCTCGTCTGGCTAAAGGACTGCCAATGGGCTCAACTATTGAATATGCCGACGAGGTGACAGTCTCAAACGCCCTTAAAGGGCGGCAAACTCTATAACACAAAAACACAACATGAAACTTATTGAATAACCGTTGTGTTTTTTATTTAACTAAGCCGATTTTTTCAATATTTACCTTAGTCACCTGCTGTCGGTGTCCTTTTTTTCTCCTATATCGGACTTTATGTTTATATTTGATTACGGTTACTTTTTTTGCTTTTTCCTGGCTAATAACCTTGCCACTTACTTTGACTTTCTTTATGGTTGGCGTGCCTACCTCTGTCGTTTTTCCGTCTGAATACAATAATACTTCGTCAAAAGTAACAGCTGCTCCGACTTTTTTATCGAGCTTTTCAAAAGTATATGCTTTTCCTTCAGTAACCTTATACTGCTTGCCTCCTGTGGCGATAATGGCAAATTTCATGGTCAATATTCTAGTTAAACTTAATTAGGCAAAAATTTGTATTTAAGAATAGTGTATCAGCTCTCGTCATTCTTGTCAAAGGTAATATCTACCGTACTGCCTGTATTAATATCAAGAGATTCCGCTGATCCTCCCCTAATCTCCAATACGTAATTAGCTTCGGACGTTGGAGTGATTAAACTCTCTCCCGGTTCAGCCTGTTGCTTAATCTCAACAATCCTGTTGTCCAAAATCCAGATGATATCTAAAGGTATCAAAGTATCAACCATGGTGAAAGAATAAATATCAGCCTGGTCAAAAACAAACAGCATGCCACGGTCACCTGATAAAGATTTTCTATTTCGCAATCCTTTTTCACGAGCCTTTTGGGTTCTGGCTACTTCTGTATTAAAAGTACTATTATGTATTTGAATAGTAGCCGTTTCCTTAATGACTTTTTTTAAATAGTATTGCGCCTCATCTGTTACACGATAGCCGCCTACAGACCAGAAGGCAATACCAATAATTATGGCTAAAAATATAAGTACCCAAATGCCTTTATTATGCATAATTATTTATTTTCAAATTTATTATCTGTCTTTGGCAGGCGCCTATAGGCCAAAACAACCACTATACCTATAATAACCATTATTGCCAATAAAATCAAAAGGGCTATCATCTTTTGCTGACTGCCTAAAAATAATGCCGAACTGCCGAATAATAAGCTGATCAGCAATAAAAATATTACTGCCTGGCGATGGGTAAAGCCAGCATCCAGCAGGCGAAAATGCAAATGTTTTTTATCAGCTGTTTTAAACGGTGATTTCTTTTCGAAAAAAACGCGTCTGATAATCACCCATAATACATCAAGAATGGGAATTCCCATTATCAACAGAGCTGTGGCAATCTTAGCACCGGAAATTATTGATAATACGCCCAACATAAAGCCGGCTAATAAACTGCCTCCCTCTCCCAGAAAAATCCTGGCTGGGTGGAAATTAAAAATTAAAAAACCTGCCATTGATCCAGCAAAAATAATGGCCAATAAAGCAGTTTCAGGCTGGGCCACTTCCTGATTTAAGCTTAAAAAGAAAAGTATAAAAGCACCAATAGTGGTAATACCTGAAACTAGGCCATCCAGGCCGTCTAAAAACTTAGTGGTATACATCATGCCCATCAGCCAAACAAGAGCGAATAAATCCGCGAATAGCGTAAGATAATAAGGAATACCATTAAGGGAAAAAATCTTTAGCTTAACCGTATCAAGATTAATAACCCCGCCTAATGGATTGGTGATATACTGGATGCCAATGCCCGCCGCAATAATAGACAGGCAGGCAACTATCGGCCAGATGATCTGATGTTGTGGTTTTAAATTATGCTTATCGTCAAGCCAGCCACCTATCATTAATATAAGCCCTGCAATGAATATTCCCACTAAATATTTTGGCAGCATATAACCACCCAGCAGGCGATCAGTAAAAATGGTATAGATTAGAGTCGTAATAGTTATTGAACAAAATATTGCCAAGCCGCCTAATAAAGGCACCGGTTTCTTATGTATTTTCCTGGTAGATAATATATCAGGATTATCAACAGTACCTGATTTCAAAGCAAGCTTCCTTACAACAAATGTACAGATTATTGTTACTGTAATAGCTGAAATAAACGGCAATATATACGATTGAATTGATAATGAATTATCCATGTTTCCTGTCTAAATAAGTTTGAAGAATAATTTTTGCTGATTGCTGGTCAATTTCCTTTTTACCCCGCTTCTCGCTTTTTCCCGCCTCCCTATTAAGCTGTTTTACTAAGGCCGTAGAAAAGCGTTCATCCTCAAATTCAAAAGGCAACTTCAGAAATTCGCTGACTCCCTGGCTGAACTCTTTTACTTCCTGTGCTTTCTTGCCTAGCTGTCCGTCTTGGTCAAGCGGCAGGCCAATTACTAACCTGCCTACTCCCTCATCCTGGCAAATTATTTTTAGGTCATGGAAAAGCTGATGCTTATTTTCATATATGATAGTTTTATAATCAAAAGAATATTTCATATCTTCCGATGACAGGGCTAAACCGACTCTTTTTTCACCATAGTCAATACCAATAATTTTTGGCATATTTATTTTGTTAATATCTCCGCTCCCTTACCCGTAATTACCACGGTATGCTCAAAATGGGCCGACAAAGACCCATCAGCCGTTACAATGGTCCAGTTATCTTTTTTTGTAATTACTTCCGGACCGCCAATATTTACCATTGGTTCAAGCGCTAAAACCATGCCTTCTTTTAAAACAGGGCCTGTCCCCCGCTGCCCAAAGTTAGGCACCCGGGGATCTTCATGGACCTTATATCCTACGCCGTGGCCAACTAAACTTCTTACCACCGAATAATTATTATTTTCAATAAATCTTTGCACATTAAATCCGATATCTCCGATTGTACCGCCTGCCTTGATTGATCCCACGGCAATATCCAAGGCCTTTTGCGTAACTAATATTAACGACTTTGCCTGTTTAGATATCCGGCCAGCTGGAACTGTTACAGCCATATCCGTAAACAACCCTTTATACTTAAGCCCTATATCGACACTTACTATATCCCCCTCCTGTATGATTACATTCTTACTTGGGATACCATGAACTAATCCTTCATTAATGGATATACATGAAGCAGCCGGGTACCCATTAAAACCTTTGAACGATGGCTCTCCGCCTGACTTCTTAATTAATTTATCTGCTTGGACATCCAATTCCATGGCGGATATTCCAGGCTTAACAAAGCCGGCTACCTGGTGAACAACCTGAGCTAGCTTTTTTCCTCCCTCCCTGATTTTATTTATTTCTTCTTTATTTTTTATTGTAATCATATTTAAGGGAGATGTTTAATAATTTCCTTGGTAACTGTCTTGATCGGCGGTTCACCATTAACTCTGATTAATAAACTCTGTTTCTGATAATAATTAACGATTGGTTTTGTCTGCTTTTGGTATATTTCCAATCGATTAGCAATAGCTTTGGGCTTGTCATCATCACGCTGATAGATTTGTCCACCGCAATGCTGACAAATTATTTGTTTTCTGTCTATATTAACGCCTAAAACAAAGATACGATTGCACTTTTTGCACGTACGGCGAAGAGTCAACCGCTTGATAGTGATATTCTTTGATATGGGCAGATAAAAAATATGTGTAAATTCCCTTTTTAATTTCTTCATAACCACTTCTAATGCATGGGCCTGCTTTAGATTGCGCGGATAACCGTCAAATAATAAGCCCTTATTTTTTGATGCTTTCATTAATTCAAGACTTACAACTTTTACGACAAAATCCGAAGGGATGAGACTTCCCTGGTCATTAATTAAATGGTTTACCTGCCTGCCAATGGCAGTTTTTTTACGGGCCAGCTTTCTGAAAATATCACCCGTGCCGATGTAAGTCAGTTTGTATTTTCCAGCCAGAATTTTTGCCTGCGTGCCCTTGCCTGAACCCTGCGGTCCTAAAATTATTATATTTAAAATCTTATTCTTCATTTTTTATCTGGTTAATAATATAATTTGTACATTTTTTCAAATCATCCAATGCTAAAACATTTACAATCGTATAATCAGCCATAGCAATCGGACCTCCCTTTTCAATATTCTCAATTTCTGAATAATCTCTTGATTTAGCCTCCTCAAAACTAAAGGAACGGTATTTCATCTTAGGGTCATCTTTATATTTTTGGCGGCGGTTAGTCAACCTTTGGTAACGGATTTCCGGCGGAGTAAAAACACTTACTACTCTAAACTTTTTATCATACTTTTTTTTGAATTCCTTATATTCAGACCAGCTGTACAGGCCATCGCAAATCACATTTTCCCCTTTTGCCAGTAGGGCATCAATTTTAGGAAAATTAAGTATAGCAAAAGCGGCCTTGCCGTACTGCTGCCTAAAACCTTCCCTGATGGGCCTCTCATTCTCTTCCTTGGGTTCCAGGCCCCTTTTTTTCACTTCATCAAGGGTAATCTGACCAAGGCGTAAATAATCAAAATCAGCCCTAATAAAGCAATCAGCTACCTCACTTTTGCCTGAGCCACACATACCTACTAAAGCTACTACTTTTTGATTATCATTCATAGTACTTTTATTATACCTTAATTTAAGTTACTTATAAAAAAACGACTAGTTTATCAAGCCGTTGCCAATCACTTACTTTTTTCGAACATAGGGCAGCACTAAAAACCCTCATAATTCCTCATCACCAGCTGTGATTCAATTTGTTTAACAATTTCAATAACCACGCTGACTACGATAAGCAAACTTGTACCGCCGATTACCAAAGTGGTTATGCTGGTGGCTGATTGGATAATATTTGGCAGAATAGCAATTATGCCCAGGAA
>JAHIVO010000047.1 GCA_018816445.1 Patescibacteria group bacterium
AGGCAGGGTTTTTTCATTTCCCTGGCGACAATAGCCGCGTGACAGGTTACTCCACCTGTATCAGTGACAAAAGCCGCGGCTTTGATCATGGCCGGCAAAATATTAGGACTGGTGGCAATAGAAACCAAAATATCCCCTTTTTTAACCTTTTTCATCTGGGCTATTGTATTTACAACCCTCACCGTACCATTAACTTTACCCATATATGCGGCCATGCCTCTTATCTCCTGTAATGAAGTATCAATTTTTTCTTTATATAAATTATCAGAAATAATTTTCTTGGCTTTTTTACCATAATAAAAATAATTCTTGTTTTTTTCAAAAACATGCAAGAACTCTGATTTTAGCCTAGTATTAAGTTCCTTTTTATTTACTTTTTTACCCCTCAGAATCTTTAGCACTTCTTCAGGTATGCAATATTGTAATTGCCTCTGGGAATAATTAAAACGACTAGAAATCTCTTTTAATATTTTTTCAAATGCATAATAAGCCTGGGACATGAGCTCTTTGCGGTAGGGCTTTAAATACATAAACTGTCGGGAAAGTTTTAACAGATATTCAGTATGACTGCCAAGTTTCAATTTCCTAGCTAATCGTTTTTGCTCTACCAAAATCATTTTATGATCTTTATTTAACTGTTGCAGCTGGCGAGCTGGTGATAATTTTTGGCGCCAAATATCCCTCAGCCTTTTTTGATAATAATCAATGGGATGAGCTGGACCAATATAACCAAAATCAACCCAGTCATATTTTTGCTGATGTTTTTCTAAAGCAACTTGAGTGACGGGTCTAGTCATAGCCAACTTCAACAAATCGCGCTTTTCCTGCTGAGAAAAAACTATTTCTCTTGGGGTTGATAATAAACTTAAAATTTCCTGTGGTGATCTGGTAAGTTTTTTCTTATTTACAACTTGGGCGATAATTTCTTCCAGCCGACCGGTCAGTAAATTGTTTTCAAAATCTATGGCTGCTGGCACTACGCCCCAAAAGCAAATATCCTTAAAATCATTAACTAATCTTTTTAATCTATCAGCAATCTGCCTGTTAGATAACTTTGATAAATCATTTTGTAAAATCCACCCACTTTGCCTATACATGCGCTGGCCAAAATATTTATGTTTTTTGTAAACTAAAGCAGGGAATTTTCTGCTTTTTAATACTTCATTAAAAAACGCCTTGCCCAATTTTTTCCAAAAACAGTAGTCTACGTGCCAATTCACAAAATTTTTCTTATACTGGGAAAAAGCCACTACAAAATAAAATCCAACTCTTTTTTTCCATTTAGGGCTTTGCATGCCCTGCGTAATAAGGCTAACAGTAAATAAATTTACATCCGCTACTGGATTTATAACTTTTAACTGCTGTTTTTTCATATAATCACGGTTACGGTCTATAAAACTTTAGTTTTATTAAAAACCCTAAACTTTTTTCACCACTCCTTTTCCCGCATCCACTTCAACCATGTCGCCGTCCCTAAACACCTGAGTGGCAACTTTAGTGCCAATAACGCACGGGGTTTTTAACTCACGGGCCACGATAGCAGCGTGGCAGGTAATTCCTCCCATATCAGTAATGATTGCAGCTGCTTGCTTCATAACAGGTACTATACCAGGATTAGTCATATGTGATACTAAGACATTGCCACTGTGCATTTTAACCATTTCCTGAATAGTATTAATAATCTTTACCCGGCCCTTAGCTTTACCAGCGTAAGCGGTTTGGCCAGACAATTCCTGGGTATCTTTTTTCTTTAAGGTATCTTTAAACAATATCATTTTTTTCCTTTGCTGACGGGCTTTTTTGCCAAGATAAAAAACAGTTTTAAAGGGATATGCAAAATGCAGGCTGTATTTTTGTCTTTGTCTGGTAATATCAGAAAAATCCTTTTTCTTTATTAATGCTTGGTAATAATCATAAGGTGTTAAAAACCTAACCTGTTCCAAGGATAAGCCAGTCCGGCGGCCGAGCTCCTTAAATATCTCTTCCATAGCATAATATCCAAAAAATTGCGCATCTTTGCTGTACATGCGCACATAACTGGAGTCTTGCACAATTTTAAATATATTTTTATGTTGGCGGCCTATTTTATATTGTTTAAATAACTTAGTCTGCTGCTTAACCAGCTCGGTACCCTCACTTTGCAGCCGGCTAATCAATTTCTTGGGTTTACCCTTTTGTATCTTACTTAATTCTTTTTCAAAATAATTAAAATCCAAAATTTTTCCCTGTAAGCCGTATTCCAGCCAGGCATATTTTTTTGCATGCCTGGACAGAGCCGCTAATTGTTTATTCTTATTATTAATTAAAGCAATGCTGGCTAATCCTTCTTTTTCTTCAGACCAGATACTCCGCCTGGCTGGAGTAATTAAGATTCTAAAAGCTTGATTGGGTTTAATGGCGATGTTTTTACTATCATGATACTGCTCTGCTAAATAATTATGCAGATAATAAGAAACTAAGTTATCCGGCGTTTCCAGCATCCACATAGGCCCGCGCGGTACATGGATTGACAACTGCTGCTCTTGAAATGATTCGGCGTATTTAACCAGCTGTTTATCCGTCATCCTGACCGGATCAAGCTTTAATACTTTCCCAGCCCAGGCAAAAACCTCGTCTGAATTTTTTTTATTTAACAAATACAGTTTGTCCCACAATTGAGGTTTAATAAACAGAGTTTTGAAATTATATGCATTAGCTTTATCAAAACCGTTTTTTAATACATACAAAAAACAGGCGGAATTTATGTACTCCGCCGCAGTAAAACCCGGACCTAAGAAACCCCATGCTTTTGGCGGCCGGGTAAAAGTCTGCCAGGTATTTACCACGTATAAATAATTGGCATAATCCTCCCTCTCCATTATTAACCATTTTTTATTAAATGGGATGATCATATTTTCTTTATTATAGTGCCAATTTTATCACCGAAGCAAGCGAACGCGCTGACTGAGGTGATGCAAAATTGAGCATCCTGACGAATTAAATGAGGAAGGACCTCATTAAAATTATAACTTTCTAACAATGCCTTTTTCAGCGTCAACTAAAACTTTATCGCCGTCTTTAAAAAATTTGGTACCCACTTGAGTGTTGATCACACAGGGAATGCCCAGCTCGCGAGAAACAATAGCCGCGTGGCAGGTTACGCCGCCTTCATCAGCAATCACAGCCTTTGCTGCTTTTATAGCTGGTACGAATAACGGGGTAGTATTAGAAGTGATTAAAATTTCTCCAGATTTAAATTTTCCCAGCTTATTAAAATCAACAATAATCCTGGCTTTACCAGTAACCCGGCCTGGGTGGCCGCAAATACCCTGAATTTGTTTTACCTTCCCTGACGCTTGCTTTTTAATCTGAAACTTATTTTTAATCTTTTTGGCTTGCTGTCCCGTATAAATATGAACTTGCTTCCGGCCCATGACCATTAAATAATATTTCTGGCGAATAGTTATTTTTTCCATTAAACCTGCAATCTTTCCAACTAATGCTTGTCCTGCCTCATTTACTAATAAAAATGATAATTGATTCAAGGCAATTTTTAGCCTTTTAGCAGTCTGATTGATTAAACCAGTAGCCTGATAATTAACATAACTATAATAATTTTCAATCTGGATGCGGTAAAAAATCATTTTCCTAAAAAGTGTTACTTCTTTTTTCAGCAATCCGGTTTGTTTCATAATACTTTTAACTTTTTTATCCGTAATTATTCTATCACTTTTCAGCTTGCTTATTCTTTTGCTAATATGACCTGCTAATTGGGCTTTTTTAACGCGTACCACAAAATTATCCCAAGCCCAGGCCTGGCCGCTAAAATAGACGCTAAGCCAGCGATATTTATTAAAATGCCTTTTGGCTAATTTTAAATCAGCGGTGGGTAATTTCATAACTGATTTTTTACCAATCTTTTTTACTAATTCTAAAAATTTTATTTCTTCTTCTAAAGGTAAGGTAACTTTCAATGGAGAAGCTAAAACCATCATAAAGTCCTTGGTTTGTTGCTCAGTAAATCCCTTGTTTCTAATCTTCTGTTCCAATACTAAACCAAAAGCAGAAATTAATTCAATCAAAGTACTGGCTGTAGTTGCGCTGTTGGGTGACTGCCAATAATATTCATGGTAAATGCGTGCTAGCTGGATATTATTAAGTTTTTGAAAATTTATTTTTTTTAGCTTATTTCCGTACTGGTAATAATTATCTAAAGTCCGCGCCATTTTTTTATAGCGTTTTTGTACAAAGCCGAAACGCTGACACTTTTTTGCCAGTTTTTTTCTTAAACGGTCAATATCTTCCTGCTGGCGCCACATTACCCAATCCAATCCTTTACTTTCAACAATTAAATATTTAAAACGATCACCCAAGTATTTAGGGTACACATTCATATACCCCCATAAATGGATATATGAAACCGGAAAAGTAATACCGCTCCGCGTGGCATGGTGTGACCATTTAACCTTAAATATATCCGGAATGTCTTTGCTTATTTTCATAATGTAACTTGTTTTTGGATTGTCAAACTTTTATTTTGTACAAATAATTTCCACTTCTTGGACGCCCGAACTTGTTCGGGAGCTCCCCTTAACAAGTTAAGGCATCCTGTAATTGTTTATAGTTTTTTTTACAATCCCCTTATTTGCATCAACTTCAACCTTGTCCCCGTCTTTTAAAACCCTGGTAGCAATTTTAGTGCCAATAACGCAAGGGATATTCATCTCACGGGAAACAATGGCTGCGTGGGAAGTAACTCCGCCCTGCTCAGTAACAATAGCGGCGGCTTTTTTCATGGCCGGCACAATATCAGGATCCGTGGCAATGGACACCAGGATATCACCTTTATTCATTTTTACCATATCCTTAGGCCGGAATATTAATTTAACATATCCAATCGCCTTGCCGATTGAACCCACCTGGCCGTGTAATTCATGCACTTCATGATGAATCTGTTTTTCAGCCTTCTTAATAAGCGTCTTGGCTTTAGTTCCGGTGAATATAACTTCTGCACCTTTTTCATAATAGTACACTGCTTGCTTAGTACGCTGCCGTAAAGCTTGATGGTTTACTTTATTTTTTAGTAATCCATCCTTAATCTCACCTTTCAGCATTAAACGCGCTTCTTTCAAGGTAATTTTTAACCGCTTGGTAATTTCTCTTAAAACAGGCTGCATGCGATAAATAGCATAAATCTGGGCATAGCGGCGGTAAATTTTGGTGATCATAAAATCTCCCCAGGCATCAAACACCTGGCGCCAGGCGCCACGTATTTTTAACCTAAGCATTAATTTACTGCGCTTGCTAATTTGAGTTTTAAACTCCTGCTGTACGCGCATTAATTCCTGGCCCGGATTCACGCCCCGGCCAATCAACTTAACCAGCTCTTTTAAATAATGGTCAAATGAGTGCACGCCCTCCTTGCCAATCCACATGAACTGAATGTAATAGTATTTTCTATAATGCTCATGTATTTTTTTAAGTATCCCGGGTTTGATGCTGTCCCTGATGGTATTAACCCGCTCCTCCAATAAACGCTCATATTCCGGCGTGTGTGTTTTTAATCCATAAGGCGCAGCCTTGCTTTCCTGAAAAGTTTTATACAGCTGCCTAAATAGTTGACGCTGTTTAGCATCCTTATAAACAATAGCGGTTAACTTTAAAAAATCCTCTTGTTCAATCTGGATTAATGATTTAGTTCGCGGCTGGGTCAGAATTACTAAATACTCATTAACCCTATCTTCAATAACATTCAAGCGTAAAAATTGCTGCAGGCGCTTAGTCAAATTATTATGGAACATGTCAGCGCCTACCGGTATCCAACACCATTGATAATATTTTGTATGTTCTTCATCATGTTTTTGGTACCAATTCCACAATTCACGATTGGATAACCTGGGCAAATGTTCCTGCGGTACCCGGTCGGCAAACTTTCTTAAGCGATTGGCCCAAATGATTATTTGCTTATTTACTTGGGTGGCAAATTTTGGATTTTTAATTATTCTATTTGTAATATGCTTACCCACTTCATTAGAATCCCACTGGCCAAAATAAAACCATAAATGATAACCCCGCTGGATACTTAAAAGTTTTTTATAGGCCCGGCCATTAGGATAAGCAAACTCATTGGTAAAACAAGACTGCCATATTTGGGCAAAGAAAATATCCATATCCGGGATGTCTTCAGCCAGCATCCATGGATCTGAATCGTTAAAAAATTTTAGCCTTGGTTTAGCCATATATTTAATATTAGTATAGCTGTATTCAATACCATTCTGCAACCGATCCGTGGAACCGGGAAAAAACGGCAGTCATCCTGAACTTGTTTCAGGATCTAATTGGAAACTTGAGATGCTGAACTAAATTCAGCATGGCAGGAAGAGTGGTTTACAGTTGTGTACAACTACCCTTGACAAATTTTAAAATATATTGTAGTATGATAAATTCTATATTGGACAATTGTAACTTGAAAACAGGAGGTTACTAAATGGTAGCCAAAATCATCCTGGTCATATTAACAGGAATATTAAGTACAAACATACAAGCAGGAGAAGCAGATAGAAATGACAGATTTCAAAGAAATTGCAACAGCTGCAGAGGAGTATGTCATTGATATACGTCGACAGCTCCACATGCATCCAGAAACGCGCTGGAACGAAAGCGAAACACTCGCCTTTATTCAACAGCAGATAGGGCTGATTCATGAAGAAAACGGCGGGGATAGCGATTTCTGCACTGTCGCCATCACCAGGATGAAGGGCGGCCTGGTAGTTGACGTTACTTTCAATGACAATTGGCAACGCCGACTGTTCAGGGCTGATGTCGACGGCCTCCCGATTCAGGAGCAAACTGAATTATCATTCTGTTCAAAACGCCCGGGTGTTATGCACGCTTGCGGACACGACATGCATTCAGCTATGTTGCTCGGTGCTTTCAAACTAATCCGCGATGGCAAGATCCAGCCTACGTACAATCTACGTTTTGTCTGGCAGTGCGCTGAAGAAAATCCTGGCTCATTGCCAATGCCAGAATCTGGTGGAAATACCCTGGTCAATGAAGGCAATGTTCTGGATGGCATTACTGACGTTCATGCACTTCATGTGAAGTCAGATCTTCCGTCAGGAACATTCTTTACCGGTGCCCAGGCTGTACTCGGCAATTCTGATCGTATGGAGATCAAGATTACTGGTGCCTCGGGTGGTCACGTGATGAAACCGAGCAGTGGTGTAAATGCCAATGATGTGGTATTTGCCATCATGACATCACTTCAGTCATTCCTGGCACGCCACGTAAGTCCTACTGAACCTGCTACGCTGGTCTGTACTGGCATCCAATCTGGATCCGGACTAGCCAGTAGCAACATCATGCCTTCAGAAGCACTGATGCACTACGGTGTTCGCAACCTGTTGAACGAAAGTGACCGCGCCAGTCTGTACGAGAAGCTGCAAGCGGAAATTATCCGTATTGCTGAATCATTCGGCGCTAAGGCAGAAGTAGAGATGGTATTTGGTCATCCGACTACTATTAACACGGATACGGCTGAAATGCAGTCGCTTCTTACCAATGCTGGTCTCACTGTCCAGATAATGGATCCTGAGCTAGGTGGAGAAGACTTCGCCTACTATCTGCAGAAGCGCCCTGGATCATTCTGGTTCCTCGGTGCTGATGGCGGTAACCCGACTGCTCACCATTCATCGACTTTCAATCCGGATGAATCGGTCATGACGCTTGGTGTCGCTTTCTGGCTGACCATGGCTACTGCTGAGTAACCGCTCTTTCCCTGTGAATCCAAATCCCGGACTACGTCCTATGTAGTCCGGGTATTTTTTTACTAGGAAAGCAGACTGATCAGTCTGCTTTCCGGATTATACTATACTTTTACTCCCAGCAAATGGGTAATCACTGCTAAATACAATTCTATATGAAATCCTTTTTTGGTGAATATGGTCCGCGGGTCATCATCACATTCTTTTTTTATTTCAAAAATCCGCGGAGTTATCATTTCCAAAAACGCATCTGATCGCAATTTCTTCATATGTGCTAGTGAAATCGGCTCAAACCGTTTCATTATCTCTTCTTCTTGTTCTTTAGGGAAATCTTCTATAATGCCTTTTTGCAAACCCCGAGTTACTATCAATTCATCCACCTCGCCAATAAAGTCATCCAGTTTAGCATATTTTAACTGTGCTAAACCCTTGTCCTTGGCATTTTGTTCTACTTCTTTAGGAATTGGGAAATGGCCTAAATCATCAACATAAAGTTTAATTTTATAATAGCCCATTAAGGGCAGCATGGCTTTGACGCACCGGTTAATGCCCGGAGTGCCATAAATACCCAGCGTTTTGCCTTCCAAACCTTTTAAATAATGATAAGCATTAAACAGTAAAAACGGCCCGGCAATAGCATGTTCTTTAGATCCGCTGCCGCAGTTAATAAAGGGTACAACTGAGGCCTGACCTGCAATATCCGCTGCCTCATCATCCGGATGCCGCATGGAAATAATATCGCTGTAATCACCGTAAGTACGGATAGTATCAGCTAAATCCTCACCTTTAGATAATGACAAGCCTTCTGTACCACTCACCCCGATCCAACCTCCGCCAGCCCTGATCATAGCTGCCTGGGCTGAACTCATAGTCCGCGTGGACGGCTGGAAAAATAGGGTAGCCATTATCTTACCTTTTAGTAAATCAGGAGGGATTCCGTTACTGACAAAATTTTCAGCAGTTTCAAAAATCCTATCATACTCCTCCTTAGTAAAATCAGAAGACCAAATTAAATGCTTAATTGGCATATTTTTTATATTAACACTCTTATTATTTATTTTTACATAATTTAGGATATGTGTCTAATTACCCTTGACAAAATTTAGAATTAATGATAATATCTAATGTAATTTTGAACATTATTCTACATGATTTAAGAGAAGATTTAAGAGGAGGGAAAGATTGAAAAATCTCATCTCACTTTACAGAGCGCTCCAGAAGCTGCATTGCCGGGTTACCCTGCTGCATTTTACCCGCTGGGGGATTTCAGTCCTGGAAATCGGCAATGCCACACGTTGCCAGTCTCTCTTTGAAATTGGCTGGGACAGTATGAATGGGATCTATTTCAACTTCCTGTTCATTGACTGGCATTATCGAGCGCTTGATCAAGGAATCTGCTTGGCAGATCTGGATTTCGCTCCCGGGCTCTCTGGCAGAAAATTCTATTTTGCCAGATAAGAAATCTGAAAAAACTATCCTGACGCAGACTTAACTTTAAAATGGTCTGCGTCTTTTTTTTGTACCAGACCTTGACAAAATATAAATTTAATGATAGTATATCTGGTTAATATCGATCATTCCACAACAATTGAAAATTGGAGGGACTAAATGTCCGAGATAAAGACAGTTGATGGCTTGAATGTCATAGGTACTATATATGTCTTCACCCATGGAGATAAGGCAGCAGACGCTAATCCCGGTATGCTGTATCATGGATTTTGCCAAGTAGAATCCCTAAAACCTCATCTTCCGCCTGATCCAACAACAATACTTTGCGGTACTGGAAGACGCCACTGGGATGTAGCAATAGCTCTGGGACTTACCACCTCTAGTCTCACCTTTACCTCAGTAGTTGGTCGGCCGGAAAGCTCGACTGAGGATGGTAAAATCATGCTACCCAACGGAATTGTTATTGAGTTTGCCAACTACGACTTGACCGGGTTTAAGGAAGCGCTCCTGGCTTTATTCAACTCCCTAACCAGTACCGTGGTTATCTGTGCTGGCCGCCCCTGCCTCAAGTACCTGGGAATAAAAGAAGCCCAGTCCGCAGCAATGTATAAGATCACTGGTAACACAGTAGAGCTTGTTGCTACTGCTGGCGGTGAAACTGGAACTACAGAAGTCTGATTATTCCCCCTTCTTGCTATATCTTGTCACGACTCCTCTTTCTGACCTTTCTCACACCCCCGCTAGCCAGTTAATAATGTTAACTGGCTATTTATTTTCTACGGCTTCGGATTATAAATCTTTAGATTTATAAAAAACCCTCAAACTCTTATTACAATCCCTTTATCCGCGTCCACCGTGAACCACTAAGGGTTCACGGTTGCCCTGTACCCTTTAGTGGTGCAGGGCACCTCTACAAATGAATTATGTTATATTTTTCTTACTATACCATTTATTGCATCGACCTCTACTACATCTCCGTCTTTAAAAATTTTAGTAGCTATTTTGGTGCCAACCACACAGGGAATTTTTAACTCACGTGCCACAATAGCGGCGTGGCAGGTTAAGCCGCCTTCATCAGTTATAATAGCTTTACATTTTCTCATGGCCGGTACAAAATCCGGATGGGTGGTTACCGCCACCATTACCTCACCCTGCTTAACTTTTCTTAAATCATGCTTTGTATATATTACCTGTACCCTACCCTTAGCCTTGCCTGTTGACCCAACTAATCCCATGAGGACTTTTTCTTTTACAATTGTACCACTACCTAACTCCCGTTTGACTATTTTTTTTATAGCCTGGCCTTGGGACACAATTACCGGCTGGCCATATTTTCTTAATAATATATAACCCTTGGTCCTGGAATTTACAACAGCCCTAGGTATAGGTAATTTTTTTGTATTTAATAATTCCAGTGTTTCTGATCTAATAAGCTGAGTAATTTCCTGGATGGTTAAACCTACCCGCCGGCCGATTTCATGATATAAAGGCTGGATATAAAAACTACCCATCCGGCGGTAGTCATCCCGCTCGTCTTTTATAAAAGACATATCATGGGCCATGATGAACAATTCCCTTTGCCTGGCCGATGGTCTCAACTTGCGTAATATTTTGTTGAAATTTTCCTGGTGGTATTTAAATGTTTGATTTATTTCTTTAATCTCTGCTGATAAGTACTTAGGGTTTCTTTTTAATAACTTGTTTAATTCTTTTATAATATATTGCTTTGTCCAAGGCTTATCATTAATGTCATAGCAAGGCAACCATTCATATTTTTTGGTATGTAAATCAATTAATTTATTTAACTGTCGGCGTGAATTATTTCTAGTTTTATATCTTAAGGCAATTCTTAATAAATCCAGGTGCTCCATGACAATAGCGTTTTTTTGTTCAGGGGAAAATATTACATCAAAATATTCCATATACTTATCACTTTGCTTCCTTAACTTAACAAGTTTTTTTAACTCCTTTTCTGCAGCTGCGGAAATCATTGGTTCTGTAACAAACGGTATCCAAACCGGCCCAATAAAAAAATCCAAATGTAGTTTGTCAAATTTTATAAACAATTTTTTTAGCTCTGGCCATGATTTTTTTTTCAAATTACCGCTGGCAATTTTTTTAGACACATCACTGTATTGCACCTGCCTTTTTTTAACTATGTTCATATACTTACGAAAAGACTGTAAGTTCTTACAGGTAATTTTAAAAACTCGTTTAGCGCACTGTGGCCATTCTGCTTCATTTTGGTAAATGGCATGATTGCCCTTTTCCGGCACGATTAAAATATTGCTAATCCGTGATTTAAAATGCTTTAGCATAAAATCAGACATCCACACCCGGATGGCAATTTCATACCTTTGGGCGCAGAATTTCCTGGCAAAATAATATGTCCACTGGATTTTTTTATTTTTAGTCATATCCCTATACTTTCTTCGGATTGTCAATCTTTAGATTAACAAAAACACCTCACACCTTTTTAACCACCCCCTTATTAGCGTCCACCTCAACTCTGTCGCCGTTTTTTAACACCTTACTGGCAATTTTAGTGCCCACTATACAAGGAATCTTCAGCTCGCGTGATGTTACTGCTGCATGGCAATTAATACCCCCTTCATCTGTAACTATAGCCTTAATTCCCTTAAGATAAGGTAAATAATGCACCGTTGTCATATAAGTAACTACAATATCTCCTTTATGGATTTGCTTACAATCTTTTAAAGTTTTTATAATCCTAACTTCACCTGTAATAATACCATTATAAGCAGGAAAACCCTTTATACTTTTTATTTTACCAATCTCGTGCTGGAAAAATCCTTGTTTTTTTAAAAAAATTATAGCTTGCCGGCCAATAAATACCTTATTCTTTTTTTTAGTAGCAAATTGTACAAAAAACTTTTTTCTATTACTGATTAAAGTGGAATTTAACTTCTGACCAGCGAATAATTCCTCCAAAAGATAACTATCAACATTACCAAATTTTTTATACTTTGTTTTTAAATATCGTTCTGCTGACTTAAAACACTCATCCTGCAATTTTACGCCAGTATCCCTAAATATACTGTTAAACTTTATTAATTTGTTAATATAAAGCTTTTTTGATTTATTAATACCATTCAGCCGCTGGCTAAGTGGAGTCAGAAAAAATTCCAAATAATGGGAATATAAAAGCAAGGTGCCAAAATAACGATGGCAATAAACTGCCCTGTCCGCAGGGTTTTTCCCGGGCAATCCGGCCTGTTTAAACCTCTTGAAATATTTTTTTAAAATCCGCTCCGCGGTACCGCTGAAGATGTCCTGTTCTGCCTGCTTAATATTGGCGGTATGTTCCCGGCGCAGCAAGTACATAGCATTGACCCCATCCCGCCCGATTATTAAGGCTTGGCTTACTTTCAGCTTTGTCGACTGGCCTACCCACAAATACCAGTCTTTCCTAAACTGGCGGTTCAACAGAGTAGTCGGCCGCTTACCAAACTCTATCCATTTTTTACTCTCCCATTGTTTCATAATTATTAGGTATCACTTTTTTCGGATCACAAAACTTTAGTTTTGTAAAAATGCAATTAAACATTTAGTGATAAACTTTAGTAACCAATCCATGTCCGGCATCAACCGTGAACCACTAAAGGGTTCACGGTTGTCTCGTACCCTTTAGTGGTACAGGACACCTTTACTAATGAAATATCTTATATTTTTTTCACTACACCTTTTAATGCATTGACTTTTACCCGATCTCCAGTTTTAAAAACCAATGTGGCATTTTTCGTGCCAATCACACAGGGTACGCCTAGCTCCCGCGAAACAATCGCCGCATGCGTGGTCATGCCGCCCTGTTCGGTTACAACCGCCCTGGCTTTTTTCATCAGGGGTACGAATTCCGGCGTGGTATTGTTGGTAATCAAAATTTCTCCTTTTTTCATTAAACGGAAATCTTTATCATTAACTACCACCCGCACCTGCCCCTCAATATTTCCCGGACAGGCGCATACCCCCTGGACAACAGTTATTTTTTTCTGGATGCCGTATAATTTTTTTATATTTAACTTTTTTAAGTCATGCCCGGAAACAACCAGATGGCTGCGGTTGTTAAAAATAAAAGCACATGCTTTTATCCTCTGTTTAAACAATTTACGATCATATTTCCTCTTTAATAATATATCCCCGATCTCAAAAGCTGTACTGTAAAAAAGCTCAATTAATGGAATTCCAGTGCGCTTGCTTATTTCCCTTAAAAATAGATGCAAACTATGATTATTCCTTAAAATAACTCCTTTTTTTGAATCGTGAATAATTGTAAATTCCTCCATCAAGCGTACTATATTAGTAATATATTTATTAACCTTGTATTTTTTTATAATCTTCTGTTTAGCCTGTTTAATTTTATTTATCTGATTTAATTCTTTTTTATAAACAACCAGCAGATCAATATCCTTTTTAAAAATCCGGCTGATCTCTTTTAGGTAGTGGCTAACTGAAAAATTAAAAACCCGGTGATAATTATTTTCTGCCCAGTAAAAACTATCCCGATGTTTTTTAATTTGGCTAAATATTTTAGGATACTTATTTAAGACGGTAGTAATCTTTTGTTGTTTATTTTGTTTAAATACTTTTTTTAATCCAGGTTTTTTAGTGATTAAACCCGCCAGGCGCAGTAAATCAAGTTCTTCTGACTTGTAAAATGAAGCGTAAACCGGAGCTGATAAAACAGCAAATACTTCCTGTAATTCCGCAGTTCGTAATTTCGGCATCTGCTCCCTTAATAACGCATGGAACCAATCCTCGCTGCCAGCGCTCAACAAACAATCCGTTTGCTGACCCAAAGACATGGCCCAGTTATAATGGCCATATAACTTATAATATAAATCATTCAGGTCTTCATCTGACAATACAGATAAGTCAGTATTATTTACTTCATTAACTACTTTATCAAATCTGGCCATGTCCTTAAGCCATAACTGCTTAAATTTTACTATAAACCTTGGGTTGCTGGTCACTTTTTTTATAAACTTGGTGCGCATTTTTATTAGCACGGCTGTTCGCCAAAACCAGGTGAAAGAATCGCCCTGGTGATAACAGACATTAAATTCAAAACCATAACCAAACCGCATGTTAATTACCCGCACAATCCCCTCAGCTAGGCCAAATATAAAATGCATATAGCCGGGCAGAGCTTTCCAAAACCATTCTCCTTTATAATTATTCGCTTGTTTAATTAAATCCAGTTTTTTCATAACTAATCCCGTCATTGGATTGCCAAGCTTCAGCTTGGCAACACCTATATTTTTTTTATAATGCCATGAGTTGCGTCAACTTTCACTCGATCGCCGTCATGCAATATCTTGTCCGCGCCAGGCACACCGACCACGCTGGGAATGCGCAGCTCGCGCGCTACAATAGCCGTATGGCAGGTCAACCCGCCAGCCTCACTAACTAAGGCAGCTGCCTTTTTCATAGCTGGCACTAGGTTTGGATTAGTATTATGCGCTACCATAATATCTCCCTGTTTCATTTTTTTCATGTCTGTGGGTAAATTTACAATTTTAACTGTGCCAACTGCTTTACCCGAACAAGCTGGTGTGCCATGTAATTCCCCAATCATTTGTTGAAACTGTTTTTCAAAAACTACCTTGGTTAGAAAATTCCTGGCAGTTTGTCCAGTATAAACCACGTATTTTTTTGCGTCAGTATAGGCTACGGCCAGTTTCTGGCGTTCATTTAATTCATGCACATTAAACTGGCGCTTTAACAAGGCATCCGGGATTTCCCAGGTATTCATGGCCCATATCTGACTAATGGTTAATCCCAAACGCCGGCCAATTTCTATAAACAATGGCTCATAACAGTACATGCCATGATAAAGCGCGTACTTGCGGAAATCCTTAATATAAACCAGACGCTGGCCCATTCTGACAATCTTTTTTAAATATGGAGTTAATTTTATTTGCTTATTTAATAACTTTTGCTGGTTTAAAACCTGTTTTCGTTCTGATATAAATTTTTTAAGCAAAGACTTAGGATCAGACTGGCCCTTTACTAAAGTCTGCCAGCGGCCTAAAAATTGCTCCAAACTAGCAGCCGGCCCCTTATACTGGTATGTAAGCCAGCAATAATTCCTGTAATGCTTATTAATTTTGTTATATAAAGATTCGTCAGCCTGATGTAATTTTTTCATAATTTCACTGGCTTCATTGGTTTTGAAAATTCTCAATGCTTTTGGCTTTGATTTAATTAGAATTGCCAGGCGTAAAAAATCTTTTTCTTCTAAAGCTGCCAGACTTTCCTGCTCAGGAGTAGTTAAAATACCGAAAATATCCGCTAATTCATGCGAACTGCCTGTTTGTCTAAGATGAGTTTCAATTTTCTGCCAAATACCCCTGGTCACTCTTTCTTTATCAGCATCGGCCTGCCAGCTAATTGAAGCGCCAATACCATGCTGCTGCCGGTGGTAAAGCAGGCAGTTTTTAAACAATTTAATCAGCTGTCGGTCAGTCAGGCTGGGTAATGGAGCATGCAAAATTTTACTTGATTCACGCATGAAAAGTCGTGATAATTTTTCTAGATCATCAATAACCTTTAAGGTCCATTCAGGTTTATTCAACATTTTTTTCGACAGCCATTCAGCATTAGCGTCAAATTCAGAGCGGATGAATTTCATCTGCGTAAAATCCCCCACAAAGTATGAAAAATATTCTGTCAGTTTATCGCCAAATCCTTTTTTACTCCAATCCTGAAGAAAATACCGGCACGGTTCGCTCATCATAAAAATCGTATTCAGCGGAATTTCCGCTGCGGTCATCCAAACTTTTTTTGGTTTTTTATTTACCATACATTTAAGGACTGTCAAACTTTAGTTTGACAAAAAATACTTAAACCTTTTTCACCGCCCCCGCAGCGGCATTAATAATAACCATATCGCCGTTCTTCAGCCGCCTGGTTGCTTCACCAGTTCCCACTACGCAGGGGATCCTGAACTCTCTGGAAACAATGGATGCATGGCTGGTTAATCCGCCTTCATCAGTAATAATAGCCGAGGCTTTCATCATAGCTGGCACAATGCTTGGGGTTGTAGCAACGGAAACCAGCACCATGCCTTTTTTAATCTTATACATTTCATCCGCATTATTCACAATAGCTACCCTGCCTCTGACCCTGCCGGGATAGGCGCAAGTACCCTGTATTGTTTTACTTTTCTTTTTCATCTGCACCTCGCGGATATTCTTGGCAAATCGACGCGCTGGTGGGCCATATAATAACCTGGCCTGGCCGTTGATTGGCACTACTATATGTAATTTAATTATCTCATTTAATAAATGCACGTCAGCTCGGCCATTGTTCAGCCACTTTTTTAACTCTTCTAGCGGGGCGGCCCGTACTTGATCCAGGGTTAAGCCTAAGCGACGGCCAATTTCTGATTGCAATTTTTCAATATGATAATAAGATTTTGACTGCATGTCCTTGCGGTGCGGTTTTGACCAGACTATTTCGCTGGCCAGGTTAATAATCTGGCCATGATATTTATCCGGTTTTAATCTTTTTAAATATTTTTTCTTCTTAGCTATTAGCTGACGCTTTACAGACTGTTCCCTTCTTATTAATAATAATGCTTTATTATTGCTCTTCAAATACTGCTGTAATAACTTTAGAAAGTCCCTGGCAGTATAGCTAGGCCCGTAAAATACATAAAAAATCCAGGCAAAACGTATAGTGTGACTTTTTAGGCTTCGCCAAAAAAACGGATATTGCATTTTTATCTGATCTAATACCGCCTGGTTAATTTCCTTTTTTAATAATTTCAATAAGCCTTGGCGTTGTTCAGCAATTTTTAATAAATTCAACAATGAAAGTTCCTGCAATTTAGCAAACGACTCTTTATCAGGAGTTGTTAAAACGGAAAAGTATTCTCCTACCAACTTTCTTGGCAATTTTGATTCTAAATATAAACGCAAATTTTCCGTAAAAAAAGCACTCGGGCCAAAATCCAACAATGGCAGCACTGAACCAAGGGCATACATATTACCTTGTAAATCAGCGAATTTTTTATAAAATTTTATCAATTTCCTGTTCGGCACTTTTTTCAAATCACTGCTATAAATCTTTTCTGTGAATTTATTCATTATTTTACCGTGTTCTGTGGTCAACTGAATATACTTAGTAACTATGCGGGGATCTTTTTTTACTTTTATTACAAATCTTTTATGAGCATTTTCCCAAGATGATAGCTTACAGATATATTCCAGCTTACTACCCTGCTGACGTGTGCCTAATTTTACCTGGAATAACTCAAAACGACAAAAATTACGCGTCCACACCCAATTGCGGAAATAATACGAATTGTAATCTTTGCCAATTACTATCCATTTTTCTTTTGTTTTCAGTCTGGTCATATATAAAAAAACGAGGGATTCGCTTTGTTTACATTCTCCCTTATTTTATACAAAAAATCAACCCACCTTCGCCCGGCAGGCGAAGGCGGGCACTGCCCCCAAAACATTTAAAATATATTTAAGAAATCCGAAATCCTAATTACTAAATCCGAAATAATATCTAATATCTAATTAAAATGTTCCAAACACTTTTCCTGATCTATTTTGAATTTGTATTATTAGAATTTAGAATTTGTTTAGAATTTCGTATTTCGTGCTTTGGATTTATTTTAACAAACACAAAACAACATTAAGTGTAAAAACCTCATGTACTATATGCCAAACCTATATTTCACTTACTAACTTTCTATCTTTAATCCTATTCTTAGTCCATTCAAAACTGCCTGATTCCTGATCGCCATAGGCTAAACTCTGATATTCATCGCCTAACAACTGGCCCACTTCTACGCCCACCAAAGCAGAATCATTTTCAGTCAGGTTTAATTTGTCCCTTAGTAAATATTGGAGGAATTCTGAAATAGCCACGGCGGAGGTGGGATCTTCTTTAATGCCGCTGACAGCATGCCTGATCGCTTCCGCAGAATTTCCTTTTTTATATTTTTCCCCAACGCTTTTCATAGTTGCTTCCAGCCAGGCCGGGTTGTCCCGCAATGAATAAAATAAAATTCCCTGCCTGGCCAGTATTTTTAGGCAGGCAATAACCCTTTCTGTTTCTCTTTGGCGAGTTGATTGAGCTAATTCTTTTTTTATTGTTTCAGCCTCGCCCTTGGTCTGAACCATTAATTCGTCTTCTAACCTCAATATACGCTGGCGCTGTGCGCGGTAAGTCTGATATTTCTGCTTTAAAAGTTCTAACGGGTCAACCTCGGCTGGTGCTGACTCGCGCCCAGTTTCCATTGGCGATTTCAACGGACTAGTAGGCAGCCCCCGCTTAGGCAAAGGCGCTCTTTTCTGGTCACGGAAAGTAAATGGAGTGACCACCAATTCCCGGGCCATTTCTTCCAGGGGCGGGAAGCGCACGAAATCATAAACCTGCAAAATTTTTAACACCCTGTCCCTATCCTGGGCTTTTAGCTGGCGCATATTCGGGCTTTTATCTAAATAACTCACTTCTTCCAAACTGCCGCGCCGGCCTTCAGTCTTGGTAAAACGATTAAAATCCATGAGAATATTGCTGATTGTGCCTGGCAGTTGGCGATTATTTGCTTCTGAAATAATTTTTAAATTGCCTACTCTTTCATTATTCTGGGACAGTGCCTTTAGCATCATATTCCTTTTTTCACCCCTGATATACGGGTCAAGTGAACTGCGGAATAATATTTTAATTTTTCCGCGAATATCAATTTCTAAATCAAATCCGGTCATTAAATAATCTTTCATTAAATTATAAATATCACTGTCCAGTAGAATATGGAAAGATACAAACTTGAGCCAAATAACCAGGCTCTGGTATTTTTTAAATAGGGTTGGATGCTCCCTTTCTAATTCCTTTTCAGTTTCAATAAAATTCTGCAAAAAACTTGATAAAGAAATTGCTTCATCATAACTATTAGTGCGCTCAATTTCAAACACACGGGCTGCCAAGCCGCCATAAATATCGTTATCTAAAAGCTCTTCGGGCTTAAGCTTTCTAATTTCTTCTATGTCAATTGTTTTTAAATCCCTGGCCATAAAAAATTATTAGTTCTCTAATTATTCTTCTTCTTTCCTTGACCCGCTCACCGCTTTTTTGATGGACTCCGACATATCCTCAAAAGATGTTTCTGAGGTTGTCTTTTTCTGCTGATCTTTAAGTGTCTTGGTCAGGTTTCTCAGCATGTATGTCAGAGAGTCCTGTTGATCTTTAGTGCCCCCGCCAGGTCTTTGTGAGCCAACAAAAGACTGCTCCCTGGCTTTTTGTAGATTTTTTAAAATTTCATCAGCGTGTGCCTTGTCAGTGTCTTTTAATGTGGCTCCCATTTTATTTATTGTATCCTGGAAATCCCTGATGAATTCATCAAGTCCTTTTGTCATGTCTTCTGTTAAACTCTTGAAATATTCTGGCATGCCGGGACTACTAACAAATTCATCCATTTTTTCAGCAGTATTGCTGACATTATCAAATGATGCGTGACCAAACATCTCCTTGCCTGATACGCCTGGACCCGCTTTTGCAGTTGCTGCTTGCTTGCCGATCAGCTCATCTGCCAGGCTGTCTTTTTCTTCAGCTGAAAGTGCCGATCCGTCAGCTTTTTTGAAACTGTTTAATTGGCCGTGGACCTTTTTTCTGATATCCTCTGTTGCCTCTTCCATCAGCACCTTGCGGATATCAGCGGCATCTGACTGGAACTGCGGTCCGCCAACCACATCATCAGCCCAGTAGCCTTTTAGATCGCTTTCTTCAATATTAATCAAACCTTTTAATTCGTTAATTTCAGATGTAATGCTTTTCCTGGCAATATCGGTAGTAGCGGCTGCTAACTCTTTTTCTTTGTCAGATAACGTACTATTCAATTCATCAATTCTTTGCTTAACTTCCGGGTTTTCTTTTTCCGTATCCCATTGGACATCTCTTTCCATCTGGGTAGCGCGGGCCGTAATTTCTTCTCTTGCCACAAATCCCTTATATCCTGCGTCATCAGAATTTTGGAGCATATTCATCAGCTGGACAGAAGCTCGGCTGTTGCCGGCCTGGGACGTATCAACGCCATAATTGTTAACAGATGATTCTAAATCCGAATAATTTACCGAACTGTGCAATCTATCCTCTGTCTTCTGCTTATTTGCAGCCGTTAGTACGGGTGTATAACCGCTTTGCCAGGCATATTTACGATTTCTATCTTCATCAGGCTTTTGACCCGGCTTACCAAGATAACGCCAGCTCCACATGCCCCGCATAATTTCTTCATTAGCGGCATATAGTTTTTCAAAACCATCTTTCAGATTCTCCAGTGCAGTACGTTTAATTTCGCCTGTGTTAGGATCTAGGGTGTCCTCAAATCCCTTTTTAATTGCATCTTCCTCAGTATCTACCATATTACCAAGGTCATCAAAATACCGGCCAATCAACTGGTCAGGTACGCGCGATTGCATCTGGCGCAATTCAGGAATATGCTGGCCGCCCAACAACCGGCTGTACATATCATGGGCAAAGCTGCCTTCTTTCGGCGCATCCCGGTCTGCTATATAATCCATTTTATGGATCTTATCTCCATTTTTATCCAGCTTAAAAGAGCCATCCCTATTTTTCTCATACACATATTCGCCGTCTTCATCTCTTACCTTCTGCCGTTTACGATCTAAAAAGACGTGAGGAGCGACGCCCTTTAAAAAATCACGCAAGCCCCGTTTTTTTGCTTCTCCAACTATTTCATCCCTTCTTTCGGGCTCATCCATAACATAATAGGCACCGGTTTTTACATCCTTAGTTGCCATAAACTGCTCCCAGTGGCCCACATCCTTGGCCGCTTCAGAAATGCCGGCTAGGGCGCGAATGCGATTCTGCTCTTTTTTATTATTTTTATCTACTGCTCCAACTCCACCACGCACTACGTCCTGCTTAACGCCTAAAAAGGAAGCGGCAAAATCACGCACGGTTTCGCCGCTGTATTCATTAAACATATTGTCAATATTCCCAGCGTCTAAACCTAGCTTGCCCCATTGGTTATTTACCTTACCCCGGAACTCAGTATTATCTTCATCTTTATACATCTCGCCAAAGGCAAAATATACGTCATCCAAGTTGCCCCTTTCAGTGGCTAATTCCAAAAAAGCCTGGCGCATTATGTCACCTTCATGGCCGCCTGTAGCAAAAGTGCGCCGGGCCAAATCCATCATGGCCTGCCTTGATTCACCGGCTTTACCCAGCTCCTTGCCAAAGTCTGATTTCTTGGTATTGATAACATTGCGCCGGGCCAGCTCTTCACGGTCCATGGCAGCTTCTTCACCTTTAAACATGCGCTCTGAAGCATACTCGCCTTTACCCAGGGCCAATTCCTTAGCTTCTGTATCCAGGCGCTCGCCGCGCTTAGAAAACCCCTTCCAGTACTCAGGCGTTAAAAAAGCTCCTTTATCACTTTCCCGCAATTTCCTGCCCACATAAGCTGCGCCGCGCCCAACACCGTATTGGGCTGCTTTCTGCGCTCCGCGCAGGGGCGCGGCGGCCATCTTTAAAGACCGTGAACCCATGCCGCGTATACTGCCGGACATTTTACCGGCGAAGCTGCCGGCCGCGCCGCCCAATGAACTGGCAACGGATAAGGCTACCATAAACATGGCCACTCCCAGGATAAAACCCAAGATATTTTGGGCGGAAGATATTTCTGAAACACCAGCCGTTACTTCAGTGCCTTGTAATGCCTGCACATCTGGATTATTTGCGTCAATGCCATATGACGTAACGTCTGGGGAAATCAGCACAGCTAAAGCTAACCAGATAAAAAAAGCTAAAATCGGACCGGTAGTCGCCCATTTGCCGAATGTTGACCACCATTGGGAAGAGTACTGCTGTGCTTTGCCTGGCAAAACAGCTAGCAGATACGCTAAAGGAGATAAGACGACTAATATCCAAAGTGCTAAAATTCTGACTAAAAACACAACTACCATAGCCAGCATAACCATGATGGCAATTACCAACATAATGACAGCTAAAAATGGAACGCCAATTAATTCAGCATATGAGGGCGGGTTTTGGCCTGCTCCGCCAGGCCCCTCCGTAACAAAATTAAGCATTTTTTTCAGCTGAAATACGGTGGTGAAATTGCCTGCGGCAGTTTCTGCAAAGGCATTAACAAAAGTCAGCATGACCACCTGCGTAACATCAATGAAAAAAGCCGCAATCATCTTGGAAAAATTAATCAGGATGGCCATTAGAATCATCTTAGGCAGGAGGCGGTTATATTTATAATTTTCAATTTTTAATATTGTGCCAAAAGCGATTACTAAAAGTATAACCACAAAAAACATGTTGCATACATCCCGCACAATAGTCCAGCCGCGGGTGATAACATCCGAATTAGCAAAATTATTATATTTTGCAATACCAATCAGTATGTCAATTGTGACAACTAATAATTTCCCTAAAATGGAAGCGATCCACAATAAAATATTAGCAAATGTTTCAGCAACAAGGTCCATGCCCCAGCCGATTGGATCCCAAGCACTGACTGATCCAACTACCAAAAATACTCCCACAAAAATGCAAAAAAAGACTACGCTAATAAAAGCAGCCTTGGTTAATTTTGGCTGAACATTAAAAAATGATTTAAATTTCTTAATAAGTGTATTAATCATGATAATCGTATTTTTCAGGATGTTATC
>JAHIVO010000008.1 GCA_018816445.1 Patescibacteria group bacterium
GGCGAACCGACAGCCTATCGGTTAACCCCGCCATGCGGCGGGGCAGGCAGCCTCTACCAATTCAGACGAATTTCTAACAACTCTCTGCTCCGTGGGCCAGATTCGAATCCCGTACATTCGCTACCGCTCGTTACGGGACAAGCTGTCAGTCTTTTATAAATTAAGATGGAAAGCTCCGCGAGTCGGATTCGAATCCCGAACAGTTCTCGCTACGCTCGAACTTACGGGACAGGCCGACAACCTATCTGACTAATAGAAGCGGAAAGCTCCGCGAGTCGGATTCGAACCGACAGCCTATCGGTTAACAGCCGATTGCTCTACCATTGAGCTATCGCGGAGCTTTCCGCTTTATTTAACTATACTATCGATTGTAAATACCATTGCTTGCCCCGCATAACTGAACGCAGTTAAGTTTGTGCGAGATACCATTGAGCTACCCAGGAAAGCCAAAATGTGCAGTCTTAACATTTAAACGTATCGCGAAACTTGGGTCTCGCGGGTTCCCAAGGTGAGCGATACAATTAAGGAAAAGGGGGAGCGTCAGAGGGGAAAACCGTAGGTTTTCCACCCGAAAACTAATAATCCCTTAATTTTCTCATACCACTATGCTCCTCAATTTTTTCAAGTGCTTTAGCTTCTATCTGTCTGATGCGCTCGCGGGTAACACCAAATTCCTGGCCCACTTCCTCTAAAGTATGCGACACGCCGTCTATTAATCCAAAACGCATTTCTAATATTTTTTGTTCGCGCGGTGAAAGCTCCCTGATAATATCCTTAACATGATCTTTCAGAAGCTGCATGGCCGCTACCCTGTCCGGAGTAATTGTCTTAACGTCTTCTATGAAATCACCGAGCACTGAATCTTCATCATCGCTGTCACCAACCGATGTTTCCAAAGATACAGTGTCCTGCGATATTTTCATAATATGGTGAATTTTATCCACCTGCTCGCCCATCTCTGCGGCAATCTCTTCTGGCAGCGGTTCGCGGCCCAAATCCTGGATCAGCTGGCGTTCTACCTGCTGAAATCGGTTAATTGTTTCTACCATATGGACCGGGATTCTAATAGTACGAGATTGGTCAGCCAGCGCCCTGGTAATAGCCTGCCTTATCCACCAGGTGGCGTAAGTGGAAAATTTATAACCCTTGCGGTAATCAAACTTTTCTACTGCCCTAAATAAGCCGATATTGCCCTCCTGGATCAGATCCAATAATGACAATGAACGGCCGGTAAATTTTTTTGCTATTGATACTACTAAACGCAGATTTGCTTCAACTAACTTTCTCTGAGCCTCAACTTCTCCCTTTTCCTTTCTTTTTGCTAACTGCATTTCCTCTTCACCTGTTAAAAGCGGGACTTTCCCGATCTCCCGGAGGTACATTTGTATTGAGTCATTAGATATGTCAGACAGGTCCAGGCGCCGCTTATCAACTGCTTTTCTGCCTTTTTTTGGCGGCGGTTCTTCTTTTTTTTCTTCCAAAATTGAACCTGAACTTTCTACAACCTGGATACCCCCGGCTTCCAGCCTGCCCAAAAAGTCTTCATATTCTTCTATAAATTCTTCCAGCTCAGGGAAGCCGTATAAAATTTCCGTTTCAGTAACAAAACCGCGCGAATGCCCCTTATAAAAAAGCTTATCAAGCTTGCTGTAGTCAATGGCAACTTTAACAGCCGCTCTTTTAGCGACTCTCTTTTTATTCGTCTTTTTTTTGGCAGTAGGCGTTTTTTTTGTTTTTTTCCCTGCTGGGCGGCCTCTTTTAGCGGCTTTCTTTGTTGCCCTCCCTTTAGCGGACTTAATTGCTTTTTTCGGCATATTTAAAATTATGAAATTTTATTTAACTCTGCGGATAGTTTGGAAAACTCCTGGGTATAGCTGTCTATTGCCTCTTTATCATTAGCCTTCTCAGACTGACTTAATTTCTGCTGAATGGCTACTAATTTTACCTGAATACTGTGGCGTTTAAGATCTTTTACGCCCCCTACCACTTCCTGCTTTATAAATTCATCTTCCTCTTCACTAAAATCATGGTCTGATCTTAAAGACAAAACCTCGGCATAAGCGGCCAGATCGCTATCCTCCACTGCCATGGTTTTAATGAAGTCCTTATAATCAAAAACTTGCTTTTTAGTATAATGAATAATTATATTTTTGTAAAGGCGCACTAACTTATCTTCCATTATCTCTTCAGGTAATAAGTGATCAATTATATAGGTCAAGTTTACGGGCGCAGTCAGGGCAATACCGATGATACGCTCTGCCAGTACCGCAAACCTGTCCTGATATTTTGGCGCTGGTTTGTCGTCTCCCTTTGTCTCACTAACCGGTTTTTTTTGCTTATTTAATATTTGCCCTAACTTGTCCCTTAGGATCTCCTCTTCTACCTGCAGCAAGCCAGCTAGCTTTTGAATATAATGCGTCTGTTCAATAGGATCTGCCAGCTTAGAAATTATATTTAGCAATATCTTGGCTACTTTTTTCTTATCTTCAACATTATCCAAATCTGCTTTAGCCAGGGTGGATTCAAAATAAAACTCCATAATAGATTGTGCTTTGGCAATAGCCGCTGGCCATTGTGCCGGGTCTTTCTTGATTAATTCATCGGGGTCTTTACCCTGTGGCAGACGGATAATCTTGGTGCTAATTTCCTCCTGCCAAGCCACCTCTATGCCGCGTTTAGCCGCATTATCACCCGCTAAATCCTGATCAAACGCAAAAGCTACATTAATACTGTATCTCTTTAGTAAGCGCACCTGTTCAGGTGTCAGGGCTGTGCCGGAAGAAGCAACTACATTGGTAACACCCGCTTCGTGAGAAGAAATACAATCCATATATCCCTCTACCACTACGGCCAGTTTTTCTTTTTTAATATCCTGCCTGGCCTTATCAATTCCGTATAATACCCTGCTCTTATCATAAATAAGTGTTTGCGGGGAATTAATATACTTAGCTACGCCTTCCTTATCTTCTCCCAGCCAGCGCCCGCCAAACCCGATCACGTTGCCATGAATATCCCAGATTGGAAACATCAGGCGATTCCGGAAGCGGTCAATATATCCTACGCCCCTGTCCTTCTTTAAACTTAAGCCGGCCAGGAATATATCTTCCTCATTATAGCCTTTTTGTACTAAATATTTGTTCAGTGTATCCCAGGCTTCAGGCGCATAACCCAGCTGCCAGGTTTCAATGGTCATGTCTTTCATCTGCCGCCCTTTTAAATAATCCCGGACTACTTTCGCCTTAGGATGGTCAACTAAAACTTTATGGTAAAAACGCGCCGCCGCCCTGCAGATGTCTTGCAGTTTAGTTTTCTGGTTTGAAATTGCCGGATCCTGATATTGCAATTGTACGCCGGCTTTCTTGGCCAGGATGCGCAGGGCTTCTGGAAATTCCAGGCCCTCCATCTTCATTAAGAAGCCAAAGATGTCCCCCCCTTCCCCGCAGCCAAAACAATGCCAGATCTGCTTGTCTCGCGACACCATAAAAGAAGGCGTTTTTTCATGATGAAATGGACAATTAGCCTTGAAATTATTAGTGCCAGCTGGTTTGAGCTGGATAAATTCCTGGATCAGGTCAACTACGTCAACTTTTGATTTTATTTCATCGATATTATCCTGTGCCATAGTTATATAAATTGCTTTAACTTTTTTACATACTATCAGATTATATTACTCTATCCAATCCGGAACGGAAGGGGGGAGATTCGAACTCCCGAGGCTCGTGAAAGCCTATCTGCTCTCCAAGCAGACGCACTAGGCCACTATGCGACCCTTCCATACTGGATTACTATTCAGGAACCACTATGCTTGCCCCGTAACTTTGAACGTCAGTGAAAAGTGTACGGGACACGTGCGCCTTAAACCGCTCGGCCATCTTTCCAAAATAATTAACGCCCTTTTCAAATATCATTTACCATGAACTATTAACCATAAACCAGATATATTGTCAATATACCATAACATTTACCAGTTAAAAAGGAAAGATAGGGCAAAGTACTTGACAAATAAAAAAATCTCTCTAGTATTATAACCGGAAGGAGGAGTAGGAATGGTTTTTGTTCTTTTATTCCGAAACTCTCCGGACGTAACTTTACAGTTAAATCCCGATTGTCCTGGTTGGGACTGGACCAGTGAAGGAAGAACTGCAGGCCCAACCTGTGATCATCGTTGCAGATTACGGTACTATAGTGGATTTACTTAATGCACGTCAAGGAGAGAAAAATAATATGTTTCATAGGGTCCGTAAGGACCTATGAGCGTCTTTGAGCGGCTTCACCAGAAGTCGCTCTTTTTTGTAACAGCAGAACTATATAGTTATCGTCTTTTCTTCTTCAAAGCCTTTTCCGTCTTGATAATATCAATAGTAGTTTTAATTACTGTGTCAGGATTCAGGGACATGCTGTCAATGCCTTCCTTGGTGATAAACCTGGCAAACTCCGGATAATCGGACGGCGCCTGGCCGCAAATGCCAATCTTTCTTTTGTGCTTATGGGCAATGCGAATTACATCAGCAACCAGCTTTTTCACTGCAGTATTACGCTCATCATATATGTGCGCCACTAATTCAGAATCTCGATCAACCCCCAAAGTTAATTGAGTCAAATCATTTGTACCGATGGAAAAACCGTCAAATATTTTAGCAAACTCTTCGGCAATAATTACATTGGAAGGAATTTCACACATTACATATATTTCCAAACCTTTATCCCCTTGCTTTAATCCGTACTTGGCCATTTCGGCAATAACCTTTTTGCCTTCTGTCACCGTGCGGCAAAACGGCACCATGACCTTAACATTATGCAGACCCATTGTATTACGGACTTTATTGAAAGCTTTACATTCAAGGGCAAAAGCGGCCTTGTAATTCTCGTCATAATAACGCGAAGCACCACGCCAGCCAATCATTGGATTATCTTCAACCGGTTCAAACTCCTTGCCGCCGATTAAATTGGCATATTCATTTGATTTAAAATCTGAAAGGCGAAAAATTACATCCTTAGGATAAAAAGCCGCGCCAATCAGCGCCAACCCGCCAGCCAGCTTATCAATATAATACTGCGGCTTATTCTTGTACATTCTGGTCAGCTGTGCAATTTCCTTGACCGCCTTTTTATCTTTCAGGTAAGGATATTTCAGCAGTGCCAATGGATGAATTTTTATATAGCTGGAAATAATAAACTCTTCCCTGGCCAGGCCTACGCCGTCATTAGGGATCATGCTTTGCGAAAACGCCAATTCCGGAGCGCCTAAATTCATCATGATCTTGGTTTTTGGCCTTTTTAATTTCTTAATATTTGTTTTACGGACTTTAAACGGAATAATGCCTTCATAAACAAAACCTTCTTCACCTTCAGCACATGAAACTGTCACTTTGTTGCCAGTCTTTACCATGCGGGTCACATTGCCAGTGCCTACAACACACGGTATGCCTAATTCACGGGAAATTATGGCGGCATGGCATGTCCTGCCCCCGCGATTAGTGACAATGGCTGAAGCAATCTTCATTATCGGCTCCCAGTCAGGATCAGTCATGTCGGTCACCAGCACTTCGCCTTTTTTAAAATCATGAATTCCCTTAACGTCCAAAATTACTCTAGCTAGTCCAGCGCCAATCTTCTCACCAACTGGCGAACCAGCCGCCAATACCTTGCCTCGTCTAGACAGTTGATAATCTTCCAATATAGAAGAGTCTTTTTGTGACTGCACAGTTTCTGGCCTGGCCTGAACTATATATAATTTATTATTAACGCCGTCCTTGGCCCATTCCATGTCCATCGCTTTTTTATAATGGTTTTCAATAACAACAGCCCACTTGGCTAATTGCAGTATTTCTTTTTCGTTCAAGCAATACGAATCTCTTTCTTTTTGGGATGTTGGAATATTTTTAGTCGGATTCTTGCCGCTGGCGTAAATCATTTTTATTCTTTTTGTGCCCGGCTTTCTGGACAAAATTGGTTTAAACTTACCCAGGGTCGGTTTAAATACATACCATTCATCCGGCGTAACAGAGCCCTGGACAATGTTCTCACCCAATCCCCAGGAGCCGTTAATCAACACGGCATTTTTAAATCCGCTTTCCGTATCTATTGAAAACATTACGCCTGAGCTCGCTTTATCAGAGCGAACCATTTTTTGCACGCCTATGGACAAACCGATTTTGAAATGATCAAAACCTTTATCCACGCGATAAGAAATAGCGCGGTTGGTAAATAATGAAGCAAAACACTTTTTGCAGGCTTCTAGCAGGGCTTTTTCTCCGCGGATATTGAGATATGTTTCCTGCTGACCAGCAAATGAAGCGTCCGGCAAATCCTCCGCAGTAGCAGATGAACGAACAGCCACATCGCAATTCCTACCGTATTCTTTTTCCAGCTTTTTATACGAGGCGACAATTTCTTTTTTCAGATCCTCCGGAATCTCAGCCTGCAAAATAGTCTGGCGTACCTTGGCTCCCCGCTCCATTAGATTCCTTAAATTGCGGGTATTTAGATCTGACAGGATTTCCTTAATGTGTTTTTTTATGCCGGCCTCTTTCAACATGTAATGGTAGGCATATGCCGTTACTGCATAACCATTTGGGACAAGCACGCCTTTTTTCACTAAATTCCTGTACATTTCGCCTAATGAGGCATTTTTTCCGCCAACCAGGGGCACGTCCTTCACACCCAATTCCTTAAACCACATAATAAATTTTTTTGATTCAATTTTTGCCATAAATAAATTAATTTAATTAATAATTTAGTAACAATATTTTACCATATTTCAATGGATAAAAAAAGCCGTTCCCTTGAGCTGGAACGGCCCTAAATGTCTTTTCTCCCGCAGCTATAAAAAAATAGCGATTGGGATCATAAGGAGCGAGGCATAGAGCCCGGCAAAAAAATCATCCAACATGACCGCATACCATCCCCGGCTGCCGTCAAAAAAGCTGGCTGGCCATACCTTAGTGCCGTCAAAAACCCTGAACAGAAAAAAAGCGATAATCAAGGTCAATAACCACTTGTCAGGCTGCCATACTATCATTGGCCAGATAGTCACCAACATGCCCCAAACTTCATCAATGACGATTTCATACTGGTCAAAAGCGATTTTTCCTTCTGGCCGGTGGGAACGATTACGGCGGATCCAACCCTCCATTGATGCCGCTGCCATAGGGACAACCCAAGCGCTTAGGAAAAAAACTGAAAAAAGAACTGCCCCCAGTATGAGCAGGCCTGATAAGACGGTAACTCCATTAGTCATCCAGTACACTAGATAGCAAAACGGCAAACTGAATAGAGTACCCCAGGTGCCTGCCCAACCCTTAGTAATTATCGGGGGTATTAATCCCGAATAAAACCAAGTAGCCAATACAACTGAAAAATTATGCCTCACGATAAGCCTCCACTTTTTTCTCCATATGTAAATTATTAGTAGGTTATTTTAACAAAACTGTTCTTGCTAGTCAAATAACAAAAGACCTGAAAACAAATCTCAGATCTTTTGTAAAAAATTTATTTTAATGTGAAAATTGGTTGGCTAAATGTTAATCTTTGACGCTAAATCACCAACCAATGGAATTTTATATTTTTCTCCTGACAAGGCCTTGATAAATCCGATAATTATAAAGAGTACCACTACAACATCAATAATCCAGCCAATAACCGGAACAATGCCAATCCAAGAAACTATAAACAGAATTAGTCCCTGCTTAGCATGAAATTTTACGAATTCATCATCTTTCTTGATAACCAGCATGACTACACTCAAAATCCAAACATAAGCCAGTGCGCCCATCAGGTTACTGTCTGAATTTTTTGAAACTGGATTCTTTTCCTCCATATATGCCACCTCCTTTCGGTTCTTTATTTTTTTTCTTAGTTTTTAAACTGCCTATTAATAAATATAGTACAAAGCTGGTTGCCATACCTACTGCGGCAATGATAAACGGCTGACGAATAAGATTTAACAGGTACCACCATTGATGATACCAAATTATCTCAAATATAGCCAGCACCAGACCGGAGGTTACCCCAATAAAAGCTGCGGTAGTAATTGTAGGCATTAATTTAATTCTGAACCTCAAAACCAGCCACACAGAGAATAATATAAAGACTGCTACCTCAGCTACCCAGCTGCCGTATTCATGAACTTCCAGCACGATGTTTAGTATTTCCAGAACAACTAAGAGCAAAATAAAAAACTTCGCTACCCGCCAATAAAATTCAAGACTTTTTCCGGCTAAATGAATATCTTGGCCTTGGCTTTGGGTTTGATTTTTTGACTCTGGTGAGTGTCCGTTTGGTGACATAAATTAATCCTCCATTTTTATTATAAGCCAACACGCGCCTATTGTAAAACAAAAACCCCTGGTTCCCCAGGAGCTTTGTTAATTTTAATTGAATTTATTTATTCTCATAGTCGCGAACCGGAGGTCTCGGGTTACCTGCGGTGAGCGACACAAATATTTTACGGAAAGTGATGAAAACCACTTTTTATAAAAGGGGTTTTCATATTCTTTACATCATCGGCATTCCACCGCCCATGCCCGACATTCCACCGCCCATACCGGCTCCTACACCGCCATCTTTTTCAGGAATATCCGTAACCACCGCTTCGGTAGTTAAAAGCATGGCCGCGGCTGAAGCAGCATTTTGTAAAGCACTGCGGGTAACTTTGGTTGGGTCAACAATACCGGCTGCTACTAAATCTTCAAACTTATCAAGCTCTGCATTGTATCCCTCATTGCCTCTTTTTTTCTTGACCTCTTCAACTATTACCGAACCTTCTTTACCGGCGTTAATGGCAATTTGTCTTAATGGTTCTTCCAGAGCACGCTTCAGGATATTTATGCCAATTTTCTCATCTCCGATAACTTCAATTTCATTTAGGCAATCTATTGATCTGATAATAGCTACTCCGCCGCCAGGCACAATACCTTCTTCAACAGCCGCGCGGGTAGCATGTAAAGCATCTTCAATACGGTGTTTTTTTTCTTTTAATTCAGTTTCCGTAGCTGCACCAACCTTAATTACCGCTACGCCGCCTGATAACTTGCCTAAGCGTTCTTGCAGCTTTTCTTTATCAAAATCAGAAGTTGATTCTTTAATTTCATTCTTGATCTGGGCTACGCGATCCTTTATGGCCTTGCCATCACCTTTGCCGTCAACAATGGTGGTATTTTCCTTGGTGGCCACTACACGGCGGGACTGACCCAATGACTCAATCTCAGTATTTTCCAGTTTTAACCCAATATCTTCAGAAATCACCTTGCCGCCGGTTAAAATGGCAATATCTTCCAGCATTTCTTTGCGGCGATCACCAAATCCCGGTGCCTTAACAGCTAAGGCATTGAAAGTACCGCGGATCTTATTAACTACAAAAGTAGCTAAAGCTTCGCCCTCTACTTCATCAGCAATAATTACTAATTCTTTTTTCCCAGCCTGAGCTAACTTCTCTAGTAATGGCATAATTTCATTCAAGGCTGACACCTTTTTATCTGTTATTAGAATATAAGGATCCTTATATTCCGCTTCCATTCTTTCAGCATTGGTAATCATATAAGGTGAAACATAGCCCTTATCAAACTGCATGCCGCCGACAATTTCTTTAGATAAACCAAAGGTCTGTGATTCTTCAACAGTCACCACACCGTCCTTGCCAACCTTCTCCATGACCTCAGCAATTAATCGGCCGACTTCCGGATCTTGTGAAGAAATAGTGCCAACTTGTGAAATCTCCTCATTTGATTTTACTTCCTTTGAAATATTTTTTAATTCTTCCATTACCCTGGCTACGCCCTTCTCAATACCGCGCTTAATGACTATGGGGTTAGCACCAGCTGCTACGTTCTTGAATCCTTCAGACACTATATTCTGGGCCAGTAAGGTAGCCGTAGTCGTGCCGTCACCAGCAGCATCATTAGTTTTTGAAGCAACCTCCTGAACAACCTGAGCACCAACATTTTCAAACTTATCCTCCAGCTCAATTTCCTTGGCAATGGTTACACCATCATTAGTAATAGTTGGGGAACCAAAACCTTTATCCAAAACAACATTGCGTCCTTTTGGACCCAAAGTTACTTTTACCGCATCAGCTAATTTATCTACTCCCCTCTTAATATGCTGACGCGCTTTTTCGTCAAATTCAATTTGTTTAGCCATATGTTTATAAAATTATTAATTATTATTCGGATCGTAAGCTTTTTTAAACTGAGTAAAGCCGAAGGCAGTTTTGCAAAAAAATCAGTTATTCAATCTTTGCTAAAACGTCCTCATCTTTAAGCACCTTATACTCCACTTCATCAACTGTAACCTCTTCACCGGAATATTTGCCAAATATCACTTTATCTCCCTTTTTTAGGTTAAGTTTTTGGATTTTTTCTCCGTCACCTATAGCCATGACCTCGCCCTCTTCTTTTTTCTCCTTTTCTACAGTATCAGGTATGATTATTCCGGATTTTGTAATTTCCTCCTCAGTTACTGGTTTGACGATTATTCTATCGCCCAATGGTTTGAGTCTCATATTATATTTATTAATTATTATTTTGCTAAGATAAGATTATTCTTGGTTTAAATTAGCACTCTTTAATTTAGAGTGCTAATATTGTAATAATTATTATATATTAGGCTAAAATACGTGTCAACAACCTAAAGTTATCCACAATTCAATACTTAAATTTTGCCATGGCTCAATCCATAGAACGGCGCAGCCATAAGGCAAAAACTAACCAAAACATCAATATGCCGGCTGATAATGTCCATAAATAATGGTCCAGCAGGCCGATTAGCATAAAAGTAAAAAAAGCTGAGCCAAAAACCATCATCCACTCATCATTGAACTTTTTTTTATCGTATATAAAATGCCGCCGGAAAAATTCAATGCCTATAATTATTAAAAAAAAGCCGCCAAATATTCCTGCTTCAGCCGCTGCTAAAACATAAATATTATGAATGGGCTGGTATGACCATGATTCCTGGGTTGAATTCTGGTCATAAAGCTCCTTAGTATAAGTACCTATGCCGGTACCCTGGTACCACTTGTCCAATATTATTTCTCCGGCTTGTTCATAAGACTCAGTGCGTTCAGCCAGAGACATTGCCTCCAGACGATTCTGGACATTAATCCTGGTCTGCCACAATTCCGGCAGCATTAAAAAACTGGCTATGGCCACCAGCAACAGCCACACAGCCGCCCGTGATAATACTTTCACTTCCAGCTTTTTATTTTTCCATAAATAAATCGCAATATTAATAAAAAATACTAAAATAAAAAATAACAAAGCTGAGCGGGAAAAAGTAAGCAGCAAAGCAAATGCATTTAAGACCAGCAAGCCCGAAAATAAAACCAGCTGCCAAACTTTTTTCTGGCGGTGCTTATAAAATTGTATTAAAAAACCCAGCAGCACAAATATAACAATTACCAAAAAACCAGCCAGCATATTGGGATGCGGGAATGACCCATAGGCCCGTAAAAAACGGCCGCTCGACGCCTCCACTACAAAGTCACCCAAAATATCCGGCCGGTGCTCTGCCAAACCCAGCCATTTACTGGCTATAACCTGCTGGGAAAAAAATTGGTATATTGCCATTACCGACTGGATCAAACCGGAAGCAATAAAAGCCGCGCCTACATAGTGCCACTTAAATTTTGCTTTTAGCACAAACCAGACTAGAAGCAACATCGCCAGCAGCCTAATAACAGCATACCAGGCAATATTCTTGTCATCCGACTGTAATACTGAAAAAAAACAAAAAAAGAAAAATACAGTCAGCAGCAGCCGAAAAATTCCAGACCGCGCTTGGCGATCGCTGTAAACGGCCCAACCAAATATTAAAATTATTATTAATAAAATATCAACCAGGTAAATACTAAAACTGCCATACTCCCATTGACCGCCGTTAAGCAGGCCCGGCTGCCAGATCCAGCGCGTTTGCCAGGGCAATAAAAAAATCAGCAAATAAAACCCATACTGCACAATTTTTTCTACAGCTCGTATCATATTATTTCAGTTTTTCTTTGTTCCCAGCGTTTAAGAAAAAATTCACGCCGGTCATTATCATGGAATTTAAGCATATAATCCTGTATTATCACCCGGCTGTCTTGATTAGCCATCTTCTTCAGGTTAGCCGGCATTATTCTCATTTGCTGTTTTTTGAAAATCCGTTCCGGAAATAGCATGAAAAAAACAGAATATAATTTTTTCAGCCAGTCCAGCTGTTTAACCTGGCGCCTGGCTGTTGGTTTAACGCACAGCCAGTTTGGAATTTTTTCTTTTAGCCAGCTATTAGCCTGGATAAATTCTTCATAAACTCCATCGTCATACACAGGAAAAACCTGGCTCACCCAGTACAGCAGATAAATATCATTATCAATTCTTAATTTTTGTAAATCCAAATTATCTTCATCAGTAAAAAAGCTGGGGCAAAGTGTATCCCTGGTTTTTCCTAAGCGCGGCCGTAAATCAAAAATTTTTAAAAAGCCGGTTACCCACCAGCGCACCTGCCACACCCTGCGCCGTGAGGTAATTATAAATAAATCAATATCAGCCTCAGGCCGGCTGTTGTTAAAAGCCAGGGTATTGCAGACTGCCACCATTTTTACAAATGGAACTAGCCGCAAAATTTTAATAATTCTTTTCGCTTTGACGAATTTTTGCTCTGCTATCCGGTATCTGTCCATTCTCATTTTAACAATCTCTTGCCTGCCCTTGATAAAATAAAATCCGTTTTTAACTGCTAATTTATTTTTTAACAGTTCACTGTCATCTAAGGCTGTTTGCACTTGTGAAATATTCACCTTCTCGTCCTGCTCAACCATCAGCCACTTCCAAATCTCCATCAAGGTTAATGGATAATCAAAAATATCAAAATAACTGATGGTGGCTAGGATGGACTTTTCTAAATTATTCATATATAGATTATATCCTTTTTGACGCCATTATAAAAGATTAAAAAAAAGACGGACTAAAAGTCCGCCTTATATGTACGAGAATTTATTCAAGAAAGTAGTGCTTCTACCTTCCGTCTAATTCCTGTGCTAATTGCCTCCTCGTCAATAACCAACGAAGCGAGCCATGGCAGGTTAATAACAATCACGATTTGTGACTGATTAACCTGCACATTGCCAGATATGGATTGGCCGCTGGCCGTAAAAGTAAAAGTTGCTGAATGTCCGTCCCACCGTGGGGAGAAATTACTGACCTCGCTAGGCAAGGTGGAATCAAGATTCTCCTTCAGATATAGTTACTACTCTGTCAGGAGATAATGCGTGATTAATACTTACTTTCATGGAATCCTCCATATCTGGTTGGTTATTGTTGGTTTTCTTAAAAAGAACTTATCTTCAATTCAACAATAATCTATCACTGCTATACTATTTAGTCAAACTAAAATTTGCCCAATATCTTCTGCGCCCACACTGATGAGGTGGGATTAGTAATCCCACCTCTCCACACGAATCCCGTCTCCACTCACGTTTTGACAATATATACATAATATATTAAAATTTAGCAGGAAAAATAAACATATTTGAAATATAAAAAGTCCCTACCAACCTTGTTAGCCGGAGGTGTTTGTGCTGATTTTAACAAGGAAGTTAGGTGAGAGCATTACTATCGGGGATAACATCAAAATAACAGTACTAGGCATCTATGGTCGGCAGGTCAGAATAGGTATTGAAGCACCGCTCAAAGTAGTGGTGCACCGGGAAGAGATCTACGTGAAAATCGCAAATCAGGATAAGGACAAAAAAGATGACCAGCAGCAAACTTAACAATGCTTTACCTAACTTAACAAAAGTTCCGCAAAAGACTATACAAGCCTAGTGGAACTTTTATTTTTTTTATTGAATTATATTATTTCAACATCTGTTTCAAAAACTGCCCAGTATAGCTTTTAGCCACTTTGGCTACTTCACGAGGCGTACCTTCAGCCACGATCTCCCCGCCTTTAAATCCGCCTTCCGGACCCAGGTCAACAATCCAGTCTGCTGACTTGATAACGTCTAAATTATGTTCAATAACCAGCACTGTATTGCCTTTTTCAACTAATTTGTTTAAAACATTTAGCAAACGCTTAACGTCATCAAAATGCAGGCCAGTAGTGGGTTCATCCAAAATATGTAATGTTTTGCCGGTAGCGCGTCGGGATAACTCAGTGGCTAACTTAACACGCTGGGCTTCGCCGCCGGACAGGGTGGTAGCCGACTGTCCCAGATGGATATAACCCAAGCCTACCTCAAATAAAGTTTTTAATTTCTTATGAATGGACGGCTGATTCTTGAAAAAATGCATTGCCTCCTCTACTGTCATATTAAGCACATCAGAAATATTCTTATTGCGGTAATGGATTTCCAAAGCCTGCTGGTTATAGCGCCTGCTTTTGCATTCTTCGCATTCTATATATACATCCGGCAGGAATTGCATTTCTATTTTTACCAGACCGTCGCCCTGGCAGGCTTCACACCGGCCGCCGATTACATTGAAGCTGAATCGCCCTGGTGAATAGCCGCGGATACGCGCTTCCGGCACTTGGGAAAATAAATCTCGGATATAGGTAAAGACGCCGGTATAAGTTGCCGGGTTTGAACGCGGCGTCCGGCCGATCGGCGACTGGTCAATATTAATAACCTTATCAAGATTTTCAACACCTACCAAAGCCTTATGCTTGCCTGGTGAATCCTTAGCCCGGTAAAACTTTTGAGCTAATGCCCTGGCCAGGATGTCAATCATCAGGGTTGACTTGCCTGATCCGGATACTCCGGTAATGCAGACAAACTTACCTAATGGAATTTTTACATTAATGTTTTTCAGGTTAAATTCTGCTGCTCCTTTGATCTCCATACTTTTACCATTGCCGTTTCTGAATTTTTTCGGAACGGGGATAGATTTTTTTCCTGACATATACTGGCCGGTTAATGACCTTGGATTTTTCTTAATTTCCTGGGGTGTGCCCACGGCAACTACTTTGCCGCCATGCTCGCCTGCTCCCGGGCCAATATCAATTACATAATCAGAAGATAATATTGTCCCCTCGTCATGTTCCACTACAATAACTGTATTGCCTAAATCGCGCAGGGCCTTTAAAGTGGCGATCAATTTAGTATTATCGCGTTGGTGCAAACCAATTGAAGGTTCATCAAGAATATATACTACTCCTACCAATGAAGAGCCAATCTGGGTAGCCAACCTGATGCGCTGTGCCTCGCCGCCAGCCAATGATGAAGCGGTCCTGTCCAAGCTTAAGTAATCCAAACCTACGTTATGTAAAAATTCTAAACGAGCTGAAATTTCTTTTAATATCTGCCTGGCAATAATTTTCTCTTTGCTGGTCGTAAACTTAATTGTATTAAAAAACTTACGGGCTTCTTCAACAGTCATGTTGGTAACTTCAGAAATGCTCCTGTCAATTACAGTTACCGCCAAAGCTTCTGGTTTTAATCGCTTACCCCTGCATATTGGGCATGGTAAAACCCGCATATACCTCTCAATTTCTGAACGAATGTAATCTGATTGTGTTTCCTTATACCGACGCATTAAATTCGGCACTACGCCTTCAAAATTCCTGGTAAACTCACCATCAAAACGGTCACTATTATATTCCATTGTATATTCCTTGGTACCAGTGCCATGTAAAATCATGTCCATCTGTTTTTTTGTCAATTTCTCAATCGGCACATCCAGGGAAAAATTATTGGCTTTAGCCACACCATCTAAAAATCTTAAATACCATGACTGGTTGGACGAAGTTCGCGACCAGGGCCTGATAGCTCCCTGGGCTATGGTCAAACGTGGGTTGGGAATTATCAGCTTCGGGTCTATCTCCAATCGAGTGCCTAGGCCCGTACATTCCGGACAAGCCCCGTGCGGACTGTTGAACGATAAATTTCGCGGTTCTATAGGCGGCAAGTTAATATTACACTTAGGGCAGACAAAGTGCTGCGAAAAAAGCATATCTTCATCTTTATCCGCAATTTTAATAATAACCAGCCCATCACCCAAATCTAAGGCTGATTCTAAAGATTCAATTAATCGTTTTTTATCAAACTTTTTCTCTCTGGCTAAACGGTCAACTACCACTTCTACATTATGCTTTTTATTCTTATCTACCCTCAGGTCTTCTGCTTCTTCAACTGAATAAATCACATTATCAAAACGTACGCGCACGTAACCAGCTTTCCGCACCTCACTAATAACATTCTTATGCTCCCCTTTTTGGTCACGAATTACAGGGGCCAGAATCATGAACTGGACTCCTTCAGGCAGGGCTAAGACTTTGTTGGCAATCTGTTCAATAGTCTGCCTGACCACCAGCTGGCCGCAGTTGGGGCAATGAGGCTTGCCTACCCGGGAAAATAACAGGCGGAGATAATCATAAACTTCCGTCACTGTGCCCACGGTAGAACGGGGATTATGAGAAGTTGATTTTTGGTCAATAGAAATGGCCGGCGACAATCCGTCAATCTGGTCAACGTCAGGCTTGTCCATTAAGCCTAAAAACTGCCTGGCGTATGCAGACAATGATTCCACGTACCGGCGCTGGCCTTCTGCATAAATAGTGTCAAAAGCCAGTGATGATTTACCGGAACCTGAAATGCCGGTTATAACTACTAATTTATCACGGGGAATATCAATATTGATATTTTTCAAATTATGCACCCGGGCACCACGTATGGTAATAGTGTGATTATTATTATTCATAATTAAATTTTTTTCACTACTCAAGATACGAAAGCCATTATACACCACCTGTCAAGATCGGTCAATCTATGCAGGTTGATACCAGCTTGAATAAACGTTAAAAATATGAAATAATTGGCTTACTTTATGGCGATATCCAACCCCAAAACCATTCCCCAAAAACCCGGCGTCTACCTGTTTAAAGATGCGCAGGGCAATATTTTATATATTGGCAAAGCCGCTAGCCTCAAAAATCGGGTAGCTTCGTATTTCCACCAGTCAAACCAGCTGACGCCGCATAAAAAAATAATGGTGGAAAAAATATCTAAGGTGGAGTTTATCGTAACCTCGTCGCCCACCGAAGCACTGCTACTTGAATCAAATCTGATAAAAAAGCACCAGCCGCCATTTAATATCGACCTAAAGGATGATAAGAATTTCAAGTATATTAAAATCACCGTAAACGAAGAATTTCCGCGGGTTTTTACTGTACGGCAGGTATTGAATGATAAGGCAAAATATTTTGGCCCTTATGTTTCTGCAATTTCTGTAAATCAAACATTAAATTTTCTGAGGAAGTTATTCCCGCATCGAAATTTTGCCAAACAGCCTTCACAGCAACAGCTGGGTCTGCTTATACAGCGCTACCCACAATTGATAGGGCCGCTAGACAAGAATGAATACAATAATTCAATTAAAAAAGTTATAAATTTTCTGAAAGGCCATTATGAGGATATAATTTCCGATCTGGAGGATAAAATGAAACAGGCAGCCGTGCATCATTCTTTTGAAAAAGCAGCCGGATTTCGCGATAAGATCTCTGCCATTGAAAAAATCATGGCCAGACAAAAAGTAGTGACTATAAAAAAAGAAAAGTTTGACATAATAAGTCTGGCCAGAGAGGAAGACATGTCTGTTATTAATCTTTTTAATATCAGGTACGGTAAATTGATTAATAAACAAAATTTTGTCCTGAAAAATACTGCCGACCAACAAGATTATGATATTATTCAGGCGTTTATTGAGCAGCTATACCCCCGGATTATTGACCGGCCTCGAGCTATTCTAGTACCGATTAAACTACCTAATCAAGGTTTAATTGAAAGAACATTCAAAACTAAAATTATTGTTCCCCGTAAAGGCGATAAGAAAAAACTGATCAAGCTGGGCGAAGAAAACGCCGATATTTTTCTAAACCAAATCCAGGCTTCCTGGCAAAAAGACGAAGCTAGGATAACTACAGCACTTACAGAGCTGAAAGAAAAATTACAACTTGAAAAAATCCCACTGCGGGTAGAAATTTTTGACATTTCAAATATCCAGGGCCAGAATGCTGTTGGTTCTATGGTAGTTTTTACTAACGGCCATCCTGATAAAAAATGGTACCGCAAATTTAAAATCAAAACTGTTACTGGCGCTAATGATCCGGCTATGATGGCCGAGGTGTTGTGGCGGCGTTTCAACCACGCCCCCTCTCCCCAGCGGGGAGAGGGCCAGGGTGAAGGGGAGGCCTGGCCCCAACCTGATCTAGTCATCCTGGATGGCGGCAAGGGCCAGCTTAGCGTGGTGCAAAAAAATGTTAAAATTAACTGTCCAATTATTGCCCTAGCTAAAAAAAAGGAGGAAATATATCTACCCGGTCGGCTAAAACCATTCACTTTTCCGGCCAACTCTGAAGTATTATTTCTCATACAGCGCATGCGGGATGAAGCTCACCGCTTTGCCATTACCTTTTTCAGACAAAAGCATTCGACAGAACTGACTAAATCACCTTTAGATAATATCTCAGGCATTGGACCTAAAACAAAAAAACTTCTCATCAGACATTTTGGTTCTGTCCAAAACTTGAAAAACACCACCCCGGCTGAATTAGAAAAGATTATTGGGCATTCTAAAACAAATAAAATAATCAAACAATTATGAAAAAGATTGACCCTGAAAAAATCCAGTCAGATTTGGAGAAAAAACATTCCCTCCGCCAGAAAAGAAAAAAACCTGTCATGAAAGTATCGGGCCGCAGTGTCAAAGCATTGCAAAGATTACTTATCAAAAAGTCAAAAAAATAGTTAATAGTCCCCCTGCTTCATGGCGACTTAAGTCGCGTAGATCTTTAAACTCATTATTCAACTAACGCCACTAAAGTGGCTAAGAATAAAAAATTAGTAAAAACCTTATAAGGATTACTATTAAAAAGTGGGGAAAATTAGACTTTTTATTATACTTGACAAACTCCCTGCTTTTTGATACCTTTTACTAAGCCTTATAGGACTTATTTTTTTATATATGGAACAAATTTTAAATATCATAATAATCATCTTAGCAGTACTATTGGTAGCCTCCATCTTGCTACAGAAACGCGGGGCGGGGTTATCAACTGCTTTTGGCGGCGAAGGTAATGTTTACCGGACCAAACGCGGTTTTGAAAAAACCCTGTTCATCGCCACTATCGTGTTAAGTGTGCTTTTTTTAAGCGTTGCTTTTGTTAACGTTTTAATCCGCCAATAATTCTTGTGATAATATTTTCAATAGACACAGTATAAATTACAATGATCAAGCGGATTAAAAATATCTTCAAACAAAAAAAATCCAACCCTCAAGAGCCGGTTCAAATTCCCTCAATATTGAATGAGCAGGTTGATTTGGATAAGAAATTAGTTTTTTCGCTGGCTAAACAGCGCTTCCCCTCCTGGCAGCAGCTTCAGTATCTGCCCCAATATCTCTCAAAAAAAGAAAAAATTATTATTCGCACACTGATAGTGCTGACTATAATTTGTGTCGGCTTTTTAATATTTAATTTCTACCAACGGCACGTTATTTATATGCCACGCCAGGGCGGCACTTATAGTGAAGCTCTGGTCGGCCAGCCAACTTATATAAACCCTATACTGGCACAGAATGATGTTGATCGGGATATAACGAGGCTGACTTACTCTGGTCTATTTAAGTATAATGAGCATCTTGAACTTGAACCAGATATTGCTACCCATTATGAACTGTCTGAAGATAAAAAAACATACACTATTCATCTTAGACAAAACGTAAAATGGCATAATGAAAATTCACTCATAGCTGATGACGTTATTTTCACTTTTGAAACCATTAAAGATACGGACTTTAACAGCCCTTATTACTCTAGCTTCAAAGGAGTCAGCCTGGAACGTATTGACGACTATACCGTCTCCTTTACCCTAGAAGAGCCCTTTTCCCCATTCCTTTCAAATTTAACTATCGGCATACTGCCAGGCCATATCTGGGGCGATGTAGCAGCCAGTAATTTCAAATTAGCCGAGTACAACACCAGGCCAATTGGCTCAGGCCCGTTCCAGTTCAAAGAACTGACCAAAGACCAGTCTGGCAATATTAAATCCTACGTGCTTGAAACAAATCCAAATTTTTACAATAACCCTCCATATACTGAAAAAATTATATTTAAACTATATGCTGACTTTGAATCAGCTTTAAATGCTCTTCAGAACAATAGCGTAGACGGCATAAACTTCATACCCCAAGACTACCGTGATTCACTGGCAAAAAATAAGGATATTACTTCATATTCATTGCAGCTGCCGCAATACACCGCCGTATTTTTCAATCAGAAAAATTCATTATTAAAAGATAAGGAATTAAAACAGGCTCTAGCTTTTGCCACAGACAAACAGCGCATACTGGAAGAAGCACTCCAAGATCAGGGACAGATCATTCAAGCACCCATACTTGAAGGATTCCTGGGATACCATCCTGAAGTACAGGTCTATGAATACAATATTGAAAAAGCCGCTCAAATGCTAGACGAGCAGGGCTGGGAAGTGCCCGAAGACGGTGGATTAAGAAAAAAAGGTGATCAAGAGTTGGCTTTTTCCCTGACCACGGTTGATCAGGTTGAATATTTAAAAACTGCAAATATTTTAAAGGAAGGATGGGAGTCAATTAATATCGGTATTGAATTGAAAATTATGAACCCTATGCGGGTTAATAAGGAAATTATTAAGCCTAGAAACTACGAAGCTTTTCTTTATGGAGAAATATTAGGTTCAGACCCCGATCCTTATCCCTTCTGGCATTCAAGCCAGAGCCTAGCCGGAGGCTTGAATCTTTCTAATTACTATAATAAAGATGTTGACCAACTCCTTGAACAGGCTAGGCAAATTGACAACCGTGACGAAAGAATATTAAAATACGTCCATTTCCAGAATATACTGGCTGATGAAATGCCGGCTATCTTTCTTTACAGCCCGTCATACTACTATGGAGTGACTAAAGACGTTAAAGGTATTGAACTCACGCGTATCACCATCCCTTCTGACCGATTCAATGGGGTTGAAAACTGGTATATAAAAACTAAGCTCGGCTGGGAATAAATACTTTTTGTGCCGAAGTGGTGGAACTGGCAGACACGCACGGTTCAGAGCCGTGTGGGCGCAAGCTCGTGTGGGTTCGACTCCCACCTTCGGCACCATTATTAGCTTAACTAACAGTCAAACGAAAAATTGACAATAAATAACTAAATTATGAACAGAAAACATCAAATATTAATACAAAAAAAAACAAAAAAGTTTACTAACAAATTGCGAATCATTACTTTAGGCGGCCAGGAAGAAGTTGGCCGCAATATGACAGTATTTGAATACGGTCATGATATTGTAATCCTTGACATGGGCATTCAATTTCCGGAAGAAGACATGCCGGGCATTGACTACATAATTCCCAATACTGCCTATCTTCAAGGCAAGGAAAAAAACGTCCGTGGAGTAATTTTTTCACACGGACATCTTGATCATATTGGCGCTGCTCCAATTTTACTTGAAAAGCTGAAAACCCCAACTGTTGTCGGTCGGCCGCTAACCTTAGCGCTGATCAAAAACCGGATGGAGGATTATAAAAAAGGATCAGCTAAATACCTGAGGTCAATCAATGTAAAATCTGCCCAGCAGGTTATTAAGCTTGGCCAATTCACAATTAAATTTTTCCCGGTTGACCATTCAATTATGGACGCTATTGGTGTGATAATACAGACGCCCCTTGGTACTATTATTCACCCAGGTGACTGGACATATGAAAAAAATCCACTGACCCGCCAGCCCATTACCTACCATCATTTAGCTAAATTACCAAAGCCAACCATACTGATGCTGGAAAGCCTGGGCTCAACTGCTATGAAGGAGCGCATATCGGAAAGAACAATGTACCAAAATCTTGATCAATTAATCCGTCAGGCGCCAGGCCGCATAATTATAGGCACTTTTTCCTCACAGCTGGAAAGGATTAAATGGGTCATAGAAAGGGCATCCATACTCGGCAAAAAAATCGCCCTAGACGGTTATAGCATGAAAGTCAACGTTGAAGTGGCTAAACAGCTTGGTTATATCAAAGTCAAAAAAGGATCATTGATTACAGTTGACCAAATAAATAAATTTCCGGATCGGCGCGTCATAATCATGTGCACTGGCGCCCAAGGCGAGCCCCGGGCGGTACTCTCAAGAATCATCAGCAAGAACCACCGCTTCATTAAAATTAAAAAGCAGGATACGGTTGTCTTTTCCTCATCCATCATTCCCGGGAATGAAAGAACTATTCAAAAACTTAAAGATAATTTATACCGTCTTTGCGACAATGTCGTGCACACGGAAATTATGGATGTCCATTCCAGTGGACATAGCAATGCTCAGGATTTAATCACTGTTGTTAAACAAATAAGGCCCACTTATTTCCTGCCTGTTTATGCTAATCATTACTACCTCAAAGAAGCGGAAAAATTAGCCATCCGCAATGGTTATCCTAAAAATAATATTTTTATCCTGGATAATGGCTCAGTTTTAGAGCTGGCAAATAATAAAGCCCAAATTCTCCCTAAGAAAGTACCTTCCCACTATATCTTCGTTGACGGGCTGGGTGTTGGGGACGTATCTAATGTGGTTCTACGAGACCGGCAGCTACTAGCGGGTGACGGCATGTTTGTAATCATTGTTACAATTGACTCAAAAACAGGCAATATAATTAATAGCCCAGACATTATCTCGCGCGGCTTTATTTATATGAAAGAAAACAAAACATTATTAGAGCAGGTGCGGAAAAAAGTAAAACAAATCCTAACAGACAAAGAACCGCGCGCTAAAGCTGATGATGTGTATATAAAAAATAAAATCCGCGACCAAATCGGACAATTTTTATTCACCAAAACTGAACGCCGCCCCATGGTCATGCCCGTAGTAATAAAAGTATAAGCTAAATACGGTTAAATTATCACTAGTTAATTTACAACCAACTCTCGCCCCGTAAATTGCGAATAAGATGAGTAATTGTACGGGGTGGTCATGCCTGCTTGCCCCGCGAACCCTGAGCAGGGGCGAAGGGGAAGCGGGGTGGTTATAAAAGTTTAAAACCCTCACAATACAAAAAGCCCTGATATATTCAGGGCTTTTTGGTTTATACTAAACTGCTATTCTTTCGGCTGGACTGGTTTTTTCTTAGCAATAACGAATATCAATATTACTATAACAACTGCCGCGGCTCCAATAATTAACCAGGTGGTAGTAGTAAAACCAGCTTCTTCTAGAGTATCCGTAATTGTTGAAGTAACTGATGATGAAGAAGTAACCTTGAAACTAACTGCTTCACTTTCACTTATTGCTTCACCGCTGGTGTCGGTTACGGCCACCTTTACCGTGTGATTACCGGTTTCTAAAGGTCCAGGTAATGTATAAACCCAATACCCCTCATTATTACTTCTGGTTGTAACCACCATCGCGGCTTCACTGGCAATTTCCAGGGTTACTACAGAATTAGGCGTAGTTGTACCTGTAAAGGTAATTTCATCCGTGTCTTTAAATGATAATGATTGGGTTTCATCTTTCAAACCAACCGTGGAACCAACATCTTCAAATTCTATTTTGGTACCGGTAATGTCACTTGGGGTTAATGGCACATCAACCTCAGTAGTCGTGGTTGCTTCAGGTACATTTTCTTCTAACCAACTGGTTAATCTCTTAATAGGCGTAGCATGGTCCAGATGAAACTGCATTTCGGTACATCTGGGATAGCGTCCCCAATTATCATAATAAGCATCATATACTTCACCTAGATACTCATCATTATCGCTGCCTAAAGTAAATAAGCTTTTTACTCTGACAGTATTGTCATCGGACAAAGTTGTTGAGTATTTACACCCATACTTCTCGTCAATAGTTTCTTCTGCTAACCAATTAGTTAATCTGTCCAAAGGAGTTGAATGATCTAAGTGGAACTGCATTTCGGTACATCTGGGATAGCGTCCCCAATTATCATTGTATAAATTATAAACACTTTCTAGGTATGAATCAGTATCACTACCATCAGTAAATAGCGAATTTACCTTAATTGTATCTTCATCTTGTATGGATGTTGAAAAGCTGCAATCAAAACCTTCATTTAAATAATTAACAGTTGTTCCTACAGGACCTGTATTGGTATCAGTTGCAGCTGATCCACTCCCTACAACCCTAAACTCCGGACCCTGAACAGTAAAAGCATCAAAATCTGAAGTTCCAACATTCCACCTTTTTGCCACATAAACTGGTCCGGTTGAAGAATGCGAGTTTGTTTCAATAACTATACTTGAATCTGACCATGAAATAATATCCGCACTAAAACAATTAGAATAATTTATTGGACTACATCCAATCCCAACTAGTTTTGTAGCAAAATCTGATGCACCAAAATTCTCACCTGATATTGTCACTTCGATCCCATTTGGTCCTTGTGTAGGATTAATTGAATTTACCTTTGCTAACCCAGTTGTGGTGAATGATAAAATATCAGATTCAGTTGAATCAGCTTCTTCATAATAACCAAGCATTGTTCCGCTTCGTCTAGCAGTTGCTTGAATATAATAGGTCGTATTCGGTGTTAAGCCAGAAACAATCCATTTTTGTGTTTGTGCACCACCAATACTGTATATATCCCCGTTAATATTTTCTGGAGCTGTTAAATTTTCTTGAGTAGTGCCAATCATTACACCAGGGAAAGCACTTTTATTCGTTAATGAATGAACATATACTTTATCACTAGCAATATCATATATCTCGAATTTATCAAAGCGGAGATTTTGTGACGAGGTTGTAATAGAATATTCCTCAGAAGTAGTTGTATTGCCCTCTAAATCTGTTGCTTCAATCACATAGTAATAAACTGTTTCATATTCAAGGTCAACATCTCGTGTCCAAACATAGTGAGATGAGGTAGAAGTACTGCTCTCTAATGTATAAATATAACTTCCTGAACTTGTTCCAATTTTAACTACACCGGTTGTGCTAACATCAGTATTCCAGCGGAAACTAATGTCATTTAGTGTAACATTTACATCAACATTCATAATTTTAGGGCCGGTTTGGGCTTTTACATTTTTAAATTGCACAGCAAAAACCCCTGTCCCAATTACCACCACCAGAGCCAAGCTAATTAATAGCGTTTTTTTCATAGTTTCTTTATTTATTTATTAACTAATATTACTTATAAAATAATTATAACACATAAAAATTGAGGCGGTAAATCTTAAATTGCAAAAAAATATAATTATGATAAACTAACTTTATGAAACACGTAGTATTATCCGGCATCCAACCGTCAGGGCAACTTCATATTGGCAATTACTTCGGGGCAATCCAGTCCTGGCTTGAGCTGCAGAAAGACAAAAATAACGACTGTATTTTCCAGATAGTTGACTATCATGCTTTAACCGAAGGCCCGGAGCCTAAAGAACTGGAACAGCGTATTTTTGATACGGCTGTCGATTTTCTGGCAGCCGGAGTATCGCCAGCCAAGAGCATTGTCATGCTCCAGTCCATGGTACCTGAACACACTGACCTGGCCTGGATCTTGAATTGCATTACGCCGGTTTCCTGGCTTGAACGGGTACCTACTTACAAAGAAAAATCAGAACGTTTTGCTCATAACTTAAACATGGGTTTAATGGACTACCCCGTGCTTATGGCGGCTGACATACTACTGTATAAAGCAAATATTATCCCGGTGGGCATTGACCAGCTGCCTCATTTAGAAATTACTCGTGAAATTGCCAGAAGCTTTAATACCCGCTATGGTAAGACTTTTATAGAACCTAAAGAAAAAATAACACCTACTCCGAAAATTATGAGCCTGACTGACCCAACCAAAAAAATGAGCAAAAGCCTCGGGCCAAAATCATATATCGCCCTAGCCGACTCTCCAGCTACTATTGAAAATAAAGTCAAATCCATGCCCACTGCCACTGGCGATGAAAAAGACATTATCAGGGAATTCCTGAAAAATACCAAGGAAGTTAATATTGAATTCAAGGATATGGCCACTGAATATCCGCCTGACAAGGAAATTAAAGCTGAGCAGGACCTAAGTGCCATTGCCAAACGCCTGGGTGCCAATAAATTCAAGACTTTCATGGCTTTATTTAATTTTTATATGCTACTGTACATCTTTGCTGAAACAAGTGACAGGAGAAAATTTATTAATCATCTTGAGGATGGCAACATCCACTTTTCAGAATTTAAAACATTGCTGGCTGATAAAATAATAAAAAATCCGGCCTTAGCGAAATTCCGAAGGCAACGCGCCCAGCTGATAAAAAATCCTAAAGAGATAGAAAATGTGCTTAAACAAGGCAGCGCCAAGGCCAAACGCATTGCCCAAAAAAACCTGGTGCAAATAAAGAAAAAAATCGGCTTAGCTTAAATTTCTATTGGCAATACATGTATTGACAGTCCAATAATATTAAACTAAGCTTATTTAAAATTGAAATGGATCCTTATTGAAGGAGGGCATATGCTAAAAAAAGGAGAAAAACTCCGCACAGAAGAACATGCTCACACATGGACAGACCGGGGTGGGAACACAATCAAATCAACCCTAAAATATAATATTTTTGCTACGAATGACCCTAATATGGTCATGTGGGAAGCAGTGCCATCAAGTGAGAAGCGTGAGATTGTCCAATAATAGCTATCAAAAAACGCCACATGTATTGATGGCGTTTTATTTTATCTTCATAACACATCTAAATCATTTACCAGTATTTACTTTACCAACGTACTTGCCGGTTTCAGTATTAATTTCTAATAAATCACCCTCTTTAATAAATAAAGGCGTATCAACTACATAATCATTTTCCAGGATAACTTTCTTAGTCACTGATCCCTGGGCAGTGTCACCGCGAATACCGGGCGGAGACTGCTTAACTTTTAGCTTTATCTTATTGGGTATTTCAATATTAATTGGCTCATTATTATAATTTAATACCTCGGCTTCCATATTCTCAAATAAAAATTCTTTCTTATCGCCAATCTGCTCTTCAGTAATAAAAAACTGGTCATACGACTCATTGTCCATGAAATAGTAATTACTATCTTCCTTATACAAGTAATTAGCTTTTGAATGCTTAATATCAGCTTGTTCCACTTTTTCCTGGCCTTTAAAGCTTTCTTCAAGAATTTTCCCGGTTTTAAGGTTTTTAATAGTAGCGCGCATGACTCCCTTGCCGCGGCCCATTTTAACAAAATCATGTTTCATCACTACAAAAGGGTCTCCTCGGAACGTGATATAGGTGCCGGATTTTATATTATTAATACTGAGCATAAGTTATTATCTGGTTGTGTATGGGATTAACGCCATTTGCCTGGCCCGCTTAACAGATTGAGCCAGCTTTCTCTGGTGCTTAGCACATAAGCCGGTCTTTTTTCGCGGCAGAATCTTAGCATAGGACGACAAAAACTTCTGTAAAACTTGGGTCTCCTTATAATCCACCTCGCGAATGCCATGTGTACAAAAATGGCATACCCTCATCTTGGCTGTCAGTCTCGGCTGATTTATCTTTGACGAATTTCTATTGCGCATTATTTTCTAATAAACTTTTTAAAATGGTATATCTTCAACATTAATTTCCGGCTCATCAGATGACGGGGCTGGCTGAGCGCCTTCACCCTCATTGGCAGACGAATTCTGGGCTTGGCTATTAGTAGGCATCGCACCGCCTGCTCCGGCCTTATCAAGCATAATCATATTTTCAGTAATAATTTCTGTACGATAACGTTTATTGCCGCTCTGGTCATCCCATGAGCGAGTTTGCATCCGGCCTTCAATATAAACCTTGCTGCCTTTTTTCAGATACTGCCCAATAATTTCAGCCAATTTCCGCCAGGCTACAATATTGTGGTATTCAACCTGCTCTTTTTTCTGGCCAGACTTGTCGGTCCAGCGGCGATTCGTGGCTACCCCAAAAGAAGCGACGGTTTGCCCATTTGGCGTGGTCCTGACCTCTGGATCGCGGGTTATATTCCCAATGATCATTGCTTTGTTTAAATTCATATAATTTATTTTATGGATCCTATATTATATTTCTTCTTTTAAAATGTCATCAAGTTTTTTATCCAAATCTTCAAGACTGATTTTTGGCTCTGTTGGTTTGGGCTTTTCCGGTTCTGTCTTTTTTTCAACAACTGCCGGTTTGGCTACTTCCTTTTCTTTTTCTTGCTCTTGCTCTTCTTTGGCAGCAATTTTTTCTTTGATGCGCTGTTCTTTAGCCAGCTCCTTTTCTGATTTAATGCGCTTCTGCACTAAAGAGTGCCTGATTATTTCCGGCATTAATTTGATGGCTGAGGTAATTTTTTTTATATGCTCGTTCTCAATTTCAAATTCCATCAGGATATAATTGCAAAATTTCTCGCCATTTATTTCATAAGCAAGCCTTCTGCGTCCCCAATCCTCTAGAGTAACCATAGAACCTCCGGAATCAGTAATTACTTTTTGGATTTTTTTTACCAACGCTTCATGCGACTTTTCGCCGGCCTTCTTCAAAGAAATTATGAATAATAATTCGTAATTTTGCAACATATTAATAATTTATGTAATTTTTAACAATAATTTAGATTAAAAAAAAGCCGTTACTCTCACTCCAACATTACAATCCAGCTTATCATATAGCATAAAATATAGCAAGTTCAGGCCAATTTTAGTGGTTTAGCCCATTTCCCTACTTTGTTATATAATACATCTATGAATCGTTATTGCATCATCTTGGGCCGAAATCCCATCCTCTCAATTGCCGAGATATTCAACCGGGAGCCGGCCTTGACTAACAAATTACGCATTATTGACCTGACCAAAAATGCCCTTATTCTAGAGGCTGATTCGTCTTTTGAGGCTAAAAAATGGCAAGCCAGCCTCGGTGGCACAATCAAAATTGGAGAAGTAGTTGAAGAGTTTAAAACGTTAAAAGAGCTGATAAGTTCTCTGACAACCGACTATCTGATAAATAAATTTACCAATAAATCAGATAAAAAAATTATCTTCGGCTTTAGCCTATATGGAGATACCCTGTGGCGCTACCATGCTGAGCTTAATACTCTCGGCTTGCGCCTGAAAAAAGAATTACTAAAAAAACACCATAAAGGCAGATTTATTTCTGCCCAGGACGGCGTACTGACCAGCGTACAGGTAACAAAAAACAAGATGATTGCCAAGGGTGCTGATATCCTGGTAATCAGCGGTTTATATTCTTTTTACCTATGCAAAACCGTAGCGGTACAGGATTTTGAGGAATATTCTGAACGGGATTACGGTCGTCCCCAAAGGGATGCTCATTCCGGCATGCTGCCGCCTAAGCTAACTCAGATAATGCTTAACCTTGCCCAAGGTGATTCCCAAAAAAAACTCCTTGATCCTTTTTGCGGCTCAGGCACAGTACTCCAAGAAGCTGCCCTGATGGGTTACAAAAATATTACTGGCAGTGACATCAGTGAAAAAGCCATTAATGACACTAAGGAAAACCTTAAATGGCTAGCCGGCAAATATAAGTTAAATAATATTAAAAGTAAATTAATACTTTCAGACATAAAAAAACTGCCAGAAAAAATTCCAACCAATTCAATTGACATAGTAGTTACCGAGCCATACCTAGGCCCGCTCATCAGAAAAAATATCAGCGTAATCAGCATGCTGGCTATTATCCAGGAACTGGAATCACTTTATCTGGCATCTTTCAACTCACTGGCCAAGATGGTCAAGCAAAATTCCAGGCTGGTTATTGTTTTCCCTCTTTTTAAAACTGATCACGGCATTTACTCATTGAAAATCCTTGAGCAGCTGGGTAAAATAGGTTTTAACCGTATTAATCCTATCCAAGAAAAAATTTCACTCTTTGCCAAGGTCGGACCCACGGCCCGTGGCTCGCTAGTTTACCAGCGTCCTGACCAAAAAGTTGAAAGGGAAATATTCATTTTTAAATATCATAAAAAAACCGAGGCTGATTAAACACACCTCGGTTTAAATTCAATCCTCCTTCTTTTCACTAGTATTTACCTCATACAACACGAACGCTGAGGCGGGTTTATGACATTGTTCGTGAGGGCAGGGGGATAAGCCCCGCATGCGAGGAGAAATTCTCCTCGACTCGATAGACCACCTCCTCTTCCTATTATTGAACTATCTTGTACAGAAAATGTTTTTCCCATTACAAGCTCCTATCGTTTTTGAGGTGGACGATTTTCCTGCAGAGGCAATTAATTTCGCCCGTGCAAATTGTCTTAATCTGCGTCTAAGATGACCATTCCTGGGGTCATCTTCTCTGTTTTTTTCAGCCAAAAAGGCCTCCTTGACGCTAAATCATTCTCAAAGATCTTTATAATATTATTATATCAAATTAATAATTTTATCACAAATATTAAAAATAGCTTGTGTTTTTAATATACATTTCATTTTTATATTCGGAAATAAATCACATCACCATCCTTAACTACATATTCCCGCCCTTCAATTTTAATTTTTCCTTTTTCTTTAGCCGGTAATTCACCGCCGTACTCAACTACGTCCTGCCATTTAGCAACTTCTGCACGAATAAACTTTAGTTCAAAATCAGAATGAATCCTGCCGCCGGCTACTGGCGCCAGAGCGCCTCTTTTTACTGTCCAGGCATGAACTTCCTTGGGACCGGCCGTAAAAAATGTAATTAAATCAAGCAATTCATAAGACGCTTTGATAAGCCTTTCCAAGCCGGTGCTTTGCAAACCTAAAGACTTTAAATAATCCATAGCTTCATTAAGGGGCATTTCGGCTAACTCTGACTCCACTTTGGCGCTAATAGTTAAAAAACCAGGTTTTTCAGTGGCTGCATCAGCTTCATCGGCATTGAGAATATACAGCATTGGTTTCATGGTCAATAAATTGAGTTCAGAAATTACTTTTAATTCATCTTTATTAAAATCTGCTCGGGACAGTAATTCCCCTGTATCCAAGAATGTTTTAGCTTTTGCATAAATATCCACTAACTGTTTAATTTTTTTATCGCCGCTTTTTGCCTTGGGTTCAATATCCTCCAGCCTGTTATCCAGAGTGGCCATATCCGCATAAATCATCTCCAAATTAATTGTCTGCCTGTCATCCTCTGGATTGATTTCGCCATTGACATGTACCACGTCCGCATCACTAAACTGCCTGACTACCTGGCAAATTGCTGTGACCTCACGGATATTGGCCAGGAAAGCATTGCCCAAACCTTCACCTTTATGCGCACCCTTAACTAAACCGGCGATATCAACAAACTCAATCACGGTCGGCACAATCTTTTCCGGTTTATAAATTGACGCCAAGCTAACTAAACGTTCATCAGGCACTTCTACAACACCCACGTTTGGATCAATAGTGCAGAAAGGGTAGTTGGAAGTGTCTACCTGTTTTTTGGTTAAAGCTTGAAATAAAGTTGACTTGCCCACATTGGGCAGGCCAACTATGCCGATTGAAAATTTCATATGTTTATTGTAGCACAAAACGGTATTTAGGATTCAACCTCTCGGCTGTCTAACCAAACGGCGCCGCCTGTTTAATTTATTCCAAGCGCAACCCTCTGTGGTTGCGCTAGCCTCTTTAATATACAGTCGCAGCCGCAGAGGGCTGCTCCTGGGGTAGTATAATGCGAGCGGTGCTATAAATCCAAACAAAAAAAGACCCAACGCGACTCTCTGCAAACGCAATAATCAAATCGCCGCATAGCTGACCTGTCCGCCTTTGGCGGGAGATTTATCTCCAGCTGTAGAATTGACGGCGGAGATAAATCTCCGCCTACGCGATTATTATTCAAACAACAAAAACACAATACGCCATAAACTATACACCATTAACCATATACCATAAGCCACGCGCCATATGCTATAATACTCTATATGCTCCCACGTTTTTATTTGCCCCAAGTTAATATTACCAATGATCAGATAATAATCAGTGACAAGGAAATTATCGATCAATTAACAAAAGTACTACGTTTAAAAACAAACGATCTCTTTATCATTTTCGCACCGCAAGCTGAATACCAGCTAGCACTGAAAGAAATTGGGGATAAAACAGCTATCGCAACCATTATCGAAACTCAACCAGCTATGCGCGAGCCAGGGCAAAAGCTAACATTATACCAATCTTTATTAAAAAAAGATAATTTCGAATGGATTTTACAAAAAGGCACAGAGCTGGGTATTAGCTGTTTTGTGCCGATGATCACCAATCATACCATTGTCCGGGAAATTTCCGAAAATAAATTAAAGCGCTATCATAAGATTTTGACCGAGGCTACGGAACAATGCGGCGGCCGGCAGGTGCCCGAACTGAAAAATTTGCTCCCTTTTAACCAGGCTATCGCCGCTGCAGCACAACAACCCGGCCAAAAGTTGATTGCCTGGGAAGGACAGACAGACAGCACTCTGGAGGAAAAACTCGACCCAAACGTTCAGTATTACCATATATTCATCGGTCCGGAAGGGGGTTTTTCTCCACAGGAAGTTGAATTGGCCAAACACGATAATTTTACACCCGTAAGTCTAGGAAATAGAATTTTACGGGCTGAAACTGCGGCTATTGCAGCAGCCAGCCTAATTTTATTGAGCCAATAATTATTTTATGTTATAATTCACACATAAGATCATCAACTATTAACTATTTACCATATACTATCACCTTTCGGGTGATCTCCCGTAGGGAGATAAACTATCAACCATTAACAACAAATATATGTTTGAAAACGTACAACGACCCCAGCAGCAAAATCAACCGCCACAGCCGCAGCAAAAAGACTGGGGCCCCTGGAAACCAGTTGACTCCAATAGAAAATCTGCTGGGCCTGTTCCCCCGCCGCCTATGGACCAAAATACACCTGCCGGTACTCCGCCGCTAAACCGGCCACCGGTTACTCCTCCGCCTATTGGGCCAGTACCAAGTATGGGCTCTCCTATTTCACCCGAACCGCAAAAACCCAGTAAAAGAAAATTCGTGCTTATAGGCGTTATTATCTTCGCCATAATTGTCGTCCTGGTAGCTGGCGCAGTCCTGGTCTTACAGTATATCAGCAATAATTCAAATACGGATAATACAAACGTTGAAGCCAATGTTAATACGGAAACAAATGAAAATGCTGTAACTAACACTACAGCTAATACAAATACAGCGGCTAATATTAATACCAATGCAGCTAACGAGAATACTAACACCAATACAGCAAATGCCAATGCTAATATTAACTCTGCCGCCAATACCAACACAACCAACGCAAATGCCAATACCAACACAGCTACTAATGCCAACACTAATACCGGCCCGCTAGACTCAGATAATGATGGGCTGACTGATGAGCAAGAATTAATATATGGCACGGATGAAATGAACCCGGATACTGACGGAGACGGCTTTTTGGACGGTACTGAAGTTGAGAATGGATTCAACCCGCGCGGCACAGGATTATTATAATCAACACAAATAAAATAAATATAAACCAAACCCGGGGATCAACTCCCCGGGTTTTCTGATTTAATAACTCCCTTGACATGATTATCATCTTCTGATACTATTGACCATCCTATTTGCTATTTAAAAAAGAAAAATAAATCTAAGATAAATGGAGGGATGTTATGCACGAAAAATGCACGGACGTTATAATCCGGACATTTAAGACCGGTGCTGGTCCCAGAAAAAAACCGCCGCCTGATGAGCATATCCGCTACCGGGATCAGATAGCTGAGGCAATTAAACGCATAAAGGACAGTGTTTTTGTCCGGCATGTGTACGTAGTTGTCAACGGAGATCCAGACTCACCTTTAGCAGAAATTCCCTATGCTGATGGCTCAACCTATACTACTAGATTGATCCGGCAACTCTTCCCGCATTCGAATGTCAGAACATTGGTCTGTACAGAGTGGGGAATGAATCCTGGCAGTGATAGTGCTCTTAATCAAGCAATTTACACTATCAAGAATTCTGGTGATCATCCGCGATGGGTACTCATGCTGTCGAAAGAAATCCAGATGAACGAATTAATCCTGCATGAAGCAATCCTGCTAAATGACCGGCACGATTTGGTAGTCTGCGGATTTTTCCGTCAGAACTGGTGGGAGCGGTATCAGTGGCAAATGGTGCAGAACACGGCTGCCCTGTGGGATTTCAAGACCCTGATTAAATTCGACGGATTTGACCATCGCTGCAATGGAACAGGTGAAACAATAGAGGTTGATGGCATAAATGTGCCATTAGCCGGCATGGAAGACTTTCACCTCTTGCTCAGAATTCAAGCTGTACGCGGACGATCCTACCGCTGGGGTATGGTTATGAAAACAGAACCACTAACCTGGGATCTGTCCAGGAAAAACCTGGCTGAAATGACACTACACAACATAAAAGTTGCCCGGCAAGCTGCAGTCATGCATAGATGGGCTGATGAAATAATGCCGAAAAGTGATTGGTCCACTATCATGAACCTTTGCTTTTCCCGGCAAGTTTCACTCTAACATCCAGCGAACGTCAAAAAGCCATCCTACAACCAAATGGATGGCTTATTTTTTTACTCTTAATTAATCAAAAGCAATTAAAATCACGCCGATCATCATAAACATGGCTCCCAGCAATCTTTCCTTAAGGCCTTTTTCCCTAAAAAATAATATACCACCCAGCACGCTGAAAATCGCGCTGGTTCTTTTAATTGATATTACATATACTACTAAGGTTAAGTTAACGGCTGCCATCTGAAAAATTATCATTACACCCCATAGCAGGCCAATCGGTAAAATTGTACCAATGCGTTCTTTGATCTGGTACAAATCCTTCCTTGCCTTTACCAGCATGATTGGCGTCAAGATAGCGGCGACTACCAGATACGCAGCCACAGGCCAAAAAATTACTGAAGAATTCTGAATACCAATTTTATCAAAGTTTGCTGTAATACTCCAGATAGCTGCCACTCCCAGCATATACCTGACACCCTTTTCTTTAAATAATGCCTTAAAGGGTCCCAAAAAACCGCTCTGTATTTTTTTAATATTAAGAAAATATGATCCAACAACGATAAAAACAATTCCTCCAATGCCCAGCCAGCCCGGCAGCTCCCCTATAATCAATGGTGACGTAATCAGCAGGAAAAGAGGCGTCATTGTCAGCATGGGAGAAGCCAGGGATAATGGCGAATGCTTAATTGCTTTTAAATATAATATAGTAACAATAACATTCAAAATTCCACTAACCACCAAAGCTAATACAAACTGATCACCAATCTGTGGAATACCATCAATTAACAATAGAGGTAATAAAAGAATCAGGGCAAAAAACCTGGAAGCCCAGGCAATCAGGTATTCGTTAGTATGCCGTAAGCCGCGCTTACTAACAACATCCTGGGCTGCCACGGCCAGTGCTGTGACAATGGAAAACAGAAACCAGATCATACTCTAGTAATTATAATTCAACCAATCTTTTAAAGCCGGCTTTATCCATTTAAAGGCCAATCTAGGCCAGGGAATCTTTGAAGGCAAAAACCATCTGGTTGAACTAACATCGCTCATGGGCTTAATTTTACCGGATATTATTCTGGCCTGGTAAGCAATATTCAAAGTCCTGATCATATACTGGTGATTGTACAAATCCATATAAATGCCTAGCAAACGCACAACTCTGACGTTTACGCCGAGCTCCTCCTTAATTTCGCGTTTAATACCTACTACCGGGTCCTCGCCTTCTTCCAAAAAACCGCCTGGGGTGTCCCAATAGCCTTTTTTAGGATTAATGCCCCTTTTAACCAATAATACTTTCCCGTCCGAACTGATTATTATTGCCGAGACAGTCGGACTTGAATTTTGATAAAAAACAAATTCGCATTTTTTGCAAATTAAACGGCCTGCAGTGTGCCCTTTTTTACGCAACACTAATTTATCCGCACAACGAGGGCAATATTTAAAATACTTTTCAGATTTTACGCTCATATGATTTTAATGTGTTTAATAATAACATGGCCACAGTCACCGGGCCTACGCCTCCAGGTACCGGCGTTATCCAGCCTGGCATATCCTTTACAGACTTATAATCCACATCTCCCACTGGTTTACCTTTTAACCTATTATAACCCACGTCAATAACTATAGCACCTGGTTTTATACTCTCACCTTTTATTAATTCAGGCTGTCCCACGGCGGCTACTAAAATATCCGCTTCCCGGCTCAAACTCTGACAGTCACTCTTATCCGGATCGCAGGCTTCCATCTTAACTCCTGCCTGCTCCAATAAATAACCAAGTGGTCCGCTAAACACTTTGCTATTGGCAATAACCAGGGCTTTTTTGCCAATTAATGTCTGACCTGTAGTTTGAATCAGCATTACTATTCCAGCTGCTAAGCCTGGAATAATGCTCGGCCGGCCGGCTAACAAAGACTCGATATTCTCCGGATGAAAACCATCCACATCCTTGTCCGGCGCTATGGAGGTAATAATTTTTTCTTTGCTAAAATCCCTGGGTAAAGGAAATTGTACTACTATCCCATGGATGTCTGAATCAGTATTTAACTTTTTTATCAAATCTAACACCTTACCTTGAGCAACTGTAGCAGAAAATTCATGCTTCACCAAATTTATGCCCACTTCTAAAGCGGCTTTTTGTTTGAGGTCCACATAAATATGCGAAGCTTCGTCATCCCCAATTAAAATTATTCCCAAACCAGGCCTTTTTTCCTGATGGCTATATTTTTTAATCCTCTGCTTTATTTCCTGCTTAATACTGAGGGCTATCTTATGGCCGTTAATTATCTCCATAAATCGGATATTTGGCTGTTAATTCTTTTACCTTTTTCCTCGCTTCTTCCTTAATGATTTCTTTTTTAGGATTATGAAGCACATCAGAAATTATTTTTGCAACCATCTCCATGTCTTCCTGTTTAAATCCGCGTGTGGTTAGGGCTGGCGTTCCAAGACGAATACCAGAAGGATCCATTGGCTTTCTGGAATCAAACGGTATGGTGTTCTTATTCACGGTAATGCCAACCTCATCTAATACTAATTCAGCTTCTCCTCCTGAGATATTCTTACTGGTCAGATCAACCAGCACCAAATGGGTATCAGTACCTCCTGTAATTAATTCAAACTTATTTTCTAACAGGCCTTCGGCTAAAGCATTAGCATTTATTACCACTTGTTCACCGTATTTTATAAATTCTGGGGTAGTCGCCTCTTTTAAAGCCACGGCAATGGCAGCTGACTGGTGGTTGTGCGGGCCGCCCTGCAAACCCGGAAATACCGCCCGGTCAATTAATTCTGCCAGGTTCCACTTGGAATCAGGGTGGTATTTTTCTTTCAGGCGGTCGGTTTTTCGCGGGCACATAAGGATCGCGCCGCGCGGACCCCGCAATGTCTTGTGGGTTGTAGACATAACTACATCAGCATACTTAACTGGCGACTGATGAACACCAGCAATAATTAAACCAGAAATATGGGAAATATCCGCTAATAAATAAGCTCCCACCTCGTGGGCTATACGGCCAAAAGCTTCAAAATTTATTTCACGGGGATATGCAGTGGCTCCGGCAATTAACAGCTTTGGCTTTTCTTTTTTGGCCTGCTCATAAAGCTCGTCATAATCAATTAAATGCGTTTGCTTATGTACACCATAAGGAATTGAATGGTACTGTTTGCCGGAAAAGCTGACTTTCCAGCCATGAGTTAAATGCCCGCCGTGAGTTAAACTTAAACCCATAACCTTATCTCCTGGTTTAAGTAGGGCAAAATAAACCGCCTGGTTGGCAGGAGATCCGGAATAAGGCTGCACATTAGCATGTTCAACACTAAAAAGCTTTTTAGCTCTCTCTATAGCTTCTTTTTCAATAACATCAATGTACTTATTGCCGCCATAATAGCGTTTACCCGGATACCCTTCTGAATATTTATTTGTCAAAACAGAACCCAAAGTCTTTAAGACATCCTGGGAAACATAATTTTCTGA
>JAHIVO010000048.1 GCA_018816445.1 Patescibacteria group bacterium
CCCGCTTCCTTTACCGCTATAAGAAGCCTCCACAAGCGTCGATTCCTTATCATTTGATTCACCTCATACGATTTTGGTATTTCGTTTTCAAAAAAGTATATATCAATTTGGTTTATTTGTCAATAGACGCTTTTCCTCTATCCCAACCTCCCCTCCGAAATCCAAATTGCATTCAATACCCACGCACGCTTTCCCCCTCCTTTATCAAGGAGGGGGAGATATCCATGATACCATTTACAATATGGGTGGAATGGGGAGGTTAATAACGAAGGGGAGGTTGGGACAAAGCATACAATTTGCTATACTATAAATGTACCTCTTGGTACATAATGGCTTTTTAATCATTCATGCCAACGGAAGGAGGCACAGAGTGAAAAATAAGCCGCCGATCATTTCGTGTAGAGTGCTACGGCCCGAGGTGGGTGGATAATGACTGATAGGCTGTATCGCCCGACCGAGGGTGGGTAGTCACGGATGATCAGAGTGGCATGGCAGTCGCTGTACTGCGCTGCATTACATGCCACACTGTTTTTTTTATCATTCTGAACGGAAACAAAGAGTGAAGTGAAGAATCCCGTTGCACATAGTATATATGAGATCTTTCGCATTTGCTCAGGATGACAAGAAAAAAAACGAGGCAGCACAAGTTGTACTGCCTCTGGTTCATGGCCTGCTCTCAAATAGGGTCGGAACCCGCTTTAAGAGCCGTCAATACCGCCACCGCAGTGGACAAAATGACGTGTGCCATCCGCTCCGCCACCGGTCATGGTCGGAGCGCCGTCGCTGCCGCCACTTTCTTGTTTGAAGATGCACTTCCTTTCTCCCCATACAGGGAAACGTACGGATTATAAGAGAAAGGAAAAGTAGTGCGGCAATGCCAGGTAATTTTAGCTATATTAATTATATTGTCAAGCCTACCTAAACGATATGGCAGTTTTATGATACGATTGAATCATAATCATAAGATAAAAGCATATGAAAAAAGCAGTTCTAATTATTATACTAGTAATTTTAATAGCCGCGGCAGTTGTATTTTACTTACGGTTTGTGGTAGGTGGAGATGAGGATACGTGGCTGTGCGAAAACGGCCAGTGGGTCAAGCATGGAGTGCCTTCAGCGGCTATGCCAACCAGCGGTTGTGATGATAGTAAAATAAATTCAGCTTCAAATAGCGTTTCAGAATCAGATCCAGCAGTATCAAGTAGTGATAGTAATATTATTTTTTTGCATCACAGTACAGGCGGCAATATATGGGACGGGGGAGTGGCTGATTGGTTTACGAGTTATAACTCATCCAATGGCACTAGTTATCAGATTACGGACCAGGAATTTCCCAAAGACTCACCCTATGGTTGGGAAAACTATCCGTATGATTATTGGGACATATGGGTGAATAACGCTGGACAGAGTGAGTATCAGCAAGAGCCAACTCTGGAAATTTTAACTGGACAGTATAATACAATCGTATGGAAGCATTGCTATCCAGTTAGTGATATTGAAGAAGATTCCAGCAGCCCCAGCGTTAGTTCATCTGAAAAAACTGTTGCTAATTATAAACTGCAGTATAATGCTTTAAAAGAAAAAATGCTAGATTTTCCCAATAATAATTTTATTGTTTGGACTGGCGCAGCCCAGGTGCAAGGGGCGACCAGTTCAGAATATGCAGTGCGCGCCCAGGAATTTTTTAGCTGGGTTAAGAATGAGTGGGACGAGCCGGGTGATAATATTTATATCTGGGACTTTTATGAGCTGGAAACTGAAGGCGGCTTGTATTTAAAAAATAGCTATGCGGCCAGCTCGGACGATTCGCATCCTAACAGCGATTTTTCCGCCATGGCCGCGTCATTATTTTCCCAGCGGGTAGTTGATGTTATTGAGGGCAGGTGAGACAGCGGCAGTTTGACTGGTGAATAATAAATAATAGATTAATTGTTAAATAATAGGCATAAAAAGATTAGGCTTGACTTTTGGTATGTTAATTGATAAATTTGATGAATTAAAATACAGAAATAAAAATTGCATGGAGGAACAATGCAAACTCATAGTTGCTGTCAAGGGGCAAAAGAAATATTGTTGAATACGGTTATTTACGTACTGTGTTCAATAGTGATGATCTGCCCGCTTTTTATCGGGATTCATCTTCAAATGATACCGCCTTTACCCGGGGGTATCGCTATCCTTTTTTTCGGAGCTTGGTGGCATAAACTGGGCATGAGAGAAAGTATCGGGCAGAATAACACGCCGGCCGCCTGCATCATTACAGCCTTTTTCTTTTTCTGGCTGTATAACGGCACTATGCTGACTTTAATTGGTATAAGTGAAGCTGTTAAGGGATACACCGGCATCGAATACAGCCTGGTAACCAAGGATGCCCTTAACGCAGGGCTTAAGTTTGCTGAAATCGGATTAGTCTTCGTCATAGCTATCATGTCGATGGCCTACTGGAAGATGAAAGAACTTTTCCTGATTTTAACAGGCTTGTGGCTGACTGTCGTTATCCTCTGGCTATCAAAGTTTGTATTTAAGTCATGGCATACTTTTTCGCTAGTTGATGTTGGCGCTCTGATGGCGGGCAGTATAGTAGTCCTGATTATTCAGTTGTTCAAGCATCAAGGCAAGATAGCGTCGATCAGCGAAACTCAATCTTCGGAAAAAAAGAAATAAGCGGTTATTTGCCAGCATGCCTATCCTGATAGCGATAGGCATGTTTTTTTCAACCTTGTTTTAATTAAAATAAATGTTATAATAATTTTAATTATGAAGTTTGAATTAGGACAAGCTAATGCTGCATCTGTTATATTTGTAGTTTTAGGGGTGATAATTGGCATAGTTGGCGTCATTTTAGTGTTAATCAATTTTGATGAAGCAACTGAAATTGGAATAAACAATTCTTCAAATGCAGATGCCGTAACTGATGTAGCCAGTATTACTTCGCAGGAAGAGTGTGAAGAAACTGGAGCTACATGGGTGATTACCGGAAAAATTGCCGGACAATGCGAAAGACCAGCTGATGATGCAGGTAAGGTTTGTGATCAGGACAGAGACTGCCTTAGAACTTGCGTGATTACCAGTTTAGATGATAAATCAGGGCAGTGCACAGAATTTTCTTCATATGGCTGTTTTAAATATTTAGATGACGCCAGGCAACCGCAATCCATTTGTATGGATTAGGATTGTGGATAACTAATAAACTTGATATTTTTTTTTCAGAGGTTATAATACTAAGCAATAGGGGGCCTGAATTAATTGATAGGTTTTTGGAATACTTTGATTATGATAGAAGTAAAATCCGTTTCAAAATATTTTAAAGAAGTAAAAGCCATAGACGATGTCAGCTTTCGTATTGAGAAAGGCGAAGTTGTCGGCTTTTTAGGTCCTAATGGAGCCGGTAAAACCACTATGTTGCGCATGATTACCGGCTTTTTTGAGCCTAATAAAGGCGAAATTCTGGTTAACGGCCATGATGTGGTCACTGAAAAAGTAAAGATTAAAAAAGGACTGGGGTATTTAGCTGAAAATAATCCTTTATATGAAGACATGCTGGTCCATGAATATTTGCGTTCCATGGCCAGCTTAAAAGGTTTTTCTAAAAGTAGGCTTAATGAGGTAATCAAGCAGACAGTGAAAGATACCGGCATTGAAACAGTTTACTACAGGCCGATCAGCGAATTATCAAAAGGTTTTCGCCAGCGGGTAGGTTTGGCGCAGGCCATTTTAGGGCACCCTGAAATACTGGTATTAGATGAACCAACTGAAGGGCTGGATCCAAACCAGAGAATTGATATCCGCTCGCTCATAACTTCATTAGGCAAGGAGAAAACTGTTATTGTCAGCACTCATATCCTTTCTGAAGCCACTGCCATGTGCGACCGCTTAATTATTATTGATAAAGGCAAAGTAGTAGCCACCGGCGGAGTAGATGAATTGCAGATCAGCGCGGATAAAAACCAGCGTGTTCACCTGGATATTGAAGCTAAGGGTGATGTCCGCAATGAGCTATTAGGCGTAGATGGCGTGGTTGATATTATCAGCTCAACAACTCACAACAACCGCTATCAATATATTGCCCTGGTAGAAACGGCTAAGAATGTGACGCCAATAATTTACAGGCACGCTTCACAGCACGGCTGGATTCTATGGGATCTGCACCAGGAAAAAGCCAATCTGGAAAATATTTTCAGGAGCTTAACTAAACAGGAATAGCAATTATGCATAAGGTTAAACCTTTATTATTCATATTAAAAAAAGAGCTTAAGAGTTATTTTGACCATCCGGTAGCATATATTTTTCTGGTGGTATTTTTGGCCATTAACAGCTTTTTCTTTTTCCGTACTGCATACATTTATAATATTGCTGACCTGCGGTCAATGTTTAGTTCGTTTTTGTGGCTGTTCCTATTTATTGTGCCAGCCATTACCATGCGGCTGATAGCGGAAGAGCGCCAGCGTCATACATTGGAAATTTTATTTGTTCAGCCAATCCGCGAATGGCACATAATCATTGGAAAATTTTTAGGCGGCCTAGCCTTTATTTTTATCGCACTTTTATTAACTTTATTCATTCCTATTTTCCTGTCGTTTTACGGCGATTTTGACTGGGGCACGTTATTTGCCCAATACTTAGGAGCTTTATTATTAGGCGCAGCAGGAATTTCAATTGGTTTATTCGCCTCGTCAATAACCAAGAACCAGATAGTTTCGTTTATGATATCAGTGGTTACTTTTTTTGTCTTAATGATTATCGGCTATGAATTGGTTTTATTTTCATTATCAGGGCTTGTAAAAAATATTTTTGAACAATTATCATTATCCTGGCATTACTCAAATATTATCAGGGGCGTTTTAGATTTGCGGGATATAATATATTTCTTTACAGCTACGGCTTCGTTTTTGGCTTTAAGCTATTGGTTCTTGATCAGGCAGAATATCAATCCTAAACGCGCGCTCTGGCGCCAGCTAAAAATTGGCATTGTTGTGTTGATCGGCATTGCCATAGTTATTAATTTATTGGGCATTTATATTCACGGGCGCCTTGATCTGACCAGCCAGAAGCTATACACATTATCAGCAGCCACAAAAAATATTGTCAAAGACCTGTCGGATGTTGTGACTGTAGACTTTTACAGGTCTGATGAACTTCCGGCTGAAGTCAGTGTTACGGCCCGTGATGTTACTGATTTGTTATCTGATTATGAAGTTGTTTCCGGCGGCAATCTGAAAATCGCGTACCATAATGTTAATACGGAAAATGCCACAGAAGCTGAAATGGCAGGCATCCAGCCGGTACAGTTTAATACATTAAAATCAGATGAATTTCAGGTTAAACGCGGATATTTCGGGTTAACAGTCACTTATACGGATCAAACAGAAATTATTCCATTTATTGAAACGAGCGATGATTTTGAATATCGTCTAACCAGTTTAGTCCGCAAGATGACAGCAGAATCAGGCTATACAGTAGGTTTTTTGTCAGGCCACCAGGAAAAAAGCCTGATGGCGGATTACCTGACATTAAACCAGGAATTAAGCAAGCAGTATAATGTAGTGACGGTGACTATAGACAGTGAGACAGGGCAATTTGATACCAGGCCTGATATTTTAATCATTGCCGGTACTAGCGCAGAAATTACAGATGACGAAAAAGAAGTATTAAGAACTTACATTAATGATAATGGCAAGGTTTTATTTTTAGTAGACGCGGTGAATATTGACATGCAGACATTGCAAACAACTGTAAATCAGTTTAGTTTAGCTGACTTGATTGAAGAATTTGGCATCAGGGTAAACAGCGATATTGTCGGAGATATGCGTTCGCATGAGAGCATATCGTTAGGCGGCGGAGTGTTTAGTTATGTTGTGCCCTACCCATTATGGCCTAGAACCACAGCAGCCGAAGGCAACCCTATTACCAGTGATATTAGTAGTGTGTCCATGCCATGGGTAAGTTCATTGACCGCTACTGACCAGGGAAAGAAAATTGATTCTTTATTAACAACTACTGAGGCAGGGTTTTCTCAGCTGAGTAATTATAATTTATTGCCTGACCAGCAATTTAATGTGCCAGCAGAACAGCTGAGCCAAAAAGTAATTGCAGCTGCTGTGACTAACCAGTCATCCGAAGCTCAATCTGTAAATGATATGCGCATGGTGGTAGTAGGTGATAGTGATTTTTTGACTGAAACATATCTGCAGTCAAACCAGCAGGCTTTAATATTTTTCCTTAATGCTGTAGATTGGCTGGCTCAGGATGAGGAATTAATCAGCGTCCGCTCTAAGCAACGCCAGGCTGCGGCTTTGGTTTTTGAAGAGGATGGCCAGAAGAACATGGTCAAGTATGTAAACCTAATCGGTGTGCCTTTAATTGTAATAATATTTGGATTTGTTTATTTATACCAGCGCCGCAGAATTACTAAGCGTAAATACTCTTAAAATTTAAATTGTATGAAATCAAAAACCCTAATAATAATCATAGCTGTTTTTATCATTGGCATTGGGGTTTATCTTTTCATGAATTATTCTGATAGCGAGACAGAAAGTACTGCGGATTACTCATGGCCATTGTTTAACCAGGATGAAATTGATAAAATTCAGGTTACTGCTGCTGGACAAACATTAGATCTTATTGAGAATGCCGCTGGCTGGACTGTTAATGATAAAGAAGTGAGTTCTAGTAGTATTGATTCATTATTCAATTCTATGAAAGAGGTGACAGTAACTGGCCCGATCAGCACTTCAGGTCAGAATTATGATAAGTTCAGCCTTGATGAAGCTAATGCCATTGATATATCTTTAAATAGCGGAAGTACAGAAACCTTACGGATTTTGATTGGCAAGGCAGCTTCTACTTCTGGTTCTGGTGAAACATATTTTAAGCTGCCGGACAATGTGAATGTTTATAAAGCAAATAAATACTGGAATGCCTTTGTATATAAGACAGCTGATGAATGGCGGGATAAAATGATTTGGCAATTTGCTGACGGAGAGGTTAAAAAGGTAACTGCGGAAATGAATAACAAAAAATATGAAGCTATGCCCGAAGGGGAAGAGTGGCAGGTAACTTATAATGGCGTGGCCAAAACGGCACCTGGATTTATTAATAGTATAAGTGCCTTACAGGCAAAGGGATTCGCATCAGAGGAAGTAAGTGTTGCATATTGGCTTAATTTTTACGGTGATAATGATGAGGAATTATTATTATTATCAGTAGGCGAGGGAGATACGGATTATTATATTAAAAAGCAGGGTAGCGAGGATATTTACGTGGTTACGGATTTAATATTTGCCAGAGTATGGCTGCCGGCATTATTTGATAGCTTAGAATAAAAGTATTGAAAAATCTCTGCTATTGAACTGCAGAGATTTTTTATTTGTTTTTATATATCAGAAAAACTTACTTTTGTGCCTCTTGTCTTACATGGCAAAGGAATGTAAAATATAAATATAATAAAATCATTAATTAAGGAGACTTATTATGAAGTTTAAAATTATCCTAGTTATCATTGTTCTAGGCGGATTTATTATTGGTGCCAGGGCAGTGGAAGCCCAAGAGATAACCTGGACACAATTGGAAGATGACGGTTTTGGGGATATTAATAATATTCGTGTCACCTACTTAAAAGTTTATAGCGGCAATTTATTAGCTGGCACCACGAATGAGGCAACCGGTACAGAAGTTTGGGAATACAACGGCACTACCTGGGCACAAATAAATACTGATGGATTTGGCGATGCCAACAATATAATACTTTATAATCTGGTAATATTTAACGGTAACTTGTATGCCGGGACGAATAATTTAACGACCGGTACAGAAATATGGGAGTATGACGGCTCTACCTGGAGCCAGGTAAACACCGACGGGTTTGGTGACGCGAATAATATATCAGGAAATGCTATGCATGTTTATGATAATAAGCTTTATATTGGTACTTATAATCTTGTGACAGGAGTGGAAGTCTGGGAGTACGACGGCTCTGCCTGGAGCCAGGTCAACACCGACGGTTTTGGTGACGCGAACAATATTTATAGTGATAATTTTGTAACATATAATGGTAATATGTTGTATGGAGCGGCAAATGTTGTTACTGGTGGACAGCTATGGGAGTATGACGGATCTAACTGGACATTACTAAATGGTGACGGATTTGGAGATGTGGATAATTGGGAGTCTTTTTCTTTTTATGTAGACAATAGTATTTTGTATATTGGCACCTGGAGTGATAATGATGGTATTGAAGTGTGGACCTATGATGGTACTGATTTTACTCAAATCAATCCTGATGCTATGGGAGATGTTAATAATACAACATTATTATCCATTGTTAAGTATCACAATATTTTAACATTTGGAATAAGGAATTTAGTTACTGGTGGAGAAATGTGGACCTATGATGGTACGGACTGGGATCAGGTTAATACTGACGGGTTTGGTGATGCAGATAATACCCGGGCTTATTCACTGACTGTCCTGGACTATAAGCTTTATACTGGTACGGCAAACGATAATACCGGCGGCCAGATTTGGGTGGGGGAAATCGCGGATAATACAGGCCCAACCTACAGTAATCAAAGCCCAGCTGCTAGTGCTGCAGAAGTTAACCCAAGTAATGATATTTCAATATTCATTGATGATGCAACCTGGGGTGTAGACAGTAATAATATTGATATTACTTTAGCCGGAGTAAATGCCGTAGTTGACGGAGTATTTCAAGCAGGTTATAGCGGTAGCATTACTTCTGATGGAGATAAAGGTTATAACGTGATAATCAATCCAGATGCAAATTTATATTATGACCAGACTGTAGCCGTAGTAGTATCGGCCAGTGATGTGATAGGTAATGCGACTTCTACCACTTGGTTATTTAGCACTATGGAGACAATTCCCTCATTAGGTATAGTGGTGACTCCAGCCTCAGCAGGTGGCCCTAATGTCCGTGTGGTTGATGAAATCGGCATGCAGATATCTTCATTTTTTGCTTATGACTCTAGTTTACGCATGGGCCTAGAAGTTGAACAAGCTGATATTGATGCTGACGGCGTAAATGAGATTGTAATTACCCCGGGTACTGGTGTTGAATCGCGCATTAAAGCATTTGAATTGGATGGTACGCTAATGGCAAGTACCTTGGCTTTTAACGAAGGTTTTACCGGGGGCGTTAATGTGGCTACTGGTGATTTTAATGGTGACTATAAAGAAGATATTGCCGTAACTCCGATTGGCGCTGGTGGTCCTAATATTCGAATTTATACATATAATACTACGAGTGGTGAGTTTGAATTGCTTGACTGGTTTTTTGGATATTCAGAAACCTTCCGCGGCGGAGCTAATTTGGCGGCCGGGGACCTGGATGCCAATGGTATTGACGAACTGATTGTTACGCCGCGCGGCGGGATGTCGCCACAAGTAAAAGTGTTCAGTTATAATGTCGTTTCCCAAAAATTTGAATTGGCAGACAGTGTTATAGCTTATCAGGAAACATATTATGGTGGTGTGCAGGTGGCTACCGGGGATATTAATTCCGATGGCAATAATGATATTATAGTAGCTCCATTTTTAAACGGCGGTCCCAATATCCGCGTTTACACTTTGAATTCCGACAGCGAATTAGAGCTTTTGGATTGGTTGATGGCTTATGATATCAGTTACCGTGGCACCTTATCAATGCAAGTGGGTGATACTGACGGTGATGGGTATAATGAAGTGGTAATAGCCCCAAAAACTCTAGGTGATTCAACCGTTAAAGTATTGCGGTATACAACAGGCAGCCTTCAAGAGGTAGATTCTTTTATGGCTTATGATGAAAAATTCATGGGTGGGGTGAATTTATTTGTAAATGACGTGGATGAAGACGGATTTGATGAGGTCATGACTTCACCGGCTTCCAGTGGCGGGCCGAACCTGCGCGTGTATGATTATGAGACTGACGCTGAAATTTTAAAAGGATGGTTTTGGGTGTTTCCTGAAGGATTCCGCGGTGGGGTAAATTTTGGTAAATAAAAAAGACACGTTTTTATATTGGTTAATAATCACGTGTCTGTATCATGGTAAGCTACTGTCCATTTCTTGCCGCAATCCAAGCACTTATAATGGTAGCGGTTTTTAGTAATCTTCAGCAGTCCAAATGTTTGCCAGTATGCTGGTCGCACCTCAACTTTATAATGGCGTGAACCACAGCGTGGGCAATGAATTTTACTGGTCCGGTTTGAAATTAGGTGGGCTAGAAAAAGAGTACCAATAATTGCAAAGGGGATCCACCACCACGTACTTTCATTAGTAGCTAAGGCGTAAAACAGCAAGAGCAGAGCAGCAGCTAGCAAGTTTTGTTTATTGAGCAATTAGCCTCCATGTTTTGTTTTCAATTTAATTTAGATTAAATTTGTTGTTTTGTCAAGTATGTTTTATAATTAATACATGGCTGATATTAAAATTTACAAAAAATTGCAAAATGATTCAGGATGGGAATATACTGTGCGGGTTAAAGATGATAATGGCCAGACCGAGCACTTGGTTACTGTACCGCTGACTACCACCCAAAAACTAACGGGTACTGATACTGATCCGGATGAGCTGGTTATTAAGTCGTTTGAATTTTTATTAGCCAGGGAAAAAAAAGAATCAATATTACAGAAGTTTGATATTAATGAAATTGGTACATATTTTTCTGAGTGGGAAAAAGAGATGCTGAAATAA
>JAHIVO010000049.1 GCA_018816445.1 Patescibacteria group bacterium
AATGAAACTTAGATTATTGCCAAAAGACGAAAAATTTTTTGAACTTTTTGAAAAACAAGCTACAAATTTAAAACAGGGTATAGAGGCACTTCAAGATCTTGTAGACAACTATGCTGATGTTCAAAAAAAATATCTGCAGATAAGACGCATTGAGCACGAAGGAGATAATATTACCCACGAAATATCCACCAAGCTAAAAACAAGCTTTATCACCCCCATAGACCGCGAGGATATTCATGAATTATCAAGCGGCGTAGATGATGTTATGGACGGCATTGAAGGGGTAGCCAGCCGCCTGCATTATTTCCGGATTAAACAGCCTACCCCGGAGTTAAAAAGCCTGGTTGATATAATTGATCGGGCAGTCCACCAAATTTACCAGGCGGTTATCCAGCTTGAAAAATTAAAAGGCATCCATGAATTCTGTATGGAAATCAATAAACTGGAAAATGAAGCCGATATTATCAGCCAGGAAGCTATCTCAAAACTGTTTGAGCAGGCTAATACTCCAGAACAGATAAAAGATCTTATCAAATGGAAAGAAATTTATCATCGCCTGGAAATCACCGCTGATAATTGTGAAGACGTTTCAACCGTTATTGAAGGAATCAGAATAAAAAATGGATAGTCTTTTTCTTCTAATTATCATCATAGTCATAGCCTTAGTCTATGATTTTTTTAATGGCTTTAATGATGCAGCCAATGCTATCGCTACCACGGTATCAACTCGTGCCTTATCACTGCGTACAGCAATTATTGTAGCCTTTATTGGCAACTTTGCCGGTGCGATCAGCCATACCGCGGTTGCTTATACTATTGGCAAGGGAGTAATAAACCCAGACATGGTGGATCTGACCGTAGTTCTAGCCGCCTTAATCGGAGCCACGGCATGGACGGCGATTGCCAGCTTTTTGGGTATCCCAATAAGTGTAACACATGCCTTGGTGGGCGCTCTGCTTGGCGCTGGCATAGTCTTTGTCGGTTTTGGCGTTATCGTTTGGAGTGGCATGATAAAAATTATTATAGCGATGGTTCTCTCGCCTATCGCCGGCTTTACTGTTGGATATTTCTTATTTGTCGGGGTTGGCTGGATATTCCGCCACTCCCATCCCTCAAAAATAAATAAAAGAGCTAAACACATACAAATCTTATCAGCTGCCTGGATGTCATTTTCTCACGGTATGAATGACGCTCAAAATGCTATGGGCATTATAACCCTGGCCCTGTTAAGCTATGGCGCTATTGCTGTTTTTCATGTCCCCTTGTGGGTCATGGCTGCTGCCGCCCTGGCTATGGGCTTAGGCACGGCTGCTGGCGGCTGGAAAGTCATTAAAACCATGGGCCAGAAAGTTTTTAAACTAAAGCCTATCCACGCCCTAACCGCTGAAGTTTCAGCTTCGGGAGTAATCTCCACAATGTCTTTAATTGGCGCGCCGATAAGCACCACCCACGTTATTGCCAGCTCAATTATGGGTGTAGGCGCCAGTAATCACTTAACCTCAGTACGCTGGAAAACAGTGAAGAATATTGTAACCACCTGGATAATAACTATCCCCGGCGCAGGACTGATTGCTGCCCTGGCCATGGTAATTATAAATCTTTTTTAACTAAATAGTTTATTACCCACCAGAGCTGACTTAATAAGCGCTTTTTTATTTAATAATTTGTCTTAATTGATCAGCGTTAACCGGTAAAAAAATAATTTTCAGACTCTTAGTCTGGCCTTTTACAATCTTAACCTGGGTTTTTGCCACTTCAAACTTCTTGGCTAAAAAATCAACCAAAGCCTCATTGGCCCGGCCTTTTTCTCGTTGTGCAGTAATTTTAATTTTTAAAAAATCGCCTGTAATCTCGGCGACCTTATTTTGCTTGGCGTTAGTAATAACTTTAACAAATATTAATACGCCTTCTTCCCGTTCCTGATACCACATTTTATTTCTTCATACTCTCATACACCTTGATTGTCTCTTTAGCACATTTTTCCCAGGTGAATTCCTTAGCCCTCTGTAAACCCTTTTTCTTCAGGCTCTCCTGCAGTGCTTTATTGCTTAATAGGCGCTTTAATGCTTTAGCAATGTCCAACTCTTTTTCCGGATCCACCAATAAAGCTGCCTGGCTGGCAACCTCTGGCAGGGATGAAACATTACTGGTGATTACAGGCGTGCCCAAGGCCATGGCTTCCACTACCGGCAAACCAAAACCTTCATAGCTGGAAGGAAAAATAAAGCAGGTAGCTTTCCTTAATAAATCCATTTTTTGGTTATGCGTAATGTAGCCGATGTATTTTACCTGCTTGGCTAATTTCAATGTTTTGATCTCATTAAAAACCTGCTCGTTTTTATAGCCCTTACTTCCGGCCAAAACCAGCTGGTACTTCTGGAATCCCTGCTTGCCATCTATCAGCTTTTTATACGCCCGAATAATGTTCTGGACATTCTTCCTGGGCTCTAGGGTACCCACAAAGAAGATGTAATTCGGCCATATCTTGAATTTTTTATGGCCATCCAGGTGCCGGCTCTTAACCGGTACTTTTTTCACTACCGTCCCTTCATAAATTACCTTCATTTTTTTAGCCGGCACATTAAATATATCCTTTAAGTCCTTCCTGGTGCTTTGGGAAACCGCAATAATCTTATCAGCTTTGCGCAGGCTCTGCGGCACCAGTAGCTTAGTGCTGAATATTTGTGATGGAAACCAGGCTGGATTTTTATATATAGCTAAATCATGTACTGTAACTAATGATTTCTTTGGATAAGTCAGGGGTAAGGAAGAAACCGGAGAATGAAAAATATCCAAGTTCTCCTTAATTAAATAAGCCGAAATCAGCATATGTGAATAAGCAAATGGTAAAAATTTATTGTACTGGGAAAATGGAAAATTTTTAACTTTTACATTCTTACTTTCAAATTCCTTCATATCACGGAAGCGCCAGTCAAAAAATAGTATATACTGGTTTTTCTTATCAATCTTAATCAAGTTTTTTACCAGATAATAAGTATAATGCCCAACGCCAGCGCCTTCGCCTAATTTTGGATTTAATATTGTCCTGCAGTCTATGCCTATTTTCATATATTTCAGCTTTTTGGCTTGTAAGCTATGAGCTCTTCAGCTTAAAGAATAAATTAATTGTCTATCTTGAAACTATACTGAATACCTGAGAAGCTGACATGCTGTACTACATCCGCTCCGGCGCGCTGATACCCATGGCCGCCAGTACGTTCTGCAGCACTACGCGTGTGGCTTTAACTAATTTCAGCCTATGTTCAATTACTTCATTATCGCTGATAACCTGACATTTAGTATAGAAGTTATGAAAGGAAGTGGCCAGGTCAATGGCGTAAAATGACAACCTATGAACCTGATAACTTTTCGCTACGTCAAGTATCAATTCCGGCCACTTGATAAGTTCTCTGATTAAATCCTGCTCCGCTGCTTCTAAGCCCTGATTAGCTTTTTTATTAGTGCTTTTTAATTTAAGCTTCTTAGCTTTTTTAATTATACTACAAATTCGCGCATGGGCATACTGGACATAAAAAACCGGATTATCCTTGGTTTTTTTCTTGGCCAGATCCAAATCAAAATCCATATGCGTATTAAAATCATGCATCAGGAAAAAAAACCTGGTCGCGTCTATACCGACCTCATCCACCAGCTCATCTAAGGTAATAAAAGTGCCGGATCGCTTGGACATTTTTATCTCCTCGCCTCGGCTAATCAAGCGGACCAGCTGGGCAATGATAATGTCCAGCTTACCCTCATGACCAAATATCTTCATAGCTGCCTGCATCCTGTTAACATAGCCATGATGGTCAGCTCCCCAAATATCAATAACCTTATCAAACTTCCGTATAGCTAGCTTATTCCAGTGGTAGGCAATGTCAGATAAAAAATAAACTGGATCTTCATCAGCTTTAATCAGTACTCGATCTTTTTCATCGCCATACATATGAGTTTTAAGCCAAATGGCACCTTCGAATTTATACAACAAATTTTTTCCCTTCATAACCTGCAGTACTGCATCAATCTGTCCGGAAGAATATAAACTGCTTTCTAAAAACCATTTATCAAACTTAATTTTCAATTTTTTATCTGCCATTTGCTTAATACTGCTGACCATACGCTGGAGAATTCTATCTTTTATTTTATCCCTGATCACTTCCATTTTTTCTGAATTACTCAACTTGTAATTAGGCAAAAACAATTTTTTTGCCAGCTCATCTATGTACTTGCCTTTATAACAGTAATCCGGGTATTCAATTTTTATGCCTTTGTGCTTCCAGTAACGGCGTAAAACTGATTCAGCTAAAATATTTATCTGATTGCCAATGTTATTAATATAATACTCCCGCTGCACAGTATAGCCAGCTAATTTCAATATATTGGCCAGCACATCCCCGGCAAAACCGCCCCGTCCGTTGCCCAAATGCAAAGGGCCTGTCGGATTAGCGGAGATAAATTCCACCTGAACCCGCACTCCACGGCCGTATACGCTCTTGCCAAATCCCTGCCTGGCTATGACAATATCATTAACTTGCCTGGCCAACCATCTTTCTTTTAAATAAAAGTTTAAAAAACCAGGCGGTACTACTTCAACCCTATTAAAAGCCGGCGTCTTGCCCATCTCCCGTTTTATATGGTCGGCAATCTCCATAGGCGATTTATGGACTAGGAGCGCTAATTTCATAGCTATATTAGTTGTATAATCACCAAACTTCTTATCCGGCGGATAATTTACCTCCAATAAAAACTTATCTGCATTAACAATAGGCCAGATAGAGATAATGGTTTTTTCTAATTTATTTTGTAAGTAAAATTTTAAATTCATGATTTAATTATACTAATAAAAAAGGCGCTTGACCAGTAAAGTAAGCATTTGACACTCCTTCGCGACAAACCCCAAGGCATGACAGTGGGTGAGGATAGCGAAGTTGCAATCAGTAGTTATTGACTAAGTACCGCAACAAGCTACGGAGTGTCAACCCTCCGTAGCCTTGGCGAAGGAGAAAAGGTACACCTTTGAGGTTGACATTTAATTTGAAATGATCTTACATTAAATTGAAGGACGGGCAGTGGGACCTTTTAGATCGAGTCGACCAGACAAAGATCAGGTCCCACTGCCGTCCTTTCTTGTTTTTCCTTTACTGTGATTTATGCATCACGGAATTGAAGTAAGTATTACGTGCCCCATGAACCACAGGAAACTCGCGCGCATGAAGTTCTATACCAGCCAAAGTTGAACCAAAAATATACACTCCATACTTTGTGTACAGTTTTTGGGCCTTGGGCTCTCCGTTTTCACTGGCTACCAAGAATTTTTCCTGCGAACGGTAAAAACGCTGCCCTACCCAGCCGTCGCGTACCATGCTTAAAGCATCATGCCATTTGCCGCTGCTCATAGCAAAACCGAGCAGCATTCTCCGGCCAGATGAACTGGCTGGGTCTTTGAATACCCATTCCTTAGGCGACAACTCATCAAGCCGTACCCGTTCACCGCTGCTTAAGCAAAGGCGCCCCTGCTCAACTAAGCCCATATCAGGCATAGCTTCAAATAGCAGATTATAATCACTGCCTAAGGCTTGCTTGAAGATTGAAGCTGTCGGTTCAATGCTGAGCAAATACATCCACAGTTTATTGCCCAAAAAACGGCGATACAGGGGCGACATTACGCATCTTTTGTCAGGATAGCCATGTTCCAGCAATTGATAGGCCGGATCTCCCTCCTTGATGCGGCTGCGTATCACAGCGCAGGCTTCATCCCGGCACAGCGATTCGGGATCAACCAGCGAACTGGCTAATCCAGCGCCGGATAAGGCAAAATTCAGATTGAAGAAATTAAACCAATCGCCATCACCATGCCGCAGGGCAATCTGAATTGGTATTGATTCACCCGGTAAATTCCTGTCACCGGCCCAGTCATCCACGCATCGCCGCACAATGTCAGTAAACGCCCGACAAATCGGATATGTTTGGCCGCGATAGGCCTGGCCATCGTGAATTAAATGACCATTCAAAGCTGTATTAAAAGCTATGATATCGCCCACTCCGGCCGGCCGCGTCGAATTGATGTCAATGACCCTGAATCTGTCTCCATCCAGTACTGCGTCAAGCCGAATAAACGGATGAATTGCCTGGTAACCAGGTTCTGTATCCCCCAGCTCCCACTCTTTCTCAGTGCACATGGACTTAATCATCCGGCAGGTTAGCGGATCCAGCTTGCCCGTCTTAGCCAGACGATAGATATCAAGCTGGGCCTGAAGGAATACTGGCCAAAGCTTGGCAATTCGAACTAGACTCTGATGCTGGGCATGGGAAATTACTACCGGTGAAAGTACGGGCTGAACCACTTCTTGGATCATTTCTCCTGCTGGTGTTTCTAGAACACGCGTTGGTGAAGAAAAAGAATGGCCCCCGCCCCTGAGCCTGGCATAACGTTCTGGCTTATACAGATAAGCCAAGCCTTGATTCATCAAGCTTTGCAGCAGCTCAACAATTTCTTGCCTGTCAGATACAACAGGTGATAACATTACAACCTCCT
>JAHIVO010000050.1 GCA_018816445.1 Patescibacteria group bacterium
GTCAGCGGCAGTATATGGGGTTTTGCCAATGAGGCTAACTTAGACACAACAGTTGGCAATAATGCTACTTTTAAGCTATGGGAGGAAGGGCTATTAACTATTGGCTCCGATTCAGTTATAAACGGACATCTTGAGTACCAAAGCAATGCTAATGCAATAATCCAGACCGGGGCGGAGATTAAAGGCAATACTGTACATAAGCTAATGCCTGAAGAATTCGCAAAATATAAGAATTTCATAAATTCCTACTGGATATATGCCATCCTGGTAAGCTTATTCGGCTTGCTCTTGGTGGGCACTGTAATTATCAGCCTTTTCCCCAAACCAGTGCGTAAAATTACCGACAACTTACCGTCACAACTAGGCATGAAAATTCTCTACGGAATACTTTTCTTAATTGTTATTCCTATCGCTGCAATATTATTATTCGTAACTGCTATTGGCGCTCCTTTAGCCATTATTGCCATAATTATTTATGCTTTAATATTATATATCTCTAAAATTTTTGCTGGTTTATGGTTAGGGCAGAAAATCATCGTATGGCTGAAAAAAAATACTGATAATCCGGATCGTATTCCACTTATCTGGACAATGATTCTTGGCACCACCCTGGTTTACCTGTTAAGTTTAATTTCAATCATTGGAAATCTAATAAGTTTATTTATTGCTGTCTGGTTCTTAGGAACGCTGTGGGTGGAACTTAAACATTGTCATGCTAATAAAAAACAGTCGGATAAATAAACAGTAATAATAATTTATTTAATTCTAAACTATGTCAAAATTCAAGAAAAAATTCAAAAATCCAAGAGAAAGAAAAGAATACCTTGATGAATTAAAGCAAGAATACTTCAAGGGCGTAACCCAGGCAACGCCAGAAGACTATAAAAATGAACCGATCATTGATTTATCTGATGATGGGGAGATCAATCTTACTTTAACTAAAGAACTGGTTGAAAAGTGGAATCTGGAAGGCTGGCTAGAAAATTACAAAAAAGAGGCTGAACAATCAACCGGAGGCATCAGGGGTCCTCAAAATATTCTTTACCACTGGGATCCAAGATTTCCACTCAACCAAATAGGGGTTGCTTTGGCTACCCTAGGAAAGAGCTTAGTATTAAAAGACAAAATTAAAGACCGGGAAATCCATAAAGCCGTATCCGGCGAGGTGCGCTATAACACGAAAAAATACATTGAACTTATTACCAGGATACATGCTGCCCAGGGTCTCTATACGCACCAGGTGCCTAATAATGAAACAACAGCTGTTTGGCTGCTTTCTTTTGTAATCTTTATGCTTGATTATGATGGTGGGGAATTCGCTACTTCCAGTCATGCAATGAGCAGTAAAATTGCCACTAAAGATTTAGATGATCAAGGCAGTCAGTTTTTACCGGAAATGTCCCTAGCTTTTATTGCCAAGATTGAAAATATTTTAAAACAGGCTAAAGAGTCACCTGATGGCTATACTATAAAAATCGCTCCGCGCAAAAACAAATACACTGTCCAGGATTTTGATGGCTATGACTTGTATAAAGAATATTTAGAAGGGGGGGTAGCTACTGATAAAAATATCAAGTTAATAAAAACCGCCATGGATAAAGGCATGAGAACCATGTATGAAACTGTCGGGGGCTGTATGCACCGCACTATGGTACCTCTGTTAGATAAATTTGGCATTTTAGAAATTTTTGAATGGAATAACAAGGAAGAAGATCCATATTTCCACGGCATCGGAAAAAAATGGCAAGTTAATCCAAATACAAAAAAAGAGGAATTTTTTGATCTGTCTTGTGACGCCTGCCTGCCTGAAGTTATTGACACCATGTACTACGAGGAAGTCCTTAAAGACAAACCGATCGGATACGTAGTGCTAATCACTGACCCAGACGGTGACAGGCTCACCTTAGGCCAAGTTGAACCGGCGGCTAATAAAAAATTAATGGAAGACTTAGATGTTTACTACATTCCGATTGATGATGAAAAAATTGTCTCAATTTATTTTCCCTGGTATACGTTTTTAATGGTTATGGATTTTAATATGAAGCAGTCCAAAAAAGCCGGCCTTTGGGAAAAATATCCAAGATTCATGATAACTACCACCCCCTCACCCCGCATGTGGGATGAATGGGCTACAAAATATGGTGTTAATATTTTAACTGTACCTGTTGGATTTAAAGAAATCGCTACAATTATGAAAAAAGTGGAAAAAAAACTGTTTTCCAATCCCCAACAGGATGTTAAGGTAGATGATATCTGGTATAAAAATATCAGCCTTGGTATAGATCCGCGCATTGCCTTTGCCGGAGAAGAAAGTGGCGGTATGATTATTGGCCCGGAAAAACCTATCACCAGTAAAAATGGAAGGAAAGCTCTGGCCATGCGGGAAAAGTCAGCTGGCGAAGCATCAATTATTGCCACTGCCCTGGCCGCCCATCTTTATCTTAACAAAAAATCAATGGCTGAATATTTGCAGGAAATTTTTAAAGAATGCAGTACAGTATACCGTTACTATGAACGAGCTGACATAACTTATTACAATGAGAGTGAACCTGATCCGAAAAAACTACTGGCAGAGAAAACAGCAGGTGAAAAGAAACGAGATGCTATTGATCTGTATTGCCTGGGCATATCTCTATCTTTAATGGAAAAAATAATTACTATTGATGATGCCAAAGCCATTTTAATCGAAGCTATGCCAGAACTGGATTTTTCTTCGCTTAAAGACGTAAAATTTACCGGGGATGCTACATATTTTGAATTTGAAAATATGTTCGTTCAAGTTCGCCGTTCTGGCACCGATGCCAAGCTTCGCGGTTATAGCAATGGAGATAATAAGGATAAAAGTCTAAAATACTTAGATATCATGGTTCATTATTCAGGAGCCATTACACCATTATATGATCAAAAAATCCCGGCTAGTTTCAGAAAAAACATTTACAAAAAAGAAAAACAGCTTTATGAAAATTTTCTTTATAAAGGCCTATAATCCATGATTACATGATTAAAGGAATAATTTTTGATATGGACGGCGTAATTGTTGATTCTGAACCATTATGGGAAGAAGCGGCCACCCGCTACTTAATAACAATTGGAGTAAAGCTACCAACTAGCCGGAAATTCCAGCACTATATTGATACTCATATCCGTGGCCGCAAATGGGAGGAAGTAGTTAACAATTTCAAAAAAAAGCTGGGCGTCAAACAATCCTACCAGCAGATTACGCGTGGCTGCCTCAAGGAGCTGTTTATTTTATTTAACAAGGAACTAAAAACAAATCCCGGCGCTATAAGCCTTATCAAACATTTGTGTAAAAACGGATATCCAATACTACTGGCCTCCTCTGCTCCACGTCCGTCCATAAATCTAATTATTAAAAAATTCCATTTAAGAAAATACCTAAAACATATTATTTCAGGCGATAATGTTACTAAAGGCAAGCCGCATCCTGAAATATTTCTAAAAAGTGCAAAAAAGCTTAAACTGAAACCTTCGCAAATCTTAGTTATTGAAGATTCTATCAGCGGGGTACGCGCGGCATACCGGGCCGGCATGAAATGCATTGCTTTGAAACAGCCCTACACAGCTAAAAAGTATTTAAGAACTGCTGATCTGGTAGTGAATAAACTTAGTCAAATAAGTATTAAGAAAATTCAGGAACTAAAATAAATGCAAAACTGGCAAACTATTGATACAGCCGTTAGAAAAAGCAAGCTGCCATTATTTTTCTTGCTTGCACTTCTTATAATTATTTCTTATTTCTTATTAACATCCTATGATGATTTAAAATTCGCTTATCTGACCTCGGAAAAATATTCCACTAATAATGTATGCGGCCAATTCAGAGATATTGAAAAAAATTCATCACAAAATTCAAAATTAGTAGCAATCAATAACTATGATTTTGAATACACATCATCAAAATACAAAGCCGGGATATCTGCAAGTCAAGCCTTACTGACTATCACAAACCTAGAAGGTGATTTTATCTGGTGGCAGGCTGACCTATCCAGTGCCTTTATTGACGGGTGCGATGATATTTTTCAGCCCACAAAAAATATCACACTCCAGACTAACGGCAATCAAATCACTATCCAAAATACCAGCGCTGATGGATTAAAAAACGAAATACATTTTACTTTTAATGATGCTTATATTTTGTATTACCCGGAAACAGAGTATCCAACCTCCCAGGGATTAGCTGGGCAAAATTTTTTAACAGGAGTATTGGGCGGAGCCATCTTTGGTATGATAAATCCCGACCCCCTGGGAGAGGTTAGGGATGGAATTTTTAACGATTTCAGTATGCCACCAGTGAATGATCTATATATGCGAAATTCAATCGGCCATTCTGGCCATGAAAATGATTATTTAAACTTTTCTCCCACCACTGACGCCTGGTATGTAACAAATAATAACCAAGTTTTAATTCATGGCTTAGCAGGTCTTAACCCAGCCGACGGTATTTCTTTAAAAATTCCTAAGAATAATAAAAATCTATCCATCCACTACGCCAATATTTCCAGCGCTACTGGCATAAAAGCCAATGAACCCAAACAGGGGGTACCAGCAATCATTGCTTTTTTCAACAGCGACAATTTATTTAACGGATTTCAGGAATACTACCTGGCACTGGAAAAAGAAAACATAATTCCTACAAACAAATACCAATCTTATGACTGGTGGACAAAAGGAATTTATTGTACCTGGTTTGAATCACATGACCTCACCAGCCCCCAGCCTGATAAAGTATACGCGGCTCTTGATAAAATTGAATCAGCAGATGTTAGTATAGGCACAATCATCATAGATGAAGGCTGGGCAGGTAAAAATATTTATGGCGACTGGGAATATGATCCTGATATTTATACTGGAGAAAATGGATTTCGCGGTTTTATTGATGACCTGCACTCCAGGGGATATAAGGTAATCCTGCACTTCATGCCTTTTACGGTTAACAGCGCCAGTACAATATATAAGAAACATAAAGATTATTTAGTTAACGGCCATTTTGACTACACTAATTCTGAATTCCGTGAATATATGGGAGATGTGCTTAGAATTTTACTATCTGATGACCCAGATGCATATAATGCCGATGGCCTAAAGGTGGATTTTATTCAGCATTTTAATAATTCAGCGGACTTCACTTCCCAGTACCACGACTCTCAAATTGGCCGCGGCGGTGATTACCTTCACTTCGCATTAAAATGGCTCTATGATACTTCCAAACAAATTAAGCCAGATGCTTTTATTTCCGGTTTTGGTGTGCATCCTCTTTTTCAGGACACTTTTGACGCCATTAGAACCGGCGACCTCGGCGGTCCAGTTGTGCCCCAAGGATTGAATCGCATTGTTATTAAACACATTTTAATGCCGCAAGTTTATAGTATCTATGACATGCCTCAAAACCAGCATTGGAATTTTAAAGCAGCGGCTTATGGCTATGCTACTAGTATTCCACATGTAATTTTTAAAACTGAGGATGGTTTTTCCGGCGATTACAGCCAGCTGCCAGCCATATCTCAAGAATATGATCTGGTCAGGCATAATCTTATAATGAAAAACCTGGACATAACCTCCTGGGAAGAATTACAAGGTATCAATGATAAAAACTCAATTATCTGGCAAGTATTTAATAACGGTTCAGAAGTCCGGGTAACTGATAATAATGGCCAAACCACAATTTTGAACAATTTCATTGACTAAACTTTTCATCAGAACTATACTATAGATTCAATTAACAGATTCAATTAACTAGAAAATAAATGATAGGAATTTTTGATTCAGGTATTGGCGGCTTAACCGTCGTTAAAGAAGTCTTAAAACATCTGCCAGAATATCAAATGGTATATTTTGGTGATACGGCCCGCACCCCATATGGTAATAAAAGTAAATCAACAATTATAAAATATGCCATCCAGGATACTAAGTTCCTACTCGATAAAGGAGCTAAAATAATAATTGTGGCCTGCAACTCGGCTTCTGCCGTGGCTGCTGAAGAACTAAAAAGGCAATTTGAAGGTGTGCCAATTTTTGAAGTAATCACCCCGGCTGTTAACAAAGCTGTGGCAGTCACAAAAAACAAACGCCTTGGCGTGATCGGTACCCGGGCTACTACCTCAAGTAATGTTTATCAGGATAAAATTAAACAGCACCAAAACGGCTACACAATAATCAGTAAAGCGTGTCCTCTTTTTGTACCCCTAGCTGAAGAAGGCTGGACAGACAAACCAGTCACAAAAATGGTGGCAAAAAAGTATCTATATCACCTTAAATTGCAAAATATTGATACTCTAATTCTAGGCTGTACTCATTACCCGTTGCTCAAAGAAATTATCCAAATAAAAATGGGCAAACAGGTGACATTAGTAGATCCGGCTGAAGAAGTTGCCCAGGAAATTAAAAAATACCTGGCAAAAAATAAGGAAATTGAAAAAAAACTGGCAAAAAACAGCAATCACGAATTTTACTTTAGCGATATTGCCCCTCACCTGACTGAACTGGCCCATAAATGGCTGGGACAGATAATAACGCCTATACAATTTAACTTATAAAAAACGTCTGAACAGATGTTCAGACGTTTATCAAAGACCTTATAAGTTGAGTGTTATAAACTCAACTTCTTTGTTATCGCTCTCTCTCGATTTGTGCTCGAACTTTAGCCAGAATATCAGCAATCCCACCAATGTTATCACGGATCTTGCTGGTAACATCCTGCTCAACCATCAGATAAGCTCTACGAATAGCATACATAAAGGCAAGCGGCGTAGATTTGCCATGCGCCTTTACAGATACTCCCCATAAGCCTAAAAATGGCGCTCCATTGTATCGCTGATAATCAAATTGCGCTTTAATTGTCTTGAGAGTTGGTTTTAACAACATTAGCGCAAGGGCTGCGATGAGCTTCTGAACCCTTGACCCCTCTCTTAATGTCTTCCTAAGAGAATTTTCAAGGCGCGGTATAATGCTCTCTATCATCTTAAGCTGGACATTGGCAGTAAAGCCATCGAATACCACTACATCGGTTTTCCCTATGAGAATGTCATCTCCCTCGATGTTACGAGCGAAGTTAATAATCCCGGCTTCGTCTAATGCCATCAGAAAACGGAAAGCTTCAATGCGCAGTTTATCTCCCTTGCCATCCTCCTTGCCAACATTCATTAAACCAATCCTGGGATTGTCAACGCCAATAACGAACTTTGAGTAAAGACTCCCCATTACAGCCCACTGGGCTAGCTGCTCTGCTATATTGTCAACCGAACCACCCAAGTCCATTTGGACGCAATCGCCATTTTCAGTAGGAATAATCGCGGTCATAGCTGGCCTAGTGATACCCGGTACCAACTTAAGCTTGATCGTCGATAACGCCATTAGCACACCAGTATTGCCAGCGGATACAAATGCCTGTGACAATCCTTGAGTCTGGCGTGTAATTCCCACGTGCATACTAGAATTACGCTTACTCCGCGCGGAATTTAGAGATTCATCGGTCTCAATAACCTGAGTGGCATTTACAACAAGCAATCGAGGATGGTTAAGCCACTTTCGCCCTTGGCTAGCTAGCGCTTCCCTGATACACTGTTCTCGACCTATCAACTCAAAAAAAACATGGTCTGGAATATCTTGATTTTGTAGAGCTAAAACCGCCCCATGAACCGGCACAGCAGGGTAATGGTCACCCCCCATAGCATCGACAGAGATAATTATTTCATCCTGCAATTTGTCCTCCTCGCAATATCAAAGAACTTTGTTAAAACAATTTTATCATACACCAATTAAAAAGCAACTCCTCTCTTTCTTTAAAGAAAGAGAGGAGTTTAACAGATAAAAACTATAATTTAATTAATAAACTTTGTCAGCACACCACCCCTAAAAGATTCATTATAAGCCATAAACCAGCTGCTTAAGGTAAGCTCTTCATCAACAATATCAAATATTCTCAAGTTAGGCCCGCCTTCATTCAACGGCGTTATTACTAGAGAAGACACGCCATCTCCATCAAGATCAGCTACTTTTACTGACATCTCCCCGCGAAAATCCTCAGCATAAGCTAATGCCCAATCCATAAGGGTTAAGCTTCCCTCTGCATCATATTCATAAACCCGCACATTGGGTCCGCCGGCTTTCAATGGGTAGACTACTACCTCCCGGTAATCATCGCCATCCAAATTTGATACTGCTATACCAACACCACCCCTAAAATCGTCAGCATAAACAATTTCCCAATCCATTAGCTCAAATGTCCCGGCTTCTGCATCATAGCTGTAGACGCGGAGATTTGGTCCGCCATTTGTAGCTGGCACGGTAATAATTTCTGACTGGCCATCTTTATCAAGATCAGCCACTTTTACGGACAGGGAACCGCGATAGGTATCGGAATAAGGCTCTATCCAATTAATTAACTCAAATTCAGTCGTTTCACTATTGTAGGTGTAGGCTCTGATATTTGGGCCACCATTTTCCTCCGGGTAGGTAATAATATCCCTTGTGCCATCGCCGTTAACATCCCCGGTGGCGACTAATACGCCCTGGCGGAATTCTTCCTGATAAGCCATAAACCAGCCATCAAGTTCCAAGGATTGCGTGTCCGAATCATAACTATAAATCCTTACATTCGGCCCACCATCTAACGGCGATATTATAATATTAATATTACCGTCGCCAGTTACGTCAGCTGTAGCCATATTTACTTCACCCTGATATGTATCTTCATAAGCCATAGTCCAGGCCAATAAATCAATACTTTCAGTGTCAGCATTATACTTATAAGCCCTTAGGTTAACGCCGCCCTGACCACGTGGAACAATAACGAAATCCTGACTGCCGTCCTGGTCAATATCAATATTATTAACCAAGGCAATACCCTGTCGATAGCCTTCATTTAAAACCATGGTTTGAGCAAGCCAAGTGCCGTCCTTTTCAAAAATCCTGACCTGCGGCCCATAACCATCACCATACGGATAAACAATTATTTCCATTTGATTATCACCGTCCACATCAGCAGTAATTACCCTGAATTCGCCCCGATAGCTCTGGCTAAAAGCGAAAAATTGGGATACTAAGTTGCCTTCAGTATCAAATACACGGACATGAGGAGAAGAATCTTCATTAGTCATAACTACAATATCATATTGGATATTGGTAACAGCATCAATAGCAGACCCGTCTTCCCCTGCATATACAACTGTTCTTTCAACCGTAGACGCGCTTAGCAAGCCCAGCACAGCATCAACGGCAATTGCATTATTCCCCTCAACCAGGCCGCTTACGCTACTGGTGAACGAACCAGACTCATCAACAACCACGGCGCCAACACTTACGCCATTCAGCCTGATAGTGACTATTGCTCCGGCATTGGAAACAGTGCCACTAACTAGGACTGAGTCAGAGGTAACAATGGCATTATTAACTGGGTTGCTTAAATTAACAGTTAATGTATCTTGGTCAGCGGCTGTCATCATAGATCTCCCTGGCGCGACTGCGCTGAAAGCGCTAAAGTGGTTAGTAGCCACGGTCAAGGTATTATTAGCCTCATCCGTAATATTTGAAGTCGGCTCTTGCCACACACCGGAAGTGGTATTAAAGTACTCGCCTCCGACATCTTCCTCGTTTAAGCCAATATCATCAATAATGTCTTCGTCATACGGCAGTACTAGCGTAACATTAGAATTGAAATTGCTAATCAAACCACCATTGCTATCCCTGGCTTCCAGCTCATACCCATAGCCAGCTAAAGGCTGGGCGCCGGCCTGGTAGGGCATATCTGCGGTTGGTTCCACGGTGACGGTCACATTATTCTCGGTGTCCAGAGCACGGGCCGGGATTTCCAGCTGCATGCCGTCGGATAATTCAATATTTTTTGCCACAGTAGCGTCAAAAGTAGTACTTACCGGATCCGGCATTTCACCCTGATACTCAAGCTCAAGATCCTCCTGGGTGCCGGCCTCATCAGCTACTTCAACTTCCTGCTGGTCAGAAAGATAATATGAATTGCCCTGCTCATCAACCGCGCCAATAACCCAGGTTTCACCGCTGATTACAGGTAAGATAAATTCGCCATCGCTGGTGGTAGTTTCGGAATAACCGCCGGTATCAGTATAGGCGTATATAAAGGCCTCATTTTCAGAGCCGTCAAGGCTGACCGTGCCTGTAATCTGAGAATTAGCTGACTCAAAGACAACAACCACATTTTCGGCTGGCTCATTGGGTGAAGTATAAACCAGCTGGGCGCCGGTAAAAATATACCCGAGTTCAGGTGGTAAGGAGGCATTTAGGTAATATTCACCCTCCGGAACAAATATGCTGAAAGCTCCATTAACATCAGAGGTGGCTTCCATAGAATTAAAACCATAATGGTCATAAGCCGTATCCCTTTCGTAGCCGGCATAATCAAGCGAAGCAAAGACATGGGCTCCTTCAATCGCCTGGCCGGACTGATCTTGAACCACGCCTGATATTTCAGAGTCAACTTCCAATAAAGTGAAATTTAGAGTCAATGTTTCATCCTCTCCAACAGTCACTGATTTTTCTTCAAGATTGGAAGGCAGATAGGCAGCTCCGGAATATGGATCAATGTAATAATTCAAATTCCAAGTACCGGCTGCTACCCTCATGGAATACGTGCCATTCCATTCAATCCAGCCATAAGCTGACCCACCCTCAGGGCGTTTGGCAAAAACCTCGCCCCAAATATTGTTAACAGTATTACCCTCTGTATCGACAAATTTTCCTTCAATAGTGGCATTATTTGGCAGCATGGTGATGACTACGTCATCTTTTGTATCACCTGATTCAATATTGACAGTCACTTCTGATTCCTGGGTATAGTCGCCATTCCAGTCCATAAATACGTTTAGGCTATATTTCCCGGCTGGTACCTTAATCTCAAACTGGCCGCCGTTTAATGGTCCGCCCAGCATGCCGCCGCCATACCACATGTCACCGGTCATATAAGTATCCCGGGAATTTGAAGCATTAACCCACCCCCAGACTCCAGAAATTAAATTTCCATCCGAATCTTCCAGGTGCCCTTTAATCGTAGCGTCAGCAATACCAAGCTGGAAATTTATGTTTGGGGTAGTTGAATTAGCCAAAGCAGACACTTCTTGTGGAGGCTGTATGGCCACATAACTGGCACCTGATTCTGATTGCTCCCATGACGGGTTGGCATTAATCATATAATTACCAGGAAACAATTTCAGGGAATAATCACCTTCTGAATCAGTCATCGTAGAACCCCAGCCCATAGCAGAAGTTGCCCAGGCGTCTATATACTGGCCTTCCAGAGGTTGGCCATTAGTATCAGTAACCTTGCCTGTCACGGTAGAAGTTTTTTCAACCAGTCTTAAGGTTCCGAGGTTGACCGTAGCTCCGTCGCCGACCTTAGTCGGATTGATTGTCGGGCCGGAATATTCCGAATCTCCCATCATACCCCAGGACCATATATGTACTTCATAAGTGCGGCCGCCCGCCACATTCAATGAAAAATTACCATTACTATCAGCTTGGTCCCAATTACCAGTAAAACCAGCTTTTTCCCAGGCATCAATACTGATTTGCAAATCATTAGTCACCGCTGTGCCGTCCGGCATAACCACCTTCCCTTTTAAAATAGCATTATATTCAGCCACAATAAAATTAATCGTTTCCGTCTCAGCCACACTATTGCTTTCATTGAATTCAGCTACCTGCGGTCCCGGCGAACCCCAATCCGGCTCCTCGCCCTCCATGCCCCAATTGGGCCAAATATTTACCTGATACTCACCAGCCCCAACCAAAAACGAATATTGACCATTAGCATTAGTCTCGCCATGTGCAAAGCCTCCATACATGCCGCCCATGGCCCATGTATCTATGGAGGCATTATCAACCGGCTGGCCATCGGGATATTTCACTGTACCGGTAATCGTCTTTTTGGCAGTACCTAGCTTAATTGGAGTATTATAATAAGTTAAATTAGTAGTACCCTGTGTGAGGCTTACCAGTATTTCGTCAGATGAAATCAGCCCTTCGGCATCCCAGGGAGGATTTACTCTTACATAATAGTTCCCGGAACTTAAACTTTTATTGATTACCGCCACCCCGCTCTCATCGGTTGAGCCCCAATAGCTGCCATTCATGCTCCAGTTTGAATCGTGGACATCCACGTTGGCCCAGGTCAGCGGCTCACCGGCAGCATTAGTAACTTTCAGCTTCATGGCCGGGGTGCCAACCTCAATATTGCCGAGATTAACCGCTGCACCGGAATAAGTAACTGTCTGAGTCGCTGGTGCCGCATAATCAGGGTAAGTCCAGGAATCAATCCAGAAATCAACATAATACGTCCCATTAGTGCTTACTGAAAAGCCAAAAGTACCATCATCAGCGGTTGAGTCTCCCCGGTAATACATCCAGTTGGCAGAATGAAAATCCACCCATGCGTTGGCAATCCCATTGCCCTCTTGGTCAACAAACTTGCCGGTAATATTTGGCGTGACTAAAAATAAATTACCCAAATTGTTATTTTGGCCTGACTTAATAGAAACTGTGGATTCTTCCGGAGCATTATAATTTTCACTACCCCAATAATCAATGCGATAAAAATAAGTGGCGCTATAATTAATATTCAAACTAAAATATCCATTTTCGTCCGGGCTGGCATAATAAGAATGCAACCAATTGTTGTCCCAAAAGTTGATGGAACACTCACTGCTGTCGCAGGTTGCCCCGCCGGGTTTTTTGATATAACCGTAAACATTAGGCGCCTTAAATAATTTTGACATAGAAATTTGGCTGCCATTATAAGTTATGGTAAATTCATCGGGCGGTGATTCTCCTGCGTATTTATCCCACATCGCTACTGTATAAGTCCCGTAGGTATTTAGACCGAAAGAAGCTACGCCGCTGGCGTTGGTCATTTCGCTCATCCAAATTGAATAACTGTCATCATGCAGATAAACGTAATAATTAGGCACTGCGGTTACGCCATCGGATAAAGTCAAACTTACCTGAATAGCAGCTTCCTGCAGAAGTAAGGTGCCTAAGGCATGTACGCCGATTCCGTCATAATAAATATTAAAAGGCTCCGGATCAAAATATGTATCATCATAAGCCCAGATTTCAAGTGTATAATTTCCTGCCACTACATCATATAATTCAAAAAATCCATTCTCGTCAGTCCAGCCGTAATTCTGATAAGAATAACTGGCGTTATGCAAATATACCGTAGCACTTGCCACAGCCGTGGCTAGATCAGGCTCTAAAAGACTGCCAGTGATGGAAACTGTCTGTGCCTGGACTCTTTGCGGGTTGGTCATAAACAATCCCACGCCGATCAGGATAAAAATTCCGGATACGGTTATAATTTTTTTTACTTTTTTCATAGTTTTTATGTAAATTATTATTAAAAAAAATTACCTAAATATTATAGGCAGTCTATTTATAAACGTCTTTAAGGTAATTATATAGTTTCTCCCCATCAAAAAAAACATACATATAGGCACTAAACCTATAATAAATCTAAACTTTCTTTACTAATTATAGCATGAAATTACAGTTGCGTCAATAATCAACGGTAATGTGCACATACATATGGCGGTTTTCTAGGGTAGTAGTTATCCTAGATAAATATGTGTGTAAATATGTCAAAAACAATTAAGGAGGAACGCTTAAGATGGGTTATGCCCATCATAGAAAAAGAAATTAAACTTAAAGATCTGGCTAAGGTTTATCCTTACGGGAAAAGAACTTTAGAGAGGTGGGTGGCCAACTACAAGAAGTATGGTGATAAGGGTTTAGAACCAGGATCCACTAAGCCTAAGAGCCATCCCGGAGAAACTCCTATTAGAATCAAGGAAAGAGTCATTGAGCTAAGGAATGAAAACAAAAAATGCGCTTTTAAGCTAGTTGACGACTTGACCAGAGAGGGAATCAAGATTGACGTCAGAACGGTCGGTAAAATTTTAAAGGTTAATGGACTAACCAGGCAATACCGGACCAGGAAGCTAAAATACAAATATATCAAAGTTCCTTTAACACCCGGCGAATTAGTGGAGATAGATGTTAAATATGTGCCTCATTTGGTTAAAAAAAGGCAGTATTACCAGTTCACGGCCATTGACTGTGCTTCCCGGTGGAGATACCTGAAAATCTACGAGGATTACTCTAACTCTTCGGCTATTGGCTTCTTAAAAGATTTAATTAAGATTATCCCGTTCAGGATCAGGGCGGTTAAAACAGACAATGGCAGTTACTTCACTAACCGCTATACTGGCTACCAAAAGTCGTCTGATCCTTTTAACCCTAAGCTGCATGCCTTTGACGTACTCTGCCAAAAACTAAATATCATCCACTACTTGTATTGATCCGGGCAAACCACAGCAGAACGGCAAGGTGGAAAGATCACATAGGAGCGATCAGGAAACGTTTTATGAGCAAACTACGTATGATACAATTGAAGAACTGGCCTACAAATTAAAACTGTGGAATATGTACTACAATGATCTACAGCACTGTGGTTTAAACAATAAAACACCGAATCAATACCTGGCGGAATATAATAACTAAAACCGCCATAAGTGTGTGCCTAAAACA
>JAHIVO010000051.1 GCA_018816445.1 Patescibacteria group bacterium
TCTTTTTAACGGCTCATTATATCAGCTCAGTTAAGGGCGTCAATAAAAACGGCAATATTTTATCCACATATTGACATTTTGGCTAATTTAAGGTAATATTATAGCATATGAATGACGTCGGTTTGGACGACAGATTGGGGATAATTTATAATTGTACTCTCATTTCTTCTCAGCCACTTTAGTGGCGTATGGTATTAAGCAGCACACTACGCGACTAAAGTCGCTAGGAAGTTTAACGCGCGCTGTATATCTATAACCAATCATGAATCTCGAAAATATCCTAAAACAATACGGTTTAACTGAAAAACAAGCTAAAGTTTACTTAGCCTGTTTAGAGTTGGGTTCGGCTTCAGTGCAGAAAATCAGCCAAAAAGCCCAGCTGGCCCGTTCCACCTGTTATGAAGTATTAACCGGTTTGCAAAGGCAGAGGTTTATTACCACTTTCCAGAAAAAGAAAGCTAAATATTTTACTGCAGAAGATCCTAAGAAAGTAATACGATTTGCTAGAGAGAATATAGAAAGGCTGGTTCAAGCTCTGCCCGAATTCAATGCGCTGTACGGCGAAGCGCGGATAAGGCCGACAGTTAGGTTTTATCAAGGCCAAGAAAGCATGAAACTGATTTTAAATGAAATATTGGATGAAGCCAAAGAACTGATGGCTTTTAATTCAGCCGTAGATTTATTCAATATAATTCCTGATTTTCAGAAGTTTGTTGACAAGCGTGTAAAAAGAAAAATTCCCACCCGGGTAATTTTGCGTGAATCCGAAAAAGCCCGCGAGCGCCAGCGTCTAGGCCCGGAGCAGCTGCGCGCAGTCAGGATCATTCCCAATTCATACAAGTTCCACGGGCTGATCTTTATCTGGAAAAATAAGATTGCTTATTTTTCTTTTAAAAAAGATTTAGTGGCCCTAGTTATTGAAAGTGATATTTTAGCCCAAACCCAAGCCGCCATGTTTGAGGCGCTGTGGGACATAGTAGAGGAGTAAATTACTTGAAGCGGGCCGTTCGCACTTTGTGCGAAACGAGCCTCGCTCCAAATTTTCAATTAAAAAATTTTTTCATTTCCCGGCGTCCACGATAGCTTTTCCACCATTTTTCTCGAGCTTTCGCTTCTGATGATGTAGCATACTCTTCTTTATACAACAAGTTGAGTGGGCGTCTATTCCGAGTTGAAAGTACTTTCCCACTATTGTGAGCTTCTAGTCTTTGATGTAAATTGCTTGAATAACCAACATAGCTGCGACCATCCTTTTGGCTTTTCAAAATGTAGACTGTATACATAGATGAAAATTTGGAGCGGATAGGGGGAATCCCCGCATAAACCTCACTGTGTTCGGTTTGCGGGGCAGGCGAACCCTAAATTGTTGTTATATATTTCAAAGCGGGTAACGGGAATCGAACCCGTGTCTTCAGGTTGGAAACCTGACATAATAGCCACTATACTATACCCGCACGTCTAAATGGTATTTCGGGTTCCGCTTCCAATAAATTTGAAAGCTGCACCCTGCATACCATTTCTCCTTTTCCTCGCTCAAGCTACTACTTGAGCTCGGTTTTTTTATAGTATTATTAAGGTTGCCACAGATATTTATTTAGGTCAATAAAAAAATTATTATCTTTTTTTGTTATTTTAACACTGTCTTTTTTAAGCAGTCTAGCTTGTTGGTTGGGTGGATGCACTACACAAGTTGTACTGATTCTTCCCTCCCGGTTAATTACTCTTTGCCAGGGAATCTCTTCTAAGCGCCCGCCGTCCATGGCGTGCATAGCCCAACCGACCATGCGTGCACTGCGTGGTGAACCAATTAAGGCGGCGATTTGCCCATAGGTAGCTACTTTGCCGCGGGGAATTTTTTTTACCAGATAATATACTTTATCGTAGAAATTCATTTAGTTGTCCAGATATATTAACTGTTTACTATTACCTTCACTGTAATACTGCAGGGCCAGCAAAGCCAGGCCGGTGGTATGGGGATTGGAACCGGTTAAAAAAGAATCTTTTACTGGCCAGCCGCCGTCTTTATTCTGGGCTTGCTTAATAATATCTATCCACTCCTCCTTTATTTGATCACCCTGCCCGCTCCAATAAAGCATAACAATCCTTTCGGCAAATAAATCACTGAATTCTTTTTCATCAGATTGAGCTTTTAATAAAATATCCCGTATTGAAGCCAGTTGATTATTAATATCATTATTTAGAAAACAATTATTGGCATTTAAAAATAATAATGATAAATAAACATGGGTATCATAATAATCGCCCGTGTAATCCCTAAGCGAAAATAGGGTTTGGAAATCCTCATTATTATAACCCAGCACATCACAGTATAGGGCTTTTAACATAACATCATCCCAGTCATCTTCCAGGTAGACTAAGTATTTATCATTAATTTCATAATATTTGTTTTTACTGCTGCTATTAATTTCATTTTTTAGTTCTAGTGATAAATCAGAAGTATAGATAGTCTTGTTCAGCAGTCTTTTAAAAGGCGTGGTTGAGTAATAAGTATCAGGTAAGGTGCTGGTAATTTTTACATCATTGTACTTATTATCATTGTTTTGCAGGTGCTTTAATAAAAAGTATTCATCAATATATAGAGCAATTTTATTATTTTGGGTATAATAGTTTTTTTCTTGTGAACTGGAGGTATTCAGGAAAATTTGGATTAAGCTAATCATTACAATTAAAATAATCACTAAAATTATAATCAAGTGTAGATTTTTTTTCTGCTTAGGCATTTATTATATTAATTAAGCCCTGTGAAGAAGCGTGAATTTTTACCCGCATGCCATTTTTTAGTTTTTTGGTAGCATTCTGTGTGCCGATGACGCAGGGTTTTTTCAGTTCCCTGGCTATTATAGCAGCGTGACAGAGCATGCCTCCCCCATCAGTAATAAAAGCGGCGGCTTTTTTCATTAACGGCAGGTAGTCAGGCCGGGTCATGCCGGCAACTAGTATGTCGCCTTTATTAAATTTGCCTGCCTGACGGGGGTCAGGTACAATTTTAACCTTTCCCTGAACAATGCCGGGATAGGCAGTGGCACCTTTAATAATATTTTTTTCTGTCTTAGAATGTAATATTTTTTCAATCCTATCAACGTCATTACCAATTAAGGTGGTTACTGTACTTTTATTGCATAATATGGCCGTAGCGCGATATCTTTGTTTTAATTTTGATAATGGTGGCAGTTTTCCGTTTTGCAGATAATAATCAAATTCATTATTGAGCATGGATAGTATGTAGTGGGCAGGGTATTTAGTTTTGCGGGTGTGAATTTCTGCCAGAGCGCGCATATATTCTTCGGAAAGCTTAAAAACTGGCTCGGCGTAAACTCTGGCTTGTTCCAGCTGTCTAAAATATTTTTTCAAAAGTTTAGGCGGCAAATAGTCGACTAGCACTTTTAATTCAATATGGAAGATATAATAATCCAGCAAAGCTGCTTGTATAGACAGATATTTTTTGAAATCAACATCTTTTTTAAGACTTTTTTTTGCCAGTCTTAAAAATTTATCTGTCTTCGTTTTAAGCGTGCGGCAAAGTTTTGGTATGAATTGCTTGTCTTTTTTTATAATCAGTACCAGGTTTTGGCCGAATATTTTTTTATCATTTAGCGGCTGGTAGGCTGCGCTTTTTCCGTTTCTCCAGACAATGATTGTCTGGAGAAACGTATTTTTTTACATGCGGGCTGAATGGCTGTCGCGAATACATGGGCGCCCAGTATGAGAACGACAAAGTACTCCAAGTGCCGGCCCATTGGTTGTCCCAATCGTTGCGTTGGAATTTTTTTAGATTCATATTAATTTATATAATGGGTGTGGTGGGAAAGCTCCTCGTTCCTGTTCAGCCCGAGTTTAATTAAATCTGAGGCGGTTTCGACTGAGTCGGGGAGACAGGATTTGCCCAGTCATTCGACTGGGTACCCGATTGAATAATCGGGTGAACCCACAATTTTCACTTCGCTCAAATATGCGGGACAAGCCTGCTTTACGGTAATGGATTATAATTACTAAATGAATTTCATTAGGTAAATTCTGAAATATGGTCGGGGAGACAGGATTTGAA
>JAHIVO010000052.1 GCA_018816445.1 Patescibacteria group bacterium
TCGCCTGCCTTTTGGTGGCTCAGTACCAACAGGGGTTCTTGGCTATGTTGATGCTTTTTTTGAAATACTGGAGGATTGCAAAAAACTAAACATCTCTTTTGAGGTAATTATTCATGCTTCGGGCTCAGGCGGCACACAAGCCGGATTAGTAGTGGGGCAGGCTTTAACTGATTGGCCTGGTAAAATAATCGGGATTTCTGTGGCTGAACCAGCAGTTAAATTTTTTCCATTTGTCTATAATCTGTCCCTGCAAACCGCTGACCTGTTTAAACTATCAATAAAAAAGGATAAAATTTTTATTGATGATTCTTATTTAGGCGAAAAATACGGCGCTAAAACCGAAGCTGCTGAGCAGGCTATTGAAATATTTGCCGGACAAGAAGGAATATTATTAGACAGCGTCTACACCGGTAAAGCAGCCTCTGCCCTAATTAACTACTGCCAGCAAGGTAAATTTAAAAACAAAAAAATCTTATTCCTCCATACCGGCGGTAATATCGAACTTTTTGAATAATATCCAACTTACAATTTTCATATATGAAAATTGCCAAACTAATAATAAGTATTTTAGCCATAGTCAGTTTTTTAATTTTTGGCTGGTCATATATTAAGGCGAAAGAATTTTCTAATCCTCAGCTCTATACAATAAAAACTGCGCCTTATATAAAAATTACAGAGCCTGAAATAAAATTAGTCGCTGTTGGGGATATCATGCTAGGCAGGACTGTTGAACAAAAAATGATTGATTATAATGACTGGGCATACCCCTTCCGTGAAACATACCAGGCAACCACGACTGGCGATATTGTTTTCGGCAACTTGGAAGCTCCGCTGATTAAAGGGCTCACTGTACAAGCCTACGGCATGGTCTTCAGAGCGGCTCCACAATCTGGCGAAGGACTTGACTACGGCGGCTTCAACGTCATCTCACTAGCTAATAACCATATCAACAACCAAGGAGCCGAAGGAATCGCCAGTACCATTGAAAATTTAGAGCAACTGAATATTGCCCACACTGGCGCTGGACAAAACCTGCAGGCAGCCAGGCAACCGGCTATTATTCAGACAAAAAACACTCGATTTGGCTTCCTGGCATATACTGACAATACTTTTACCTCACAGTACGATGAAGCTACTGACCAACGTGCCGGGGCATTATTCATGAAACATGAAATTTTAATTGAAGATATTAAATACTTACAAAATTCAGCTGATGTAATAATCATCTCCATGCACGCTGGCAATGAATACAGTCCACAGCCTAGCCAACAACAAATTGATTTTGCCCACACCGCCATTGATAACGGGGCTAAACTGGTTATTGGCCATCATCCTCATGTTTTACAGCCCATCGAATATTATGGACAAGGCTATATCATATATAGTTTGGGCAATTTTATTTTTGACCAAATGTGGTCAGAGCCTACCAGGGAAAGCGCTATAGCTGAAATTATTTTCCAAAACAATGAAATAAAAAAAATTAATCTTTTGCCAATAAAGTCCTTTGATTATTGCCAGCCGCGCGTGCAATCAGAAGGGATAGGTGAAAAAATATTAAATCATATCCCTATATTAAATGATTTTACATTTTAGCGATTTTGTTATATAATAAATGCAACTTTTTCTAAAAATATGAAAAAAATTACTAAAGTTGTTATCCCAGCCGCTGGATTTGGCACCAGATTCCTACCGGCTACCAAAGCACAGCCAAAAGAAATGTTGCCTATCGTTGATAAGCCAATAATCCAGTATGTAGTTGAGGAAGCTGTAGCCTCGGGCATTAAGGATATTATTATAGTTACTAGCTGGCAAAAAAGGTCTCTTGAGGATCATTTTGACTATTCATACGAACTGGAAAAACAGCTGGAGGAAAGCGGTAAAACCGAGAAGCTCAAGGAAATTCGCAGTATCCCCAAAATGGCCAACTTTATTTACATCCGGCAAAAGGGCCCTTATGGTAATGCTACGCCCGTTCTTTCTGCCAGCCATATTATCGGCGATGAGCCCTTTGCAGTATTATGGGGCGATGAATTCTTTTATAGCCAGCCTCCCCGCTTAAAACAATTGCTGGAAGTATATGAAAAATTTGGTTGTTCGGTTATAAGTGCCGTGCGGATTCCGAACAAAGAAGATGTTTCAAAATACGGCATTGCAAAAATTAAACACGTAGAAAATAATATTCATCAAATTTTAGATATTGTTGAAAAACCAGCACCGGATAAAGCTCCTTCCAATTTGGCTACCCATGGCGGATATGTCTTAACCCCGGCTATTATGAAGCATTTAAAAAATATAAAACCCGGCAAAGACGGAGAATTATGGTTGGTTGACGCCATAAAAGAGCTGATGAAGAGTGATCCGGTCTATGCTTGCGAAATTAAAAACAGCACTTATTACGACACCGGCAGCAAGCTTGAATACCTCAAGGCAAATATTGATTTTGCTCTACGACGAGACGACCTTCGTCAGCCACTATTAGATTATTTAAAAACCATTAAATAATTTTTTTACATGTTTAGGCGGATAAAAAACTTACACGGATTATCTAAGGCATTTATTGTGGTTATTTTAGGTGGTGTAGCTCTGGTTATTTTAATGGTAGTAGTAATAATTATTCAATCTCAGACTGATCCTCCTCCAGGAAATATCACTTTAAAAATATGGGGGGTATGGGATGACTCATCAGATATCGAGCCAATTATTAGCGCTTACGAAAATGCGCACCCATATGTAAAAATTGATTATTCAAAATTCCGCTACGAAGAATATGAAGACCGACTTATAAACGGCTGGGCTACAGATACTGGTCCGGACATATATGCCCTCCCAAACTCATGGATTTACAAATATTCAGAACAGTTTATTACTCCCATGCCGGCTTCTATTACAGTCACGTTTTTCCGCCAACGACAAATATTGTTCAAAAAAGATACTATTTACAAGGATATTACTGAAAAAACGCTTACCCCCAGTGACATCAAACGAGATTACGTAGATGTTGTATATAATGATGTGGTTAAAGATAATTTAGTTTACGGTCTGCCTTTTGGCGTCAACACCCTGGTTATGTTTTACAACAGGGACTTGTTAAGCAAGGCCCATCTAATCCAACCTCCGAAAACCTGGAGCGAATTCATCAGCGCCATGCCCAAAATTACCATTATTGATGATCAGGAAAATATCCTTAGGGCAGGCACTGCCATGGGCACCTATAACAATATTGACAGGCCGCAGGATATAGTCACTCTGCTGATGCTTCAAAACGGGACTGTCATGAATATAGGGGACAATATTCGTTTCCACTTGTCGCTGGCTAATGATTCAGAATATTTTCCCTCAGAAATCGCCTTAAATTTTTATACTGACTTCTCTGATACCAATAAGTCGGTCTACACCTGGAACGAATATATGCCTGATGCCATAGACTACTTTGCTGACGGCAAGCTGGCTTTTTTATTTGGTTATAAATTTATAGAAGACGAGATAAAAGCAAAAAATAAAGGCATAGATTATGGCATTGCTGCGGTGCCACAGATAAATCCGCAGAACGAAGTAAACTACGCCAACTACTGGGTTTATACCGTTTCTAAAAGAGTGGCTACTCCAAATATTGATGAGGCTTGGGACTTTCTTATGTATGCCAGTGAAACTGAGCGCAATAAAACTTACATTGAAACTACCGGCCAAATGAGCGCTTTGCGTTCAGTACTTAATGAGCAGCTGACTGATCCCGACCTAACTGAACTGGCTGAGCAGGCTATCACCGCCCAAAGTTGGTATCATGGCATGGCTCCGCTGGAAGCTGAACAGCATTTTGAAGAGCTTATACAGGCTGTGCTTGAAAATGACGAACTTGATATTAATCAAGCCATCACTAAAATAGCTAAGCAAATCCAAGAAGAATACTAACTATATTATGTCCAAACCTTCATTACAATTAATTATAGCTATAATATTTACGGCATTTGTATTAACGTTGATTCCGCATCCGCAAGCCGCCCAGGCAGTTGAATATTACAAAGAGGGGTGGGAAATTGTGCCAAAACAATGCCTAGACGAAATATGGGGGAAAAGCCAGGATCCGCCAATCTATTGCGACCTAGAGGCATTTATCCAGCTCTTTGTAAACCTGGCTAGTTTAGCTCTGAAAATATTACCATACGTGGCTATGCTCATGCTTATATGGGCTGGCTTTAATATGATTATGGCTGGCGGCAATCCAACTAAAATTGATGAGGGGAAAAAAATGACCACCTCGGTAATACTGGGAATAATCATAATGCTTGTCCTGGCCTGGGCCTGGTCAATGTTCGTTGTCTTTGCCCTCACCGGCAGTACCAATGTGTTTCCAGGTACCCCCTGGTCCAGGGAATGGTGGGGCGGTGCTGATCCTACTTCTACAAATCCTAATGCCGGATGCTGTACTGTCCCTAATAAGCCTGCTTATGATAGCAAGAAGGCAATGGGTTGTGTTGAAATTACTGACGAGGAGTGCTCCAGTGCTTATGCTGATGATTTCCCTGGTTCAGGCTGGCGTCCTGGCAGCTGCTACCCGGAAGACAGGGCTTTTTGCGATTCAGCTAAGGCCGGCTGCTGCGTCCCTAACCAAGAAAAAGATGATGTTTGCTATAAACCTAACTCAAGGGGCTGTTTGGATATATTATTTACGCACCATGATAATAACAACTGTGAAGCTAATGGCCAGTGTGATCCGAGTAAAATTGTTGGCGCCCCCAGTGGCATCAGTGGATGTTGTGTGGCCACCGATAAATGTTCAGCGGTTAATTCACCAACTGACTGCGCGGATCAATTTTTTGCCAACACGCGATGTAGTGAAGTAGATGAATGTAATCAAGGCTGCTGCCTCGGCCAAACCAGCTGCTGGGAGGGTAAAATTGACTGCGATGGAACCTGGCAAGCTGGCGCTTGCCCGGCCTGCAATTCAGGCTGCTGCGTGATTGATAATGGCAATCCGGATGGTACAGACGAAAATTGCTTCCAGACTACCGATGAAAACTGTACAATTCAGGGCGGTACTTTTATATTTGGCGCCTGCGGATCACAAGCACAATGCGCTAATGGCTGTTGTGTTGAGACATGCACTGATGGAAAAATTGAAGGCTCTTGTTCAAACTTGACCTATCGCGAGTGGAACTATGCAGCCAACCCTCCGGCCGGCTGCACTAATATCACCCAAGTGCCTGAATGCAAAACCGGCTGCTGCCTGCCCTCAGGCAACCTGTCCTGTATTAATAATGTCAGACAAAATCAGTGCACCGGTGATTATTGGGACGGGTCTTGCAGCACCCAGGCTGACTGCACCAATGGATGCTGTATAGACACCACTAATGACTATGTGTGCATAGACGGCACTTCACAAAAAGGCTGTCTAGACAGAGTCGGCAATCCTGTATATTTTGAAGCAGGCCTATGCGATAATTTTTCCGGTAATTGGTGCAAAAACGGTGGCTGTTGTATAGTCGGTTTTGTGCCTCCCTATACCTGTCATGATCTGGACTATTCGCAGACCAATATTTATTGCCAATTTATATTGGGCGGCACTTGGGCCAACTCGGATTGTAACCATACCCCCGGCTGTTCGTAAAATAAATTTTAATTAATTTTATATGAAAAAACAAGCTAAGCTATTCCGTTTTATAACCTTATGTACCAGCGTTCTTGTAATTTCGCTGGTGGTTGTCCAATTTGCTCCCACTACTGTCCAGGCGGCAGACCCATCCGGTCCGTCACTGCCTAACCCGTTAGGCGAAAAAGACGGAAAAACAATTAATCTCCTGGATGTGATGCTTAGAGTTATGCAGATTGCTTTGGCCGCAGTGGATATATTTGCTTTATTTATGTTCATACTTGGCGGTTTTGAATTATTGATATCAGGCGGCAACCCCAATATGATAAAAAAAGCCAAGGATACGCTAATCTGGGCCACCATCGGAATCCTGGTGATAACTTTAAGTTATTCAATTCTGAAATTTCTCTTTGAAGAAATTCAAAAAGGTTGGGGTTAAAATTTGACAAAATTAACGTTTTGGTTTATAATCTCACCATCAATCAATTTTCATCAATTTTACGAAAGGGGGTGAAAAAATATATGAAAAAATTAGCCAGCGGATTATTAACTATAGCTATCCTAGCCATTCCAGCCGTTGTTTCCGCTCAAGTTGGCACGGGTAACTATGGTCCGACTTTCGGACTAGGCACAGCTGATTTAGAATCAACAGTTGTAAACGTAGTGCAATGGGTACTGGGCTTCTTAGGCTTAATCGCTGTCATCATGATCTTAATCGGCGGTTTTCAATGGCTTACTTCTGGCGGTAATGAAGAAAAAGTTGCTTCAGCTAAAAAAGTCATCTCCGCTGCTGTTATTGGTCTAATTGTTGTCTTGCTAGCCTGGGCAATCGTCATCTTCGTCGTTGCTAACACCAATACCTGGACAACATAATTTTGAAAGTAAAGAGTTAATAATATATTCCCCCCTCACCCGTCAAAAAGGTGAGGGGGTTTGTTTTTAAAAAAAATGTAAGATAAAATGTATATATAATGAAAACTCAAAAAATTACTTCATATATAGAAAATCATCAAAAAAGGATATTATGGCTGGCTATTTTTTTGTTCTGTATTGTTGTAATTAGCTTGCTAGCGGTAAAATTTTTTAATTATGGCTACAATGCTATTGATCTAGGTATCTATAATCAGATTTTCTACAATTCTACACAGGGCGAACTATTCCAGTTTAGCATCCACCCTCATTCATATCTGGGGGATCATTTTGAATTATTTATTTTAATTCTATTGCCTTTTTATTATATCTGGCAGTCCTCTTTCATGCTGCTGATTTTACAAACTGTATTTATTGGTTTATCGGCCTGGCCATTATACCTGATTGCCAAACGCAAGCTTTCACCAACCTGGTCACTGATAATTACAGTCGCTCTGCTGTTAAATCCGTTTATTCTTAATATGAATTTTTTTGAATTTCATATCCTGCCATTTGCTATTTTTCTGCTCCTCTTCACATTTTACTTCTATGCCCAGAAAAAGTTTTTTTGTTTTATGGTATTCTCTTGCCTAGCGCTCTTGGTAAGAGAAGATGTGCCATTGGTAATATTTATGTTTGGCATACTGGCACTAATTGAAAAACGAAAATGGTCCTGGTATTTAATGCCAATAATTATAAGCACTGCCTGGTTTATCGGCGCAATATATATGACCGGCTACCTCAACCAGTCAGGTAGCTATAAATTCTTATCTATGTATGGCTGGCTTGGCGGATCAATTCAGGAAATGCTAATAAATATATTTACCCAGCCTTGGCTGGTCATTAAACAAATTTTCAGCCTTAACAACTTTTTTCTGGTTATTGGCTCCTGCTTGCCATTGGCCGGACTGCCCTTCTTGAAACTAAAATACCTCATCCCAGCCTGCCTGGTCTTTATCCAGCTCTTGCTCATACAAACCAGCAGTGTTATTGTCCTGCAAACTCATTACTTATCACTGATTATCCCGTTCTTGTTTATCGCTGCTATATACGCACTGGAAGAATTAAATAGGAAAAAACAGCCAGCTTCTTTGATAAAACAATTCATCTTAAAACGACGGCTGCTATTTTCTACCATTTTTATAGCTGCTGTGATTTATTCCTTTTTGACTTTTAGTCCAATAATCCCGGGAATAATTGGCTTATTTAATAAACCAAAAATAAGTTATAATACCACCCAATATGAAAAAATTATTAATAATACTAATAAAAATGAAGCTATAGTGGCTAGTTTTCGCTTTTTACCTTATATTTCCAATCGGCCACATCTTTACTCGCTACATTATTCATTCCAGGGCAAAAAACAATTTTCTGAAGAACCATATGAAATACCTGTTGATATTGATAAAATTGCTATTGATTTTGGTGATTTTCTGATCTATCACCTCCAGTCACAAAATATCTCCAGCTATAAAGAAAATTATTCTACTGGCCCTGACAGGATACATGACTTAATTTCACAAAATAATTTAAACTTATCAGATATTAATGACAGTATAGCTGTTTATGAAAAAAATGCAGATAATAAAATCGTTTTATATGAAATTATGGATCAACCAGATCATGCGATTAACGGTTCAGAAGCTGCGCTTGGAGACGCCATTACTTATTTAGGCTGGCGCTTTATAAATGACCAGGCAACTAAGAATGATAGTTTAGCTATTAGTTTATTCTGGCAAGCGCAAAAAAAGCTTGCTGATAATTATCAAATTAAATTTCAGGCTGAAGATAAAAACGGAGAAGTAATATTTGCCAAGTATTACCCTTTAGGCTACGGTTTATTGCCGACCAGCCACTGGCCTCCTGACAAGATCATTAAAACAAATTATTGGTTTACTGTTCCTAATGAGATTCAACCGCAAATAAGCCAACTCAATTTAAGGCTGGTTGATATAAAAGGCTATATGGGGCTAGACGGTATACGTTCGGCAGTCATGGATATTACTGAAGAAAAAATAATCGGCCCGGATATCCCCCTGCCCTATAATACTTTATAAATTTCTACTTTAGAATTTATAAACACTTGTTCCAAGTATTCTTTAGTAGCAGGGTTATAAGTACCCAGCTCTTTTTCTTTGCGTCCATAAAAAATATAATCTATGGCATTGTCCTGTAAAAAATTCCGCTTTTCAAGTATCTCATTATCCGACTGCCAAAACCATTCGCTTTGCTGATATTTAGTTGGCAAATCAATAGTTTGAGGGCCATGGCCTATCCAAACTATACGTCCACTATGAGCTGGGATATAATTCCCCATATAAAAACTTGAGAAAATTATTTCTTTCTCCCCAATATTATTTTTTAACCACCCCATAGCAGCTACCTCTTCCTCATAAAGATAATATGGTAAATCCTTTTTAGTTGTATAAAGATAGATATCCTGCCCTAAAATCTGAAAGTTAGTTAAGGGTAGAAATATAATCAAAAACATGATTAAGGAATATCCATATAGCTCGCGTTTGGTTTTTATTTTTTTATACAAATAGTAAATCCCAAAAAAAGCCAGGATTGATAGGGGAATGTGCAGGCCTTCAGACATCCGGCGCTGAAAAGATAAGGGGATGTATAAAAGCATGGCTGAAAAAATTGCCCAGATTACCAGGAATAACTTCTTATTATCAGCCTTTTTAAAAGTTATCCACACCCCCAAAAAAGCAAATAACAATATAAAACCATAACCTATTATATACATCCAAACACTGGGAGAAGGTAAAATATTTTGCGCCGCCCAGGTGCGTATTACCCAGTCAGCACGGCTGATTAAATACAGGTAAACTACAGCCGGCACTGGAATTATGCATAATATCAAGAAGTGCTTAATATATGATTTAATTATTTTTCTTTGCCACAGCATCAATACCAGTAAATACGTGCCCAGCACTAAATAAACAGTTGGCCCGTTAAAGGGATGAAACCACAATAAGAACAAGCAGGCAACTCCTGCACTAATACTATAACGCTTTTTATTATATTCAAAAGCCAATAGCATTAATAAAAATATCAGCACAATCAAAGTAAGAGAAGCAATCAGGTGCGGAGAATGGTAAAGCGTTAAAAAAGTAATACTCTCAGACACCCAGATATCCGTAGGGTGCTCATAAATATTATTTACATCAAACAGAAATGGATTGAAAAAAACGCCCAAGCCCGAAGAAAATAAAACCAATAATAAAACCCATTTGCGTTTTGACTTACTTTTGAAAAAATAAGCAATAAATAAATACAATACAATAATAAATATTATTATCCATAATGATCTAGCTAAATGCAAAGCTAGCAAGCTGGATAAGTCAAATATTTTTGCCAGCCAGCCGACCGACAGCCATAAAGGATTAACATAAAGGCGCTGCTGCGCTTCCGAAGTATATAAATTTATAAAAATATTATTGCCTTGCTTCGTCTGTTCAATCATTGACTGGAATACATTGGTGTCGCCTGGTGTTAAATGGTGGACGCCCGTATAAACTGTATTGTCCGGGGCAGAAAAATACCCGTATAAATAAGGTACAGCCATAACTAAAATAACCAGCAGGGAAATCACTGCTAAAAAAATCTTTTCCTTTTTCGTGATTGTTTTAAGAAGATTAGCCATCCCTTTTCTTAAAATGATAAATAATAATTGCCGCCATAAAACTAAGCAACTCGCCTGCTATAAAAATAATTCTGGATAAAACAGAAACTGCTGCAGCCATTGAAACATTTATGGTTTTTCCTAAAAAGTAAACCATTGCCACTTCCCTTACCCCTAACCCCGATGGGGTAATTAAACTAATAAATCCGATTGACCAGCTGACCGCAAATATTCCGACAGCGGTAATAAATGAATCCATATCCGTTAACCCCAAGGCGGCTAAAATGAAATACATACTTATGCCTGTTACCAGCCAATAAAAAATATACATAAAAGCCAGTCTTGCGATGAATATGGGCGGCAGAGTCCTTATTACAATATCTTTTTTAAGCAATCTGATCCAGCCGATAAAACGACTTGGTACCATTAAAAAAAGCAGTAAAAAAACCGCAATTATCCCCAGGCCAAAGTTAATAGCCCAGCTATCTGCCAGATAGGCAATGGTAATAAAATAGGTTAAAATGCCGCTAAAAAGCAGGATGGCTGATTCAAAAACCATTACAAAAACCGATTCTGATTTCTTGAGGCCAATGGTCGTCATCATATATGTCTTGGCCGCTAAGCCCCAAATATTGCCTGGGATATACCGCACAATTGCAGCCTTCATATACAATAAATAAGCCCGGCTAAACGGCAAATTTATCTTATACTTTTTAAGTACCCAGTACCAGCAATAAGCAAGCCAAACAAAACTAATAGACATCACTACAATGGATATAATTATATACCATATATTTATGTTTACAATCGTTGCTTCCACTTCTGACCAGTTATTTTGAAGCACCCTGATTATAAAATAACCGGCCAGTATAAAGATTATTAATTGAAAGATTTTTTTAACCATTGCCATTTAAAAGATTTAAGGTAATATTATTTATTATAGCATGATAAAAAATAAATATTTCAGATGATTACCACGTTTTTATTACTGTCTTTAATGCGATTTACAAGTAACCAGATTATTATTACAAAAAGAATAGTTCTAGCTAATACCAGAATATCCAGAGATAAGGAATATGGGCCAGCAAAATTATAAATTACAGGAAATTGTAAATAATTAAGGATATCATAAATAACAACTAATAATACCATCTTCTTCCCGCCACCTAGCGCTAAGACCATGAGAGGCAGTATCCAAATAATCCACTGTGGTGAATAATATGGAGAAAATAAAATATATATCATAGCCGCCAGAAGCATCCATCTAATGACATCTTGCGGTGTTTTAATAAACTTTTTGAAAAAACTATACCCAGCATAAATTAATAGAGGTAATAAAAATTGCAAAAATACCAGACCATAGCTCACAATTTTTATGATGGCGGTATATGCAATAGCCGGTAATGATTTCTGAAGGGCCTCAAAGTAAATGACGTACACTGCTCCTTGGGCAAACTGGCGGGTTGATTGGAATATGTATGGAAATAATCCATTTTCAAAACCGGCCACAAAACAAATAATGGCTGTAATAACAATTGCTGGCCCCACAAATATCCATAAATATTTATTTTTAATAAGTGGCATTTCTCTACGGCCTGTCTTATTTAACCAGTACACTATAAATATTGGAAAAAAAATAATTGCATACCCTTTGGTCAATAAGGCTAAGCCTAAAATCACGAAAGAAAGAGTAAAACGTTTCCTAAATAAAAACAGCAGAGCCAGCTGGACCAATAAGGCAGGAAAGACATCAAAACGGTTAACTAAAAAAAATAAAAAAGATGGCAGAATAAATAACCATAACCAAAAATGGCTTTTACTTAACACTTTAAGGAGTTTATAGGTCACTGCTATTAACAAGAGCCCGGCAATCAAATTTAGGATTATCAGCCCATATTTAAAACCCTCTAATGAGTCAGAAAAAAAGGCTGGTATAGTAAGATATAAAATCCCTAAAGCTGGGTATTCTATACGGTTATACGAATATGGGGGTTGATGATTATAATAATAAGCTACTCTATTATAATACGCCCCCAGTTCCTGCTCGTCCCATACTAGACTAATCCCCTCTTTTTGGGGACTGGAAAAAAATTTTGACGGCGAGGAATAAACCAGTAAAAAAATTCCTATAAACAGGCATGTAAAAAACAGAACTAAATAAAATATTTTTTTATCTTTAACGCTCATATAGCTTTAGTGTTAAGTTCTCCCCTTCAAATCTGTAGGGGAATGATTCTTCCTGGTTTAAATTATAATTATCAGATAGCCATCTATTTATTAAATTCTCTCGATCCAAAATAGGCTGCTGATAATCTACGAGCCATACTCGATCCTGTTTTTTTATTAAAAAACTCATTTCTTGATTAACCGTATCTGAATTAATCATCATAAAACCTGAATATTTTATAATCTCCAATTCGTTATTACGCCCGGCTGGCCCGGCTAATGGAAAAAAAGCGACTCTTTCTATGCTGCCTTTATAATAATAATCAAATAAATAACTGTGCATCGGGCTATATAAAATAATTATGCCATTTGCTGGCTCATTGTTTTCAATATATTGCCCTACTGAACCCCAGTCATAATGCACTTTAGTTACTTCAGCCCACGATGGAATTAGTATAATTACCATAATTACGATAATAACAACTTGAGTATACCGATTTTTAAAATTTCTTAGACCCTGCGCCAGCCATACATACAAAGCAGGTAAAATAATAATCAAATAGCGAATAAAATACATATCTAATAATAAAGAGATTATTACTGGCACTACCACCAAGCAAACTAAAAATACTATAGGCCACAAATTATTCTCATAATATTGCTTAATTTTATTGCCTAAACGATAAAAAACTAAACCAAAAAGGACGATTATTACTACATAATACAATGGTGCTAATGCTCGAAAGAAATCAAGCGACTGCCCATACCTCCAGTGCAGAAAAAAATAGTCCGGAATATTACTAACTATCTCACCAACATCAGAAGAATAAAACTGCAGCCAAAAACCTTTTTGATGAAAAATAAAACGATTTATCAAATTTGGTATCTCGGGCAGGAATAAAATAACTATAGCCAACAAGCTGATTAAATAATTACGGCGCAATTTAAACACCCCTCTATTCCTTAACACGTAAACAACAATAAAAATAAACTGGCTAACCAAAAGCAATATAGCAAAGTAATGAGTATATAAATTCAGCGCTGATATCACTATATATAATATCCAATGTCTCAACTGACCAATCTTAAGCGCTCGCCATAGAAATAACGATGATAAACCGGATAGCAAAAAAACAAGAATATACATCCTGGCTTCCTGGGAAAATTCTATATGAAAAGAAGAAAGCGCGGTCAGCAAAGCCGCCCAAACTCCGACCGAACGACTGAATAATGCTTTACCTAATAAGTATATTACAATAATTGACAATAAGCCTAAAATTAAAGACAAGCTCCTGGCGGCTAGTTCAGACACCCCAAAAACGCCTAACCAGCCATGCAGTAAATATTGATAAAGAGGCGGGTAGTTTTCATTTTGAATAATTCTTGTAATTTCAGATACGGAATGCTGGGCATTGACTACTGACCAAGCTTCATCTAATGAAAAATTTTCCTGGGATATGTTTATCAAACGCAGAGATGCGGCAATAACTAAAACAACAATTAAAAAAACAATGATTATTTTTGGATAATATTTATTCATAATAATTAAAGAACCTGATATATTGTTGCATCTTTATCGCTATATACCTCTTTAAAGCCTTCATCTTTTTTAATATTGCTCATCATGCCATGATGATTGTTTTCAACTAAAACATATGAGGCCTGGAATTCATTCTTAATATCCTCATAAAGTCCGGTTTTTTGGTCTCCTAAAGTTATATTAACCATTTTCTTATATAACTCCTGGTCATACTCATACATAAAAGTGGGGTCAAGGCCAATAATATAATAATTCTTATCATTAAAATAAAACAGCATAGGGAATTCATCCCAGCTTGAATGGAATATTATATCCCCCGGCTGTGAATTTTTTTCCAGCCAGCTTGAGACTTCAGCAAAGCGGTCCAGCCTTATCCCTCCCTGGAAATCATTATATGTATGCCTTACATCCTTAATAATTATAACAGGCAGGGTGACGCAGAAATATACAATTAAAATAACTGCAATTACTTTTCTTTTTAGGCAAAATGAAACTGTCTTTGACCATAACTTTTTCAAATTGAAAAATGGTATTTGCTGATTTAAGGCCAGGGCAACAAACAGCACGGCAAAAGGCACATAATACTCTACATACCGCCGTGATTTTAAGGTAAAGATAAAGAAGAATAAAAATATTACGAAAAGCGTAATAGTTTTCCGGTTAGGCTTTTTAAAATTTACAATAAATAGGTAAAAGGTAATTATCATTAATATAGAGACAAAGGCCGTATTTGCGCTTAAATCAATAAACTTGTAAGGGTACCATTCATTACCTACTGGTATAACGCTCTGATAATTAATAATGCCAATTTTAATCAGTTGATGCCAGTAAAAATTCAGGTTTTCAGGAAAATATGGATTTATGATAATACCGGCCAGCACGCCGCCCAAGGAGGAAAAAAATAATCTCAGTTCCCGGCTGTGGCCAACTATATGCCAGAACTTTCTCGCCGAGTGCTTCAGCCAATTTTCCATGATGCTGACCGCGGCGTAAATACCGGAAAAAACTAAAATTAGAATAAAACCGCCGTAAGCCCAGACATATAAAAAAGAAAAAATGAATAGGCTTTTTGTTTTATGCTTCAAAATCAAATATAACCCAACAATTAAAAAAATAATAGAAAAAGCCGGCGCTTTAACCAGGTTTATCCGAAAAATAAAAGGCATGGTTATGAGTAAAACAATTACATACCAAAAAGCGTACTTAATCTTAAAAGATCTTAAAAACCAATAAAATAACATGACTAAACCGGTTGTAATTATGATATTGGCTAATTTTGCCCCCTGAATCGGGTCCATTACCTGGGTAAATGGAATTAAAAAAACATGATACAAAAAATGCTGGTCTATATAATTGTCTTTTAGAACAGTAAACTGAAGCCAGGGAAATTCCTTAATAAATCCTTGTTCAGGGATCAATAAGGCGGATTTAACATGATAAAATGAATCAGGGTCGGCAAAAGCCGGCACTGCCTGCATAAAAGTGAACAGCGCAAAGGAAATAACCAGTAAAATTATATAAGATAAAATAACCCAGTTACGTACTAAAAAATTCATAAAACCACGGCCTTGCATCATAATGCTATTATATCATCTAATGTAAAGACTTTGAAAAAAGTCCCCACCAAACACGGAAGCGGAGACTTTTATAGTATTATATACATCCTTCGTTATTTTGGCAACATTTTTACCTATCCACCTTCTGGAACAGATAAAATCCATCAGACTTTTCAACTAACCAATACTCTCCACTTTCGAAAATCTCCTGTATACGGTCAGTAAATTCCTGGCTGCGATCACGGCAGCTATATGACCCCCTAGCCCATGATGGGCACATACCTGACCGGTAATCAGCAGCCAATATATAATCAACTTGTGTCTTGCCAAAGTCTGAAATATTAAAAAAATCCTTACGGCCGGCAATTTTTACCCCCAACTCAGCCGAGGCCATGACTGAAGCCTCTGGCGGTATTGCCGATATCATGCGATCTAATGTTTGTCTTTCTTGAACAGAACCCCAGGGCTTAATATTCCCTCCGTAGGAGGCTGGAGTAAATTGTAATAAAACAACAAATAAAACCATCGTCACCAGCACAGAAACCGAAACAGTTAATATTTTACGCAGGGGCCAGGCTAAACACTTTGCCAGCCAGGCTAAGCCAAAAATTGCCGACAGAAAAGCTGGTGCTGTTAAAGATACGTGATTATGCATAACTCCGGTTAATAATGAAAGTTCAGGCCGTAAAATAATAGTAAAAAAACTAGCCGCCCCACTAAACAATAAAGCCGGAGCAAATATTGGCAGCATTATTAATGGTGCTAATAAATAAAAAACATAGCTAATTCTGGGAGCTTGAAATAGAGCAGATATTAAGACGCCTGGATTTTTAACCAGGCTCCCCGTTAATCCCTGATCAGCAACCATTAAATCACTATACAGTTCATATTGCATTAATGAGCCAGTTATACTGTAGGTAGGAAGAATAAAATACAACACCAGGCATAACCATAGTATGCTGGGGGCTGATAAAATTAGCCCAAACTTCCACTGTCTTCGTATAATAATAAAATACAAGCCTAACAAAAACACCATCACAGCAAATTCTTCCCGACAGGCCACAGCCAATAAAAAAAAGCTGGTTCCCCAAAAATATTTCTGCTTTAGAGCCAGGTAAAAACCAAATAAAATAAATGTACTACCCAAAGCTAAAGGGTGAAAATCAACAATATTAGCCTGGTGCATGGCCGGATATAATAAATAAGCCAAGCCAAAACAAAGTGCGGTCGCACTACTCACAAACTTATAGCGAGCCAATAAAAAAACCGGGATGGCTCCCAAAGCCATAATTACTGTCTGAATGACTAACAATAGCCGGCCATCCGGCCAAAATGAATAAAGCGGCGCCAATAACAAAAAAACTGGTTCTACGTGATAATGAAGTCTACTGAATGCGGGGAACTGGGTTGTCATCCGCAAAACATCTCCCTGCGCAGTGTTCCACACGGTCTGTTCCATATTGCCCATATCATACATACCAGGAATAAATAAATTATACCGAACGATGGAAAAAACTGAGAAAAAAATGACATATACCAATATGGCCAATAACAAAATCCGTACTGCCGTTAAGTAGCGTATTTTTAAAAATCTATCAAACCAGTTCGAAAAAAAACGGCTTATAATAAAACCAGCCCCCAGGCCAGCCAGCATAAGGGTACAATACAAAATAATTGCAGCTATAAAAAAAATTGTATATTGCTCACTCATCTGATATTATCCGCAAATATGTAAACCTATTTCTTGAGTTCCTTCTTAAAATAATCAACATACGGGATTAGAGAAGGATTAACATTACCCAGGATAGCCAGATAATAATTTACATAACTGCCAAACACTAAAACTTCAAAGACCTGTGCAAGCCTAGCCTTTTGGCGGACAGAATAATTTAAATAAGATACTTTGTACTTGTCCAAAACCCGCTTAGTAATCTTAAAACGTTTTTGTATTTTCTGTAAATATAAAGGTGATTCAATAAACACCCACATCAAACTCCGTACGTTGCTGGGTGGAAACTGCATCCCCTCCATCAGGTGATGGTTCAGCTCTGATATTAAATAATAAGGGGTAAAGGTCTTACTGTTCTCATGCAGCTGATTAGCCATAGCGTGGGCATTGCCTGATAAATGCTCTGCTCCGATAATTATGGGGATGCGATTTTTCAATTTTAATGCCAGTTGTTTAGCTTTATTCCGAGGCGCTGTCACTCCAGTGCCAAATTGCTTATGCAGTGAAACAATTACATTAATAACTTTTTTAAATTCATTATCTGAAATGTTCACATGACCACACTTTTTAAGCATGGCTAGCTGTCCGGCCACAGAATATCCAAGACCCATGCGCGGCTGGTTAGAAGGATTAAAACGCGGGTTAAAAACATAACCCGGCAATTTATATTTTTTAGCCCATCTGCCTAAAGTACCGCCTGAAGATATTACCAATATTTTGGCACCTCGACGGCGTGCTTCATTAAACGTATTTAATGGCTCTTCGGTAGTGCCGGAATAGCTGGATATTATGTATAAGGTATGTGAATTTACATAACCAGGTAAAGTATAACTGTTAATCACCTCAAAAGGAACTTTAATTTTCTCGGTAAATACTGACTTTATAATATGCCCACCCAGACCAGATCCGCCCATGCCATTAATTAAAATATTATCTACTTTACTGTAACTTTTAGGGATTTTAATTTTTCTAGCTTCCTCCCAGGCCTGCTGGCACTGCAAGCCTAAAGACTCTATAGACCGGCCGACTCCTTGAGGATCCAATCTGCTAATCGTTTTATTATTATCCAGTATATTCATATATATAATTATAGATTATTTTTTACTAAATAACAAATTGAAATTTTCATTAAATTATGGTATATTTAAAGAGAATTTCTGAATCATAATGAGCTTTTTTTATGTCA
>JAHIVO010000053.1 GCA_018816445.1 Patescibacteria group bacterium
CCCGGCCAGGACGGCATGGTTCATATCTCACAGTTCAAGCAAGAGCGGATTGACAGGGTTTCTAGTATTGTGAAAGTAGGCGATAAGCTGAAAGTAAAAGTTATGGGCGTGGACAAAGAACGCGGCCGCATTGAATTGTCCCATAAAGTTTTGAATGGGCCAGTCGGGCCAGATAAAAGCGTTAAACAGAAATTCCAATCACACCATCAAAACAATAATCATAAAAAAAGATTTTAAACGATGATTATCAGCTTAAGCGGCAAGCCAGGCTCCGGTAAAAGCACAGTAGCCAAAAAACTGGCCAAGGATTTGGGGTATGAGCGCTATTATATGGGGCGTATGTTCCGGGAGGCTGCTAAAAAGCGCGGCCTTTCCCTATTGGAATTCTTGAAGTGGGCAGAAACGGATGAACGGGGAGATAAAGAGTTTGATAAAATTGTTACCCAGCTAGGCCAGACAAAAGATAATCTGGTTATTGAGAGTCGCACTGCTTTTCATTTTATCCCCCACTCACTAAAGATTTTCTTGGATATTAAAGAAGAAGAGGGAGCTAAGAGAATTTGGCTGTCATTACAAGTACAAGGACAGCAGACCCGCAATGAAGATAAAAATTTAAAAAGCTATGAGGATGTTTTAAAAAGTATTAAAGATCGTATTAGGAGTGAAACTGTGCGGTATCAGAATATTTATGGTTTGAATATTTTCAATAAGGGCCATTATGACTTATTCCTGGACACCACGCATTTAGATAAGGATAAGGAGTATAAGCAGGTTTATAAGTTTGTACAAGAAAGGTTAGAAAAAACCTAAAATTCAATAATTTTCCTGTGGATAAATAAAAATAGCAAATAAATTGCTATTTTTATTTTTTATCTAATGTTAGCTCGGGAATTCTATTGACAATACGTAAATTATGTGATATACTACTTTTGTAATGTTTTTTTACAATGTTATACACAGATGGAGACAGATCTCATCTAAAAAGACTTTTAGGTAAGTTCTGTCTCTACTACTGAAATAGGTATGAGTTGGATACCTAATAAAATTTTTATGAAACAAAAATAAAAAGGTTTTTCCTTAATAATAAAATATTAGGGTCTTACCAAAAAGTGGTAGAGGTAAATTGCTTTTTGACACCAACAACTAAAAGCTCAAGGGTAATTTCCCCGTGAATCTTGACGCCTGCCATTATTTGGATCTGTTATTAACGGACTCAGGTAATGGCGGACGTCTTGTTGGTGAAATTGCCTACAGGGCGGTGTTGACGCCACAAAGTAATTTTATATAAATTAGGGCGGATAACCCGCCCTTTTTTGTTTGTGTGGTTTATGCTTATAATATAAACATGACTAGACCTACAAAGCGCGAAGAAAATAAATTATTTCGCCAGGGTTACAAAGCTATAGCCGGAGTTGATGAAGCCGGCCGTGGTGCCTGGGCCGGTCCGTTAGTGGCGGCAGCGGTGATTTTGCCTGCTAAATGGAAGCAGCGGGAAATTAATGATTCAAAAAAATTAACGCCAGCCATGAGAGAAAAATTATTTGACTGCATAGTTAGCCAGGCTGTTGATTATTGTGTTTGTGTAATCAGCCAGAAACAGATTGACCGGCATGGCGTTGGTATGGCCAATATGATGGCCTTGAAAAAATGTATTTATAAATTACAGCACCAGCCCAGTTATGTATTAATAGACAGCTTCAGGCTCTCGTTAAAGAAAATTCCCTCGCACAGCATAGTACGCGGTGATGAAAAAGTTTTTTCTATTGCTGCTGCTTCAATCATTGCTAAAGTGTACCGCGACAGATTAATGAGGAATTACCACAAGAAGTTTCCTGCCTATGGGTTTGACAGGCATAAAGGTTATGGCACCAAGGCTCATGCCAGGTCAATCAGGCAGCATGGTATTTGTCAGTTGCATCGCAGGTCTTTTAAACCTATTATGCGGTTTGAATCATAATTTTTTATTAATGTTTTTATGTGCTATAATAATAATATATGCAAAGCGTAAAAGTAAAAGGAAATACTTTCTTAAACCCTGAACAGGTTTTAAAGAACCTGGATATTGCCTATGGGGAACAGGTGGTTGATATGGGTTGCGGCGGCGGTTATTTTGTTTTACAGGCCGCACGCATTATTGGTAATAAGGGTACTGCCTATGGGGTTGATATATTGAAGTCCGCTCTCTCCTCTTTGAAAAGCAAAGCCCTGATGTTTGGATTATCCAACGTTAGAGTTGTATGGTCGGATGCAGAAGTATATGGCGGTGCAAAAAATATATCTGATAGCTCGTCTGATTTAGTGTTATTAGTACAATTGTTATCGCAAGTTAAAAAAAGACATGAGGTTTTTCGCGAGGCTGTACGAATTTTAAAAAAAGGCGGCCGGATCGCTGTTCTTGATTGGAAAGAAAATAAATTAAGCTTTGGCATAACTAATGATCAATTAATTCCATTAGAAGAGGTTAAGGAATTAGCTGTCAAAGTAGGGTTGAGATTCTTTAAGGAAATTGAAGCCGGTCCTTACCATTTTGGTTTAGTTTTCAAAAAATAATTAAAGATAATTTTAAAAAACCTTCCCTATTAATATTTTAGGGATTTTTAAATTATGAAAGGCTATCGCAAGATTCTTGGGCAATGGGGTGAACAACAAGCTACAAATTACCTAAATAGCCATGGATACAGTATTGTAGCTACACATTGGCAGCGACGAGAAGGCGAAATTGATTTAATTGCATTTGATAAATATGAGAAAACTCTAGTCTTTATTGAAGTAAAAACACGTACCTCTGACAAATTTGGTCAGCCCGGTGAAGTAGTTAGTAATGATAAAATTAGTAAAATAGAATGTGTTATTGATCGTTATTTCAGCGAAAAAAACGTAAAAGTAAATTACCGGCTTGATATTATCGCAGTTGTTAAAAATGACCATAAAATCAAGTTTTTTCATTATAAAAATATATGTCTGGATTAGCCCTTGCCAGTCTAGAATAAATATTCTATAATTCAGGTATGAAGGCTAGTTTAACGTAAACTAGCCTATTTTAATAGATTAAATATTTTATAAAAATTTATGGCGACAAATGGCAATGATATTTTACAGGCAGCTAAACAAATTTGCGAGGAGAAGAATATTTCCCTTGATTCAGTGATTGAAACAATTGAGGCGGCTTTAGCAGTGGCTTATAGGAAAGATTTTGGGGAAAAAAACCAAAATATTAAAGTGGAGCTTGATATGAAGACTGCGAGTTCACGGATTTTTGATATAAAGACTGTAGTGACTGATGAAAAAGCGGAAATTACGGAAAAATTGAAAGAAGAGAAAAAGGCTCAGGCCGAGGCCGAGAATGAAGAAATTAAGCCGGGAAAAGAAAAAAAGATTAAGGAATCCATTAGGGAAGAAGATGAGGCGAATGAAGAGCAAAAAATTGATCGTTTTAATCCAAAAACCGAAATCACCCTGACTGATGCAAATAAAATCAAAAAAGATGCCAAACTTGATGAAGTAATAAAAACCGAACTTCATCCCCCAGCTGCTTACGGCAGGATGGCAGCGCAGACCGCTAAGCAGGTAATTATCCAGCGCTTGCGTGAAGCTGAACGTGACACAATTTATAAAGAGTTTAAGGATAAGGAAGGAGAAGTAATTAATGGGACGATACAGCGCATTGAAGGCAAGATGGTGCTAATTGATTTAGGTCCCACTACTGCTTTATTGCCTCCTTCAGAGCAAGTGCCGCGTGAACAGTATTCCCCTGGCCAGCGGCTTAAATTTTTTGTTGTGGCAGTTAATACTACGCCTAAGGGTCCCGAGATTATACTTTCACGCTCACATCCTGACATGGTAAATAAATTATTCCATCTGGAAGTACCTGAAATAGGTAATGGTTCAGTTGAAATAAAATCAGTAGCTCGCGAAGCCGGTTCAAGGACCAAGATTGCTGTTTTTACCAACCAGAAAAATATTGACCCTGTTGGCTCATGCGTAGGCCAGCGTGGTTCGCGTGTACAGACAATAATTTCAGAAATTGGCGGTGAAAAGATTGATATTATTGAATGGGATGAGGATCCAGCTAAATTTATTACCAACTCACTTTCACCTGCTAAGGTTTTAAGCGTAAAAATTAAAGATGAGGAAAAGGCCGCCTTGGCTGAAGTAAAAGAAGATCAATTGTCATTAGCTATTGGCAAAGCCGGACAGAATGTGCGGTTATCTGCTAAGTTATCGGGCTGGAAGATTGATATTATTTCTGATAAAGGTGATAAAGTAACTTCAAAAGCTGAGAAAAAAGATAAACCCGAAAATTCCGGTTCCGTTGGTTCTTTGGCAAGCTCAGAATCTTCGGCAGATGGCAAAGAAAAACAGGTCAAAGAGGAGGTTAAAAAAGATGAGGAGAAAAAACCAGTTGGGGAAGAAAAATCAAAGTCAGAGGGAGACGAAGAGAAGTCCATTAAAACCAGCGAGGTAAAATCTATTAAAGAGGAAAGGGTTGAAAAAAAGCCAGGTGAGCAAAAAAAAGAAGATATTGAACAACCCACCAAGGATAAAAAAGCAGTTAAGGAAGAACCAAAACCAGCGGAAAAAATAACTGAGAAAAAAGATGAACCTAAACCCGAAGCGAAGCAAGAAGAAAAGCCCGTGCAGGAAGAAAAATCCATCAAGGAGAAAAAAACAGCGGATAAGGATGAAAAAAAGCAACCCGATAAAGAAGATAATAAATAATAATTAATTATAGACACCAACTATGTCAACACCAATAATTATTGCCCTGGGGTCAGCTGCTGTCGCAATTCTTTATGGATTAATTCTGATCCGCTGGATCCTAAAACAACCTAAAGGGGATGAGAAAATGCAATTAATTGCTAAAGCAATACAGGAGGGCGCTAGAGCTTACCTGAACCGCCAAACAAAAACCGTAGCAGTTATTGCCGCCGTAGTTTTTATCCTGTTATGGGTGTTTTTGAGTTTAAATACTGCCCTTGGATTTTTAATAGGTGCGGTTTTTTCTGGCCTGGCAGGTTATATTGGCATGAATGTATCAGTCAGGGCTAATGTCAGGACAGCTGAAGCCGCAAAAAAAGGCTTAAAGCAGGCTTTAAGTGTCTCAACTAAGGGCGGAGCAGTAACCGGCCTGTTGGTAGCTGGTTTAGGATTATTGGGAGTAGCCGGTTATTATGCCTTAACCAATGACGTAAAAGCTTTAATTGGTTTAGGTTTTGGAGGAAGTTTAATTTCAATTTTCGCCCGTTTAGGCGGCGGAATTTATACCAAAGCAGCTGATGTAGGCGCTGATCTGGTCGGTAAGGTTGAAGCTGGAATTCCAGAAGATGATCCTCGCAATCCGGCTGTTATTGCTGATAATGTTGGCGATAATGTTGGCGATTGTGCTGGCATGGCAGCGGATTTATTTGAGACATACGCCGTAACAGCTGTAGCGGCTATGCTGTTGGGCTCGCTAACCTTTGCTGGTTTTGAAAATGCTTTATTGTTCCCGTTATTGATTGGAGGATTGGCAATTATTAGTTCAATTATCGGCGTACTCTTTATCCGCCTGGGCAGGAGAAAGAGTATTATGGGAGCTTTGTACCGCGGATTAATTGTAACAGGCGTTTTAGCTGCAGCCGCTTTTTATCCCATTACCAATTGGCTCATGAAAGATAATGGTCTATATACTGTAACTAATTTGTATTTAGCTTCCTTAGTTGGTTTATTGGTAGCTGCGTTATTGGTCGTGATAACCGAATATTATACATCTACAGCATATAAACCTGTAAAATCAATTGCCCAGAGCTCGGAAACAGGCCACGCAACTAATATCATCACTGGCTTGGCAGTATCTATGAAATCAACCGCCTTACCTATCCTTGTTATAAGTGGTGGCGTCTTAGCCGCTTATTCTTTAGCCGATATCTATGGCGTAGCTATCGCGGCTATGAGCATGCTGTCATTAACCGGCATAATTGTAGCCATTGACTCGTACGGCCCCATTACCGACAATGCTGGTGGTATAGCGGAAATGACTGGCTTACCAGAAGAGGTGCGCAAAACTACGGACGCTTTAGATGCAGTTGGCAATACTACCAAGGCAGTAACCAAAGGATATGCAATTGGTTCTGCTGGGCTGGCAGCTATCGTTTTATTTGC
>JAHIVO010000054.1 GCA_018816445.1 Patescibacteria group bacterium
TACCCATGGCCGTGCCGCACGAGTTCAGCAATGTTGGTGATGATTTACGCGTTCGCATTGAAATGGAAACAACGGATGAGGATGTTACGCCAATAGTAGAAGATTTTAATGTTAGCTATGATATTGAAAACTATGATAGCCCGGGCGAATTAACTTCATCAACTTTTAACCTGGGCGGTTCTGCACCATCAAACAGCGAATTCACAACAATTAACTGGCAGCCAACCTCCCAGCCAGCAGAAGCAGGTTCAGGCAGTATTAAATTTCAGCTAGCTACCAATAATGACAATAGCACCTGGAATTACATTGGACCGGATGGTACTGACAGCTCATATTATACAGAGAGCAATACTGATATTACTGCCAGCCATGATGGTGATCAGTATTTGCGCTATAAAGTATATTTATCAACAGAAGATACTTATTATACGCCTACCCTGACTAATATCAGAATTGGATATACGTTAGAATGCCTGCCACCAGGCCAGGCTTATTTTGCTAACTTAACTGCTGAGACATATATTGTTGAATCAAGTCTGGATGGGTACCAGCCCAGCAATGAAACATTAGACGTGAGCGGCTATACTACAAAAGAGATTTTATTAACGATAAATCCGTAGTATGAAAATATTGTTAAGTAAAGGTTTTTCCCTAGTTGAAATGATCGTAGTTCTCTCGATCGTATCTTTGATTAGTGTAGGCATTGGTGCTTTCACCTATCAGGGGATGAAACTATGGAATATAACTCAGGATCACGTAGAAGCACAGGAAAATGTGCGGGTTGCCTTTCGCAGTGTAGTCGGTGAGATAAGAGAAATGATAATTTCAGATAACGGCTCGTATCCTATTGAATATGTGGATGATTTTTCAATTGTCTTTTTTGCCAATATTGATGATGATACCAAACGGGAAAAGGTGAAGTATGAATTGTCTAACGGGATTTTATATCGCTGGGTGACGGAGTCAGACGGCGGCGAGCCTGCACAGTACCCGGCTTTTACTCAGGACGACCGCTCGGTTATTGCCCAGGATATAATAAATATTGATTATTTGTTTAAATATTTTGACAACAGTTATAACGGGGCCAGTGATCCGTTAGCTGACCCGTTTGAACTTAATGAAATCAGTTTGGTGCAGATGAGGCTAGTCATTGACAGTGATCCAAACGCCTTGCCCGCCCCTATTGAAGTGGAAACTAATATTTCTTTGAGGAATTTAAAGTATAAATATGAGAATTAAATCCACAACAGGTAGTATTTATATTCCAGTATTGATAATAATCACTTTATTTGTTAGTTTATCAACCCTAGCTTTAACTTATGTCGTCAGCCGGGCTAAGCTTTCAAACCAGGAAAAATTCAGGGAAATATCTTTCCAAATAGCCGAGGCAGGGATTGAATACTATCGTTGGCACTTAGCGCATGATCGGGATGATTTTCAGGACGGCACAGGCGCGCCCGGTCCATACGTGCATGAATATTCTGACGCAGACGGCAGTGTGCTGGGCCAGTTTTCGCTTGACATCACTCCTCCGCCAGTAGGTTCAACAGTGGCGACAATTGAATCATCAGGCAGCACGACTGAAAAACCCAACCTAAAAAAAATAATCAGCGCGGTTTTAGGCCGGCCTTCGTTTACTAATTTTGCCGTGGTGGCCAATGATAATATGCGATTTGGCGAAGGTACAGAAGTGTATGGGCCTATCCATTCCAATTATGGGATTCGTTTTGACGGACTGGCGCATAATGTAGTCAGCAGTTCAGAAATTGACTATAACGATCCAGACCATGGCGGTGGCAATGAATGGGCAGTGCATACACATCTCAGTCCGACTGATCCCCTTCCACCGACTGCTATGCCGTCGCGTCCTGATGTATTTGAGGTGGGGCGCGAGGTTGATGTCGGCGGCGTCAGCTTTACCAGTATCAGCGGTGAGTTTGATGACCTGCAGGCTGAAGCAGCCGCTAATGGCATTTACCTTACAGATTCAAACGCCGAAGGATATCGTGTGCATTTCAGGACAGATCATAAGGTGGAAATATATCGCGTCACCGGCCAGCAAACATGCCAAAAATATACTTGTTTCTGGACTTGGTGCTGGTGGACAAATTATTCCAGTACTAACCTATGGTCAGTTGGTACTGAGGAAACATTTAATTACGGAGGTGAGAGTTCTGATAATCTTAATATGCCTACTAATGGATTAATATTTATTGAGGATGACGTTTGGGTAGACGGTCAGATAAATGGTGATAGGGTTACTGTAGTAGCGGCAAAAACTCCATATAGTTCAGGCAACGCAAATATTATTAATAATAATGATTTATTATATACCAATTATGATGGTACAGATGCTATTGGTTTATTAGCGCAGGATAATGTTTATGCTGGTTTCTTTAGTGAAGATGATTTACGGGTTGATGCGGCTTTAATTGCCCAAAAAGGCCGGGTCGGACGATTATATTATCCAAGCGCGAGTGGAGATTTTAATCCGGCTGGTTGTAATCAAAATTATTCACGTGATACCTTTACTAATTTTGGAGCCATCGGTACTAATGAAAGGTATGGCTATGCCTGGACTGGTTCCAGCTATACCTGCGATGACGGGCATACACAAGGTTCAGGCTATTGCACGCGCAACCTTCTTTATGATGATGAATTTTACTTTTCTCCCCCGCCGTTTTTTCCAGCCACTGACCAGTTCCGCATAATTACCTGGGAAGAGGTTGATTAATTGTATAGTCTAAAAAAATACTTAATTTTAGCATATTGTTAGTGAAAAAAATGAGTCAAATTTATTTGGCCCGCTATTTATTTTATTAGTAGCGAAATAAACTATAATCCCCAGCGCCGTTTCAACTGGCGGTCAATGAATCCGAAAACTAGCTGATCAAAAAATACCCCGATGAAAATTATCACCAGCATAACGGCCAAGACCTGCGACATATCATTTAACTCACGTCCGAACATCAGCAGCTGGCCCAAGCCTACTGTTATAAAAAGCATTTCCCCGGACATCAGGGACCGCCAGGCAAATGACCAGCCTTGTTTGATGCCCGTTAGGTAAGAAGGCATGATGGCCGGTAGCACTACCCGCCGGTATAAAGTGAATTTTTTTGCTCCTAGAATTTTACCAGCCTGCAGGTAAATTATTGGTACGTTTAAGACGGCTGCTTGTACGGACAGGGTAATACTGAAAATAGCGCCGATAATAACCACGAAGACTATCGCTTTTTCATTCAGTCCGAACCATAGCAGGGCCAGTGGCAGCCAACAGATGCTGGGTAAAGTTTGTAAACCAAGCAGTAGGATGCCAAGCGTCTCTTTTAAAATTTGTATTCGTGCGATTAGAAAGCCTAGGATAGTGCCTATCAGGAGGGCGCTGCCGAAGCCGATAAATATCCTTTTTAAGCTTATTAGGATGCCTATGATAAGGGTTTTATTGGCTAGTCCTTTTAGCAGGGTTTTCCATACCTGCTGGGGCGAAGGGAAAAGCCAAGCCGGCCATATTTTAAAATAGTACAAGCCATACCACAGACCGAACAGCAGTAGCAGAAAAATGATAATTTTTATAGCCAGTTTAATTTTTTTCATGAGTTTCCATTTCCTGTCTGAATTTTTCCACCTCCTCTTTTAATTCCTCGTGGATGGCATTGCTGATTTTAATAACTTCCAGGTTGCCCAGGTCCCTGGGGCGCGGGAGGTTGATAAAAAATTCTTTTTTTATCCTGCCCGGCCGGGCGGTAAAAACCAGCACCCGGTCGCCGAGGCAGACCGCTTCGCGCACGTTGTGGGTGACGAAGACAATGGTTTTTTTGGTAATGCGCCAAATTTCCTGGAGCTCTGTGTACATGATTTCTCGGGTTTGCGCGTCAAGGGCGGCGAAAGGCTCGTCCATCAGCAGGATGGGCGGATCCAGGATAAGGGTCCTGGCCAGCGCGGTGCGCTGTTTCATGCCGCCGGATAGTTCATGCGGATAGGCGTTTTCAAACCCAGACAGATGCACCATTTTAAGGTAATGATCAACCTTTTCTTTGATGGCAGTTTTTTCTTGGTGCAGGTTTTTGAGCCCAAAAGCTACGTTGTCTTTTACTTTAAGCCAGGGAAAAAGCGTCGGTTCCTGAAACATAAAGCCCGGTTGGCCTTGCTTGATGATGCGCCCTTGTGAAGGCGTTGATAGCCCGGCAATTATGTTGAGCAGCGTTGATTTACCGCAGCCGGATGGTCCAACCAGACAAACAAATTCTCCGTAAGAGATTTCCATGTTTATGTTATCCAGTGCCTCAATACTATGACCGTTATTGTTAAATTTTTTGTTAATATTCCGTATTTGCAGTTTCATTGAGATATTTAAGGTCATAGAGGTTAGTTAGATCAGGCTCCGTATCGCCTAAAAAGCCCTGCTCATAAGCCCATTGGCCAAATGTATAAACAGAGTTCTTGACCGGGTTAACGCTAATGTCAAACATTTTCCAAGCGATGTTGAGCACTTCATCGGGAAGCTTCTGGGTGGTTAATTTTTCAATTTCGCTGTTGGCAATTGATTTGGCCTCATCCGGATTGTCATTGATCCATTCGGTAATGTCTATGTGGGCTTGCAGCCATTTTTTTACTAATTCGGGATGTTCGTTTATAAAGTCTGTATTGGCAATGACGTGGGTAATACATAACTGGTTATTTTCCCAGAGCGTCCTTTCGTCGATTAGCCGTTTGGCGCTGACTTCCTGAATCAGACGTGAAGCCCAGGGCTCCGGCGACCAGGCGCCGTCAATCTCTTTTTTAGTAAAAAGAATCAGTTGATCAGCGTTTTTTGTTGGCATGATAGTGGTTTTACTTTCCAGGTTATTTTCTTTGATATAATGGCGAAGTGAGATGTCTTGAGTGTTGCCTTGTTGCGGTGAAGCAATTATTTTATTTTCCAATGCTTTTATGCCTTCCTGTTGAAAAGCGTCATACAGCTCTGGTTGGACGACCAATGATGCGCCGCCGGAAACTGCACCGCTAATCACCCGGAGTGATTCACCGTTTGACTTAATAAAACCGTTGACCGCCGGGCTGGGGCCGATATACCCAATGTCTATTTCTCCGGCAAAAAGAGCTTCAATTTCTGACGGCCCGGCATTAAAAACCGTAGTTTTAATTTCAATATTATCACCCATGGTTTCCTGAAAATAGCCATTGCCGATACCGATCAAAGCCTGAGCATGGGTTACATTTGGGAAATACCCTACTTTAATAATTTGTTTTTCTATTGGTTGGTTATCGTTATTTGTCTGCTGACAGCCGGATATTAGAACAGCCATAAATAAAATTGGTATTAGTAGTAGAAATTTTTTTTTCATTTTTTATTGATTAAATTATTAAATTAAATCCTGGAGAGTAACTTTCTCCAATTTTTTGGCAATGTAATTGCGTATATCACTAAAAATTGGCAAGATTTTTTTATCATTGCTTAAGGGTGTGGGTGAATAAAAATATTTACTGACTGATTCAGTTGGTGCCAGTGCACCATCCATAAAACGTATAATTTCCGCTAAAGTTATTTTATTAGCTGGCCGAGCCAGGCGATAACCGCCATAAGCGCCGCGTTGGGTAGTAATAATTTTTTTCTGTCGCAGATGTGTTAATAGCTGTTCCAGGTATTTTTTATCAATATTATACTTTTTGCAGATTTTTTCAATTTTTACATATCCTTTTTTTTGGTGACGGGAGATATATAGGAGGGCCAGAAGAGCATATTCACTTTTTGTAGTTAAACGCATATTTTTATTTGTCTAGTAATTATATAGACAATATATATTAATTAAATATAATTAACAAGTATTAGTTATCCACAGTTTTTTTCCAATAAGTGCAGTTAGGTACTATTTATTGATATTTAATTTGACTTGGTTAATAATTAGATTTATTGAAATCAAAAAGTCCCCTTCTGTTTTGGAAGGGATTTTTTGGTGCGCGCAGAGGCCCCGCACCACTCATTCCATTCGGGTGCAGGGTAAAGATTTTCGCCTCCCCGCCCAAGGCGGTTCGTTGTTCTGGGCAGCGCCGAATGCTCCTTATGGTCGCATTCGTCGGCATTCGGCTTCGCGTTGTCACGCTTGCCTCATTGCTGCCTATTCGAATCCCTCCTAATAAAACAAATACCCGCCAGCCATACGAGATGGCAGGCGTGCATTTGCGCGCAGAGGGATTCGAACCCCCGACCGTTGGCTTAAGAGGCCACTGCTCTACCAGCTGAGCTATGCGCGCCTATAATTATTTTTTAATTTTACTATTTATTATATCTCTGTATTGTCTTTTTAGTAGTTTTCTGCCTTCAGATGTTTTGAGGAATTTTTCCCTCCTTTTTGCATCTGTTTTTAAATGGTAGTATTCATATCCAATTAATACAAGAGGCCAATAATTTTTTGTTGATTTAACTTTACCATTTTTATGTTCAGAAACTCTTTTCTTAACATCGCCGGTAGTGCCTTTATATATATTATTGTTGGATAGTTTTAGAAAATATACAAATGGCATATTTTTAAATATGTAAGGGAATCGCCCGAGGATTAACCCCGGGCGACCGGTCGCATTTATCCCGTCGAATGACGGGATGACCGGAAACCCCCGACCGTTGGCTTCCCGTCATTCGACGGGACAAGTAAGAGGCAAGAGCTATAAATGAATTACCAGCTGCTTAGCGCGCGTGATGTGTGATTTAGTATAAGAAAAATAGGATTTTTTTTCAAGTATTAGCGAGAAACTAGGTTTTCGTATACAATAAGTATAATGAAAAATCAAAAAGCAAATATTTTATTTATAATTATTGGCATCAACGTAATTTTTGCGCTTCTTTACCCTTGGCTCGGGCAAAGCAGGGCCGGCATCAGCATTCTTAGTAATATCATGATTATAGCAGCCAGCATTGCCTGCTACTTTTTTATTAGACATGATGACTATTTAAAGCAGCGTGTTGGCATATCCAAGAAAGACGTTAAGATTCTGGTGGCAGGATTGATTATAGTTTCATTTTTTACCCTGGTTGTTATTCATTTGCTGAATAATGACCTTAAAGGCTATCTTGAGAATACCAGTTGGGCCAATCAGGTAAGAGAGCTGTCTTTTACCCTGATAATTTTATTTTATATAATTATCAGTATTCCCCTGCAGGAGTTCATATTTCGCGGTTATATAATGGGCGCTCTGCGTTCATGGAAGTCTAATAATTGGGCTGTGGTGGTGGTTAGTTCAATTTTATATTCTGTCTCTCATTTACACTATGGTTGGGAATTTATAGTAATTACTTTCTTGTTCGGCCTGTTTATGGGTTGGCTAATGTTAAAGTATAAACGTTTATTATATCCAATAATAGTCCACTTAGTCGGGGGTGGCGGGTTATTTATTTTTTATTTTTTGTGGTCGCTAATGTAGTTTAATATTGTCTGGTGCCCTCAGTAAACCTCGCCATCCGGCGGGATCTTCATTTTGTTTTGAGAATCTTACTATTCATAACCTCTTTGCCCCCGTGAGGAATCGAACCTCAATTTAAGGCTTAGAAGGCCCTCGTTCTATCCGTTGAACTACAGGGGCAAAGAGGTTATGAATAACTTAGAATTATTGTTCATATTAAATTGGGGCTTAGAAAGTTGGTGCTCTATCCGTTGCGTGTCCGCCGCCGTGCTTCGCTAAAGCTACGCGACGGCGAGAAGTTCGAAGGACGTAGGTGGAAACTACAAGGGCGTGTTTTTACTGTCTAGCTTGATTTATTTTTTCCTGAATCTGCCTGACTACTTCAGCTGGGTCGGCTTCAGGATCAAAAAAGATATTGTGATAGTTATCCGGCTTAATGCCCAGGGCATTTAATACATTAAATACTCTGTCCTGCTATATTTCAAATCGTTTCGGCAAAATAACTAAATGGGTGGTTTTTTGATTCTCGGGATTTAAGAATGAGGAAGCGTCCAGGGCTTCACATGTCCAGCGGCCGCCTTTGGTGCGTAACGGAAAAAAGTGATCGTCATACTGGCCGCCTTCACTTTGGCCGTCATTAAAATATATTGCTCCCCCTTTTTCTTTAATTACCGATTTACTGTCAGGCTGTGTGATGTTTTTCAATTGTTCTACTAATGTTGTGGCTGCTTCTACCTTAGAACTTTCTGAAACAAAGTGGTCAACCTTAGCTCCCTCGCTGGTCAGCCTCTGTTTAATTGAGGTTAGAAAATTTTCCTTTTGTTGTTTAGAATAAGATTCTGCTTGTCCGGGCGGTAAATTATATTCATCATATAAACTGATCGCTTTGGCATTTGGAAATTCTTCATTAAGGAGCTTTAATATTTCTAAGCCAGCCCGGTCTTCAGGGATCATTTCCTGTTTCAAAGAGCCGTCATCAGGATTGTTATCCCTTAAGTATGGACTGAATGATTCATATTCAACCGGCTGGTCATTATTATGTGCAGTTATGACTTTATCCATTTGGCACTTGGAAAAATTTACTGATTCCCGGGGAGTTTCATTTTCCCTTTTATTTGTAAATTCGTGTTCAGTCGGCGGGGAGGATGTAATTATTTCTGGCATATGATTCTATAGTAAGGTAGCAGATTAAAATTAGTTAGTCAATAATAGAGTTATGCTCCACGGGTGTACATGTGCGTAGTGATAATTGAAGCGTGGCCGAGTTTTGACTGGACATGTTTCAGGTCTTCACCTGTGGCTAATAAATATTTAGCATATGAGTGCCTAAGGGTTTGGGGAGTAATGTTTGGGTTCAGCTCAGATGACTTAGCGTACTTTTTTATAATTCTCTGGACAGTCCGTGGGGTCAGCTGGTATTCTTCAGCATTGATTTTTTTCAGCTGGCGTGATTTGGCTTTGTCATGCCGGATAAAAAGCGCCGGCAGGCTGTCAGTGCGCATTTCCAAATATTTGTTTATCCAGAATTTAGCGTGGTTGTTCAGCTCCATAGTTCTGAAGCGTCCACCCATACCTTTGATGGTCAGTACATTATACATAAAGTTAATATGGTTTCTTCTTAATGAGGCCAGCTCAGACACTTTTAGGCCAGTACTTAATAGAAGCTCAAGTATTGATTTATCACGTGTTTTAATAATATCCGGGCTTTTAGTCAGCAAGGGGGCTTGCAGCAATTTCTCCATATTATTTTTTTCAAGTGCATTAATTGTTTCCTTTTTTGTTTTATTAAGACTTATTTTATCAGGATTAAATGCGCTTAAGCCTTTTGTTTTTAGGTAATTTAAAAAGGTACGCAAGGCAATTAAATGGTAGTTTTGGGTGGTGAGTTTCATCATTCCGCCGCGCTGGTTGCGGATTTGGCTTAATTGGGAGCGGAATGAATTAATGGACTCGATATTGATCTGATCAATGCTATTTATTTTAGTCAGGTTATAAAAACGTGATAAATAAAATTTATAGTTATTAATAGTTAATGCAGAAGCCTGCCTGTTATGTTCAAGATAAGTTAAAAAGTTATTTATCTGTTGGTTTATTGGATCACTCATATATACATTCTACGACGCATGAACAGGATAGTCAAAAAACAGTTGTTATTTTTACTGTTTATTGCTATGGTATTATAATATTGCTATTTTATAATATATTGTTAGCTTCATTATTGGATTGAAAGTGCGATCTAACATAGGCTTGGGAGGTTATTATGTCGCGTGGATGTAAGGCACGGTTGATAATTATTATCGGCGTGTTAGCCGCTGTAATCATTAGTGGTTGGTCAGAAAAGTGGCTGGAGTATATGTGTACTTTAGCCGCGTTTTCAGTTTTTGCTGGCATTATCGGTGGTGCCACAAAGGACAAAGTGAAACGGGCAGGCTGGTTTACATTTTTCGTGGGTACCACGGTGGCAGTTGTCCTCGGGGTGGTCTTTGATAATGGGGGGGGTAGTTGCGA
>JAHIVO010000055.1 GCA_018816445.1 Patescibacteria group bacterium
ATTAATTTAATAAATTTGTTCTTTTAGTGAGGAGGTGTAAGTGGCAGATTTGATACCTGATATTTCGCTCGGACAGCTGAAATTCAGAAGCTTTGAGCGAACGCAGCATTACGCAGAAGCAGCAGAATGGCTGCTGGATATAATTTGTAGGCTGCTGAAGGAATTAAGGCGAGCCAGGCCCAGAAACAAGCAAGTTGAAAGAATACTGAAGGATATTCTGGAAGCGAATATACCGAATAAAATTTTGACCTATTTGCGCAGTGACCTGTTTAATATTTTATTTGAGGTCAGGAAGCATGGGCCGACAAAGCCATTGCTGAAAGTCTTACAAGAGGGAATAATGGAAATTTCACGTTTATGGCAGGCTCAGATAAAGTATGATGTTGAAAAAACGCTTTACTTCCCAAAGCAGTCAGAAGGTTCAGACTAAATAAACGCTCCTAGAACTATTGTTTTATGAGCGTTTTATAATACTTTTTTTGGCACCAGGAAAATATAAAACGCACTGATAAAACAGAGTAAGGCCATCAGGAAAAACATAGCCTGAAAGCTAACCTGAGTAACGATTAACCCGCCAATTAAAGCGCCGACAGCAGTAGTAAAGTAAAACATAGATTCCCAGATGCCCCACTGCACGCCTTGATGTCTCTTATTACTGTATTTTGAAAATAATGAGTCAAAAGCTGGCAGATAAAAAGCTTGTCCAATGCCAATTATCACCTGGACTAGTAGCAAAAAATTTATTGTTTTAACCTGGGTCATTAAAAGAAAACCCAAGCAGATAATTGCATATCCGATAATTACAACGTATTTTCTCTCTCTAATTTTGTCAGAAATTTTTCCCCCGAGCAAGCAGGTAAGTCCAGCTGAAACCGCAAAAACTGCGCCTGTCAGGCTGGCTTCTAGGAGTGTACCGCCAATTTCTTCCACAAATAAAGCATAAATAGGCCCCAGCATGGCAGTGGCCAGCATAACTATTGAATCCGTAATAATGATTATTCTAATGGGGTTATGTTTTTTTCCAATTTTCATAATTATTATTATTTAGTATGCTCCAGGATTATTTTTTTATCAAACGATCCGCGAGTTTTAGATTTTTTTGCTCTAATCCTTTCCAGTTCTGCGGGAGTAATATTTTTAGTCTTGGCCAGGGCGTTTATTACCTCAATAATATCAGCTAATTCATCAATCTTTTCCGTAGCCATGAATTCTCCGGTTTCTTCAAGTAATTTCTTTTTTAATTTATTCCAATACTCCTGCTTATCAGCAATATGGGTAACTGGGGTAAGATTATCTTTTTTTATTATCTCAGGAATTTTATCTCTAACTAATTTATCGTATTTCATATGCGGTTTATGATTTTAAAATTGTTTTAATAATAAGTTTTGATACGTCAACTTGTGATTCAGGAGTGGCTATTGAGTTGGTTAAGTACAAGCCGTCATATTTATTTTTAATTCTAGCTATGCCTGATGGCAGTACACCATGTGTAATTAAGGCAATGATTTTATTGGCCCCGCATTTCTTACAGGCATCGAAAAAGTGTTCAAGCGTTCCGCCGGTTTCCAATATGTCGTCAATTACGCCGACATCCTTACCTTTTACTGATTGTGCGAAATTACCATCGCATACGTTTTTTGTTTTATAAGAATGAATGCGTTTTTTCTTGGCGCCTAGCACGCCGGTTCGTCTGGTGCTGCCGCTGTCCGGGGCTGTATAAACTAATGAAGGATATTTTTTTTGAGCGTAATCTTTTAAAATTTCCATAGCGGAAACATTTACTAATGGGAAATTATTAACCCAGGTATTGCCGGCAAAATGCGCATCTATAGAATATATCTTCTTTACGTTATAATAATTGACTAGCTTTTCCAAGATAGTATAAGCCATATTAATCTCGCCCGGATTGAATAATTTATCCTGTTGGCCATAGGCAAAGTATGCAAAGAATACCTCAACACTGTGTGAAGTGTGGTTTTTCAATATCTGCAGGATCATCTCCAGTTCAATCAAGCCCGCATTAGGATTTGGACAGCCGGAATGGAGCACAATAACCCTTTTTTCCAGTTCGTGGATTTGCATAAGGCGCGTATAAACTTCTCCGTCAGGGAAGTGCCTTTTTTTGTCACGATTTTTACCCGGAAAAAAAACCTTAAATTCCCCGTGCTTGGACATCTTTTTTGCCAGATGCTCAGTTGAAATTGTAGGAATAAGTGTAATTGGCATTAGTTGAGTATTTTAGGGAGTTCTTCGGCTGTATTGATTATAAAAGTCGGTTTACCGGTTTTTTCATCCGGCAGCTCATGCGGGAAATTTCCATTCTTAATCCAGACGGTTCGACAGCCTATTTGATTTCCTATTTTAATCCCTTTAACAGTACGATCATCAACTATGTAAGTCGCATCTGGTTTTGAGCCGAGTTCCTCCATGCAGGTTAAAAAGGTTTGTGAGTTTTTTTTCTGGTTTGTCTCCTTGTTAATCACGATCACTGAAGTGAAATAATGAAAAATTCCCGTGGTCTTTAGTTCATTTAATCTTTCCTCCATGCTTTCAGAAGGACTGGTGATCAGGCCTAACTTATATTTTGCATGGAGTTTTTTCAGCAAATCAGGCACAAAGCTTAATAATTGCTTATTATTATCTGATAAAGTTCCCCGCCAGTCAAAAATAATTCCCTTATTGCTCATTCAGGTTTTTGCAAATCAATTTGTTTTAAGCCCTGCCACCAATCGGTTGATTTTACCTCATCAAGTTTTTTTAATATTTTTTTTGCTGAATCAGTCATGACATAATCATTAACATTGTCAATCCAGTCCTGGGCCGTGCTGAAGCCTTGTTCAACATACTCCTTGCTTAGAAGTGCCTGCTCAAGCAGATCAGCGTCTTTGGCAATTATTCCGGCAGTAGTTTTTCTTTGCTCCACCTGCTGCCAAAGCTTAAAAATATCATCGCCGATTTCATTAATGTTTTTTAGTTGATCTTTAACAGCCTTTTGTTCATCCTTTTTAACATAGCGGTTAGCTACCTTATGAATATCTCCAGTGCGGCATTCAGCAATATCGTGGAAGACTATCATGGTACATACTTCTTGAGGGTTTTTATATTTTTCCATTTTAGCCAGTACAAACCCAATTTGCGCGGCGCGCAAAGCATGTCCAGCTACGGTTTCCGGATGTGTAACGCCAGCCAGGCGCCATCCTTCGTGCTCAATTTTTTTTAGCTGGCCGAGTTCAAAAAAGTAATTCAGAATATTTTTTTCATCCATATTTTTTATTAAAATATTTATCTTAGTATTTAGTATACCTTATTTATTATATTGTGAAAACAGCATGGAAATGCTATAATTCAAATCAATCTATGACAAGAAAATGGCTTATTGCCAAAAAAATCAGCGAAGAATTTAAAGCTCAATTCCCAGAGATTAACCAGATAATATTACAGCTTCTTTTTAACCGTGGCTTGAAAACGCAAGAAGATATTGATGAATTTTTAAATCCGGATTATGGGCAGGATATTCATGATCCTTTTTTATTTTCACATATGGACCAGGCAGTAACCAGGATTTTCCAGGCCATTGAGAAAAAAGAAAAAATTACGGTCCATGGTGATTATGATGCTGATGGCGTCTGTGCCTCAGTAATTTTAGTCACAACTTTGAAGGAGCTTGGCGCAGAGGCGGATGTTTATATACCTCACCGCATGTCAGAAGGATATGGATTGAATAAAAATACAGTTGAAGAATTATCAAAAAATGGCACCCAGTTAATTATTACAGTTGATTGTGGGATTTCAAGCGTGGATGAAGTTATTTTAGCTAGCAAAAAAGGTATTGATGTTATTATCACTGATCATCATGAACAGCAGCCGGATTTGCCGCAGGCTTTGGCAATTATCAATCCCCAAGTAAAAGATAATAAGTATCCGTTCCACAGTTTATCCGGATCTGGAGTGGCCTTTAAATTAGTCCAAGGTTTAATAAGAAAAGACAAAGGTGCCAGGATAAAAAAGGGTTTTGAAAAATGGCTGCTTGATTTAGTGGCTATCGGTACAATAGGTGATTGCGTGCCTTTAACCGGAGAAAACAGGTCTTTGGTTAAATATGGCATGGTGGTTTTAAGAAAAACAAAACATTTAGGCCTGCAAGAGCTGGTTAAGTCCACTCGTTTTAGCCTGGATAAAATTGATACAGTCAGCATTTCTTTTGGTATTGTCCCTAGACTAAATGCGGCTGGCCGTATTGACCACGCTAATACAGCTTATAAATTGCTAATAACAAAGGATAAGATAGAAGCACAAGAAGTAGCCCAGCAACTGGACAAGACAAATCAGGAGCGGCAGCGGGTAACAGAAAAAATAGTTGAAGCATCAAAAAAGCAGATAGGAGAAGTAGGCATGCAAAAAATTCTATTTGCCAGCGGGAAAGACTGGATAGTGGGCGTGGTTGGTTTGGTAGCCGGGCGGTTGACTGATTTATACGCGCGGCCGGTTATCATTATGGGTGAAAAAAAGAATGAGGTAGTCGGTTCAGGACGGTCTATCCCGGTATTTGACATAACCCATGCCCTGATTGAATCGCGTGATTTACTTGAACGTTTTGGCGGCCATGCTTTAGCCTGCGGCTTTACCGTAAAACCATCCAAGTTGGAAAGCTTTAAAAAGAAAATGAATGAATTAGCCAATCTAAAGATCAAAGAAAAGGATATGGTAAAAAGGATTATAGTTGATTGTGAAATTAAACTGGATCAGGCAGATTGGGATTTAATTGAGATACTGGATGGTTTTGAACCATTCGGTGAAGGCAATAGGATGCCCAGTTTTAATATAAACAATTTAGAGGTAGTTGATCTGCAAAAAGTAGGCAAGGATAATAAGCATTTAAGATTAGTTGTTAAGCAAGGTAATACTACACGCAAAGTAATTGCTTTTGGCTTTGGTGAACCTTGGGGGGACCAATTAAAAATCGGTGATGACATTGATATAATATTTGAATTATCAGTTAATGAATGGAACGGTCATCGGGAGCTGCAATTAAAGCTGGTTGATATTAAGATTAGTAAATAAATATATGGATAAAAATAAATACGAATTGTATTGTGATGGGGGAGCCAGGGGCAATCCTGGCCCAGCCGGCATCGGAGTAGTTATCTGGCAGGGCAATAAATTAGTAGGCACGTATTCAAAATATATTGGGCGGGCAACCAATAACCAGGCGGAATACCAGGCAGTAGTATTGGCTCTGGGGCAGGCGAAACGCATAAAAGCTGAGGAGCTTGATATTTATGTTGATAGTGAATTAGTAGTTAACCAGCTGAGCCGGAAAGCAAAGATTAAGAGTGAAAATTTAGGCTCGCTGTTTGTAAAAGCCTGGAATATGATGATTGGCTTTAAGCGTGTAGATTTTCATCACATAGCCCGCGAAAAAAATAAAGAGGCAGATAAATTAGTTAACAAGGCAATAGACAGCGGAGAGTAAATATGATTTTCAACATATTATCAGCCATTGCTATACTGTTATTTTTTTCTTTTGGCTTTAGTTGGTTTATAGCCAGGCAGATTTGTCGTTCCCCAAGAGAAATAAAAAAAGAAGAGTGGAAAAATTATAGTTTAGAGCCTGAAGTCATATCTTTCAAAACAAGTGACGGATTAAAACTGGTTGGCGCTTTTATTAAGGGAAATAATAAAGGTACAATAATTTTACTGCACGGATACGGCCGTTCAAAAGAACAGATGCTGCCGCAGGCAAGTTTTTTAAACAAAAGAGGATATAATATTTTAATGTTTGACTTCCGGGCCTCAGGCGAAAGCGAAGGAAAGTTTATTACTTTTGGCCAGATGGAGCAGTACGACCTGGAAGGAGCGGTTGAGTTTTTAAAAGCTAGACACGAAGTTGAAATGAATAAAATAGGTTTACTGGGGTTTTCCATGGGCGGGGCTGTGGCGTTGATGAAATCAGGGGATTTGCCGCAAATTAAGGCTATTGTTATCAGTTCAACCTATGCCAGATTTAAAAGCGTTATCTGGCAGAATTTTAAGTTGTATTTTAGGGGTTTACCTTTTTTTCCTATGGGTTATTTTGTCCTGTGGATCATTAAGTACAGGACTGGCATATATTATCCAAGGATTACGCCGATAAAATATATTGCCAAACTCAAAGCCCGACCGCTTATGATGATTCATGGGGCTCATGACAAGCGCGTGCCTTTATCTGATGCTTATGAGATATACAAGCAGGCACCATGGCTTAAGGAATTTTGGCTGGTCAGGCAGGCGGCCCATGAAGATACGTATACTATTACAAAAGACCATTATGAAGATAAGGTATCCTCTTTTTTTGATAAATACGTTTTAGGCCGCTAACTTGTCCGGGTAATCAGAAAAAATACCGTCTACATCCATTGACTGTATTTTTTTTATTTCTTCGTCTGAATTTACGTTATAAACATATACTTGATAGCCTAATTTGTGTACCAGGGTAATGTCATGCTGTTTAATGCATTCTGCGGATAAATGAATTGATTTTGGTTTTAAAATTTTACTTTGCCAGCGTGCTAATATTGTCCAGCGTTTATGATTAATTCCAATATCAATTTCCGGTACATTTTTTTTGAATTCTGCCAGTGATTTGAATCTGAATGAAGAGATTAAAAAGTTATTAAAGTCCCAGTCAGATTCAATAATAATTTCATGTAAGAATTTTGCAACTGGCAGGGCGGTATTTTTTCCCTTTAATTCAATATTAACAAGATAGTTAGGGTTTAATGCGTCTATTACTTCAGGCAACGTAGGTATGCCGGATGAATTGTCTATTTTCAGTTGTTTTAATTCAAAGAGTGATAAATTTGAAATTCTACCATGACCATCAGTTGTGCGATCAACTGCGTTGTCGTGCATAACCACAATTTCACCTGATTTACATGCATGGACGTCAAATTCAATCATATCAACATTTAGTTCCATAGCTTTATTAAATGATATAATTGTATTTTCTGGCGCATAACCAGCTGCGCCGCGATGCCCAATTTTAATGATTTTTTTCATAACTATTGGTAAGAATATCACACCTGGTTAGTTATTGACAAAAATGGCCTTTTTAGCTATGATCTATCTAAGCTTTGAGTAAGCTGGATGATTGCTCCGCCCTGGGCGGAGAGGAAAGTCCGAACACCCGCCTCCGCTTAAAGCTTCGGCGGGCAGGCCCCCAGTAACCACTATTAAGTATATTGGAAGCTTGCACACCGAAGCCTTGGCGAAGGTGTCGTGGATAGTCGCTAAAGGCGACCGAGAATTATTTTTGAAAGAGGCTATAGCCTTTTAAAAATTAATAGCTTAGGGATAGTGTCACAGAAACAATACTGCCCCCACACCATTCTGCTAAATCGAAGTGGTTTATTATTTAGAAAAAATATAGCAGAAAGGTGTGGGGGTAAAGGTGAAAAGAGGTGAGGTAAGAGCTCACAGGCTGGCTAGGTGACTAGCTGGCGTGAAAAACCCTATCCGGTGCAAGACCAAGTAGACCCCACACCAATTCTAATTTAAATTACATACGGTTATTAAAAAGGAATTGGTGTGGGGTGGGTTGGTCGCATGAGTTCTGTAGCAATACAGAACCAAGATAGATAATCATCCGTCTTCGTTGTTCGAACTACGACGGACAAGTCCAATTGGTAACTTGTCGTCCGTAGCTCGGAGAGCGCAGGACGACAGAATTCGGCTTATAGGCTTACTTTCAGCTTAAATACTTGATTCGCTATGAAAAAATCAGAGTCATTCTTTAGTGTACTATTATTACCCGTAGACTATTTCATGGTCTTTTTAGCGGGTATTTTTGCATACAATCTCCGCTTTGTTCCATTTTTTACTCAAATTAGGCCGGTTGTTGATGAAATTATTTTCCAGCAGTATTTAACTCTTATCTTATTAGTGCCAGCAATTTTTTTGATTATATTCGCTTTAACCGGATTATATGCAATTAGAATTACCCGGCGTTTGATTGATGAGATGACTTCAATTTTTATTGCCTGCACTGCCAGCATTGCTATTGTCATTATAATAATATTTTTCCAGCGTGAATTATTCTCATCAAGATTTATCGTATTAATTGGCTGGATACTGGCCGTATTAATGGTTATGGCCGGCCGCTTGTTAGTTCGCAGCATCCAGCGCTTATTATTAAAAAGAGGCACAGGCGCGCATAATGTAGTAATGATCGGCCACGATAAGACGACTGAAGACATTGTTAAGCAGATATACAGGAATCCTAATTTAGGTTATCGCATAGTAGCGCGCTATGATAATTTTGATGAAGAAAATGTTAAGGATATAACAGGGAAATTGCAGGCCTTAAGAGTTGATGAAATTATACAGACTGATACCAGCCTGGCTAAGGAGCAGGTTATGGCTATGAGGGATTTTTGCAATGAACACCACCTGGATTTCAAGTACACAACGGATTTATTTGAAGTCCAGCCTACCCATATAGAAATCAACACTATCGCTGATATCCCGATTATCCAGGTAAAGCGTACAAAACTGGACGGCTGGGGCAGAATTTTTAAAAGAGTGTTTGATTTTATTTTTGCACTTATCGGAATAATAATCCTGTCGCCAATGTTCATTATTGTTTCTATATTTATTGTGATTGATTCGCAAGGTGGTATTTTTGCCAAACTTGAACGAGTTGGTGAAAAAGGTAAAATATTTACTTTTTACAAGTTTCGTTCAATGGTAAAAAATGCCCATCTATTAAAAAAGGATTTAGTAAAACTAAATGAACGCACGGATGGGCCGTTATTTAAAATTAAGAATGATCCCCGCATCACCCGGGTAGGCAGGTTCCTTAGAAAGACTAGCCTGGATGAATTTCCCCAGTTATTTAACGTTATAAAGGGAGAGATGAGTCTGGTAGGGCCGCGCCCCCATGAACCCGAAGAAGTATCGCGTTATGAAAGCTGGCACCGCAAATTGCTGACCTTAAAACCCGGCATGACCGGTTTGGCCCAGATTTCAGGAAGATCAGATTTGAAATTTGAAGACGAAGCTAAGCTGGATATTTATTATATTGAAAATTGGACCCCAAAATTAGATTTACAAATATTATTTAAAACACCCTGGGTGGTTATTGCAGGCAAATCAGCTACATAAAGTTATGAAAATTGCCTTAGTCCATGATCATTTGAATCAGTTAGGAGGGGCGGAACGGGTATTAAAAGCCTTTGCAGAGATTTATCCTGAAGCGCCGATACATACTTTGATTTATGATGCCAAAAATACCCAGCATATATTTGATGAGTATAAAATTATAGAATCATTTATCAAGAAATTCCCGCTAGCCAGAAAAAAGTTTAGATGGTATTTGCCAATGATGGTGCCGGCTACCGAAAGCTATGACTTGTCAGGCTATGACGTGGTTTTATCTGATAGCTCTGGCTTAGCAAAAGGCGTTATTACTCCGCCAAAAACCTTGCATATCTGTTATTGTCATACTCCGACCAGGTATTTGTGGAGTGATCATAATATTATCATTGACCAATTGGAAAGGCGCAGAATCATCGGTCGTTTGTCGCAGATGTACCGCAGTTATTTAAGGATGTGGGATAGGATGGCCGCTGACCGGGTAGATAAGTTTATCGCTAATTCCCGTTTTGTAGCCCACCGCATTAAAAAGTATTATCAACATGACAGTACAGTGATCAATCCGCCGGTTGATTTGAGCCGTTTTAAAGTGAGCAATGAGAGGGGCGATTATTATTTAATAATTTCACGTTTACGGCCGTATAAAAGGGTTGATATAGCCATTAAAGCCTTTAACAAGCTCGGCCTGCCTTTATATGTGATTGGTGAAGGGCAGGAAGAAGAGCGGCTGAAATCTATGGCCGGCCCGCATATAAAATTCCTGGGTTTTGTTTCTGATGGCGATGTTATTAAGTATTTATCACGCTGCAAGGCATTTATACATCCCCAAGAGGAGGATTTTGGCATTACGCCGATTGAGGCCATGGCTTGCGGCAGGCCGGTTATTGCATATGAAGCCGGCGGCGCCTTGGAAACCGTAGTGCCGGGTAAAACAGGGGTGCTATTTGACGAGCAATCATGGGAAGCACTGGCTGATACGGTTATCCATTTTGAAGTAAGTAAGTTTAATCCCCAGGAAATCCGCCAGCATGCAGAGCAATTTGACATAGTCCAGTTTAAGAAACGCATTAAGGGTTTTGTTGAGGAGTCTTGGCAAAACTTTAAATTTAAGTAATAATGTAGTATATGGTAGATAGCATATGGTTGATAGTTAATGGTTAATAGTAAAAATTAGAAAATATGGATATAGTAAAAAAATACCGCTGGTTCATAGTTATTGCTACTTTAGTAGCCGTAGGAGCCTCTATAGTATTTTCATATATCAAGCCGGTTTATTATGATACGTCAATTTCTTTCGCCATTAACCGCGTAAACAAGCAGGAGACCCAGGATTACCAGTTTGATGGCTATTACGCTATACAAGCTTCTGACCTTTTTTCCCAGACTGTTATGAGCTGGTTTATGACTCCTTCGGTTCTGTTGGAAATGTATGAATTAGCCGGTATTGATCCGCAGATATCTACCATTGAAGAGCTGACTTCGCGCTTCAAGGCAAAAAAATTCTCACCGCAGAATATTGTAATACGCTATAAAGAACGTGACCAGAAGACAGCTGAGAATATTGCCCAGGCCATTATCACTACAGTAGAAGAAATGGCTGCTGAATCCAACCAAACATCTGATCATAAATCGCTGTTTATGGTTGTTGGTTCAAAACCCGTAGTTGTTGAAAAAAAACCAGTAATCTGGCTGAATGGTGTTATTGGTTTAGCTAGCGGACTGGTAATAAGTCTGGTCATTTCTTATTTTATTGCTTATTGGCAAATAAATTCACGAAGAGAAGATACCTAAAAGTTAAGCATGCGTATTGGTATAGATATTAGGTCTCTCATTGAACCCTGGCCATCGGGAGTCAGTGAGTATACTAAGCAAATCATTAAGTATTTGTTGGCCATGGATAAGGAGAATGAATATCTCCTTTTTTATAATTCTGCCGCTTATTTACCTGCGGCTACTAGTTCTTTGTTCAAACAGGTTCAGATTAAGGAATTTCATTATCCCAGCAAAGTATTCAATTCTTCAGTTTTCTTTTTGAACTATCCGAAAATTGATCGTTTGCTCGGGGGAGTGGATATTTTATTTATGCCAAATTATAATTTTGCCGCTGTTTCACGCCAGACAAAATTAGTATTGACAGTACATGATGTATCATATAAATTCAAATCATTTTATTCGCCAAAAGGGTATCTATGGCACAAGTTTATCGGGATTAATAAATTATTAAGGCAAGCTAAAAAAATAATTTCAGTTTCGGACAGCACTAGGCAGGATATAATTAGTACTTACGGCATTGATCCGAATAAAATTATTACCATACCCTTGGGTGTAGACTGTAATCAGTTCAATCAGGTAACCCGGACGCAGGTTGAGGAATATAAAAAAAGATATAACCTGTCTGATAATTTTATTTTATATTTTGCTAATGTTGAAAAACGGAAAAACATCCAAGGACTGCTTAAAGCCTGGCAGCAAATTAGAAGTGATATAAAAGACAATACAGAGCTGGTAGTAGCCGGGAGAATAGCTGATAAGAAGCTACACCAAGGACAACCGGATGTCAGATACCTGGGATACGTGCCTGAACAGGAAAAACCGATCTTATATAAATCAGCCGGAATGTTTATTTACCCGTCTTATTACGAAGGATTCGGTCTGCCGGTTATTGAGGCTTTAGCGGCTGGACTGCCGGTTATCACGAGTTTTTCTACTTCCTTGCCGGAAGTCGGCCAGGGGGCAGTATTGCTGGTTGACCCGAATAATTATTATGAAGTTGCCCGGTCAATTGAAATACTGAAAACAGACATTAGTTTGCAGAAAAAACTTATCGCTAAAGGGCAGCAGCTTATTAAAAATTATTCCTGGGAAAAAACAGCACTAGCGACTCTAAATATATTCAAGGAGATAAAACAATTATGAGAATTGGGATTGACGCCCGTTTTTACGGTTCATTCGGCAAGGGACTCGGGCGGTATACTGAAAAATTAATCAAACATCTTGAAAAAATTGATTATAATAATAATTATTATATTTTTCTGCGCAAGGAAAATTGGGCTTCATACCAGCCGGCTAACAAAAAATTCACTAAGGTACTGGCTGATTATAAGTGGTATTCATTTGTCGAGCAGGTGTTTTTTCCACTGAAGATCTGGCAGTATCGTGTTGATTTGATGCACTTTACGCATTTTAACGTACCTTTTTTGTATTATAAAAAATTTATTGTCACTATCCATGATTTAATTTTAGCCAAATATCCGACCCGGCGGGCTACGACCCTCAGTCCGATTTCATACAAGATCAAGCATATAGCTTATTCAATTATAATAAAAAGTGCTGTACGCAGAGCAAAAAAAATAATTGCAGTTTCAAAATACACAAAAAGAGAATTGGTCCGTCACTTTAACTTAGATCCGGAAAAAATATCTGTTACTTATGAGGCCGTTGATCCGACATGGCAGGATTTTTCAAATCAAGAGGAGGTATTAAAGAAGTATCACGTTTTAACACCTTATATCTTATATGTAGGCAATGTATATCCGCATAAGAATATTGAAGGTTTGTTAGTTGCTTTTAAACAAGTATTAAACAAGTTATCAGGCTATAAGCTTGTTTTGGTGGGTAAGGATGACTATTTTTTTAAACGCTTAAAAAAGGAGGTAAAACTGATGGACCTGGAAGAGCATGTGATATTTACAGGCTTTGTTACAGACCATGATCTGCCATACTTGTATAAAAACGCTGCTTTGTATATATTCCCATCGTTTTGCGAGGGTTTTGGCTTGCCGGCCCTGGAAGCCTGTTCTTATGGTATCCCCGTAGCCGCCAGTAATAGCTCATGCTTGCCGGAAGTTTTAGATAAAGCTGCAATTTATTTTAATCCCAAAAGTACGGCAGCCATTGCCGATGCTATTATAAATGTTTTAACCAGTAAAAAAATTGTCCAAGAATTAAGACGGCAAGGGTTAGAACGGGTAAAGTTTTTTAGCTGGGAAACTTTGGCTAAGAAAACCCTTGACTTATATGCAAAAAAATAGTATTTGGGGTATAATGTCTATAATAACTGCCACTAATCATTTTTTATAATGAAAAAGAATAAAAGATCTGAAAAGGTTGGAAAAAATCTGAATGTTATGGCACATTCATTAAATTTAAGAGTGCCAGAACAGAATATTCTTGATTTACGGAAAATGGAACAGGAAAAAAATCAGAAGCAGGAACAAGACAATCAGCCAGTCATGGCCAAGAGGTTTAAAGGATTTTTTAAGAAGTCGGATTCAAAATTATTTTTTTTCAAAAAAAAGCAGCCCATAGCCAAGGAAACAATAATTGTTTCCAAGCCTAGCGAAATAGTATCAAATAAAAAGGCTAGTTTTAATCAAAATACACTGCCGGAAATTGAACAAGATAAGCCAGTGAAAAATGCGAAGGAGAAAGTGGAGAAAAAAAAGGAGCAAGATCAGCCAGCATCATCCGCCGGGTACGAGCAAATAATAATGGGCCAATTTGAACTAACGCGTGGCTGGTATAAGAAACTGCTGGTTTTTGTGGGTGTCTGCGTATTGGTAATTTTACCTGTATATCTGGTAATTTTCTATGAGCAGGCCATAGAAGCTAAGGGCCGGGTACTGGGTATTTCCTCAGAAGCTTATAAAGATTTAAAACAAGCGGGTTTGCTGGCAGGCGAGTCAGAATTTAGTTTAGCCAGTGAAAATTTCAGCCAGGCCACTGAAAATTTTGTGGCTGCTCAGGATCAATTAAATCAAGTAGGCAGTGTGGTAGTCAACGTTACAAAAATAATTCCGGGTCAGGCAAAAAGCGCCCAGCATTTATTGGAGGCTGGCAAAAGTTTAGGACAGGTAGGCTCTACCCTTACTTCTGTGATCAGCAAAATTGACAGTTTAAGCCAGGAGGCAGATCAATCAGATAATGTTTCCCTGACTGAATATTTGACTTTAGTTCGGACTGAACTGAATCCAGCTATGGCCTACTTAAGTTCAGCAGCTGATAATTTAGCCAATGTGAGAATAAAAGATTTACCTGAAGAATATCAGGGAGATATTGCTAAGGCGCAAAGCTTATTACCCCAGCTCAAAAATGGTTTTGCCAATTACATTTCACTGGCTGACGTAATGCTGGAAGTGCTGGGCCACCAAACACCTAAACGTTATTTATTAATATTTCAAAACAACCGGGAATTAAGGCCAACCGGCGGATTTATCGGTTCCATCGCCATGGTAGACATTAATAAAGGCGTTATTGAAAACTTAGAGGTACCAGGCGGAGGAGTGTATGACGTTGCCGGGCAACTGAATGAAAAAATTGTGGCTCCTAAGCCTTTATGGCTGGTTAATCCGCACTGGAATATCCAGGACGCCAACTGGTTTTTTGATTTTCCTACATCAGCTGAAAAAATTATCTGGTTTTTTGAGCGAGCCGGCCGGACGTCGGTTGAAGGCGTTATCTCATTAACCCCGGAAGTGATTGAAAATTTATTCAAGGCCGTAGGTCCGGTGGATATGCTGGCGGATTACGGCGTAATTGTTAATGAGGAAAATTTTGTCAGGGAAGCGCAGTACTGGGCAGAAGTTGCCTACGACCGGGATGAAAACAAGCCTAAGAAATTTATCAGTGATTTGATGCCAAAATTACTGAATAAGGTTTTTGCCACCGAGCCAGAAACATTACTAAGTGTATTGAATGTTTTTAACCAATCATTAAACAATAAAGATTTCCTATTATACTTTAATGACGAGGCAGTTGAATCAAAAATTAATGAACTAGGCTGGTCAGGCAGCATTAAAGAAACTAGTAAGGATTATCTGTCCGTGGTTGCTACAAATATTGCTGGCGGAAAAACCGATCATATCATTGACCAGTTTGTTGAACATCAGGCAGATATTCAGCCAGATGGTTCAATTATTAATACAGTCACAGTAACGCGTACGCATACTGGTAATTCGTTAGATTTTTGGGAAGGCTCAGCTAATGTTTCATATTTAAGGTTTTATGTTCCTAAAGGCAGTGAGATAATTGAAGTAAATGGGTTTACCGATATTCCATCATTCCGTTATACAACGCCGGACGAGGATGCAGAGCAGGATATTGATCTGCTGGAAATTGAAACATCTTCTTTGATTGACGAACGTTCTCAAACCAGGATTACTAATGAGTCTGGTAAAACAGTGTTTGGCAATTGGTTAAGCCTAGATCCGGGTGAAACCAAGAGTGCCAGCATTAAATACCAATTGCCGTTTAAAATTGAAACAAGCGGCATATTCAAGGCAACTGATACTTATAGTCTGCTGGTACAAAAACAACCTGGTATGGCCAATTGCTTTTTTGCCAGTCAGGTAACAGTAGACCAAAGCTATGATATAATCTGGCATCCGTCAGATTTGAGCATAGAAAATAATTCAGTTGAATATATCTCAGACATTGATGCTGATAAGTACTTTGGTTTTCTGCTAAGTAAATAGTTTATAGATAATAGATAATAGTTTATAGTATTTAATAAAATAAATACTGTTTTTGCTTATTTTAGCCAAAATTCAGACCGGCCTGTGCATATCTACCCTTGACATATTGGGAAATATACTATATATTAAGCTGTTAAGATCAAATACTGTTTATTGACCAAGCTCATTACAACTAAATTAATTAGACTCTTTGAGGAGAGAGTATGTATGGTTAATGGTTTATAGTTAATAGGTCGTTAGTAATTTATATATAAATGTAAATTACCAAAGGCTTATTAACAACCAATAACGACAAACAAGAAACGAGCTCTCCATCAAAGAAGCTCGTTTTTTGTATGCCACTCACGATCATTACAATCAATCCCTTTTCTGAAGCGAATAGGAGGGATTAGTTAACCCCGTTAGAAATTCTATTAGGAATTATAACCTAAATAATGTGGAATTTCTAACGGGGTAAACGGGTATCAATGTGAATATGTATGTTTCTGGTTTCGACTGGAATATTACAAATTCTGATACCTGGTTCGGTAGCCATTTTATATGGCCTAAGCCGAGCCTGCTAACCTCCTTCTCACTTCGGAAAAGATAATGCCGGTGCTGGATGCAGCAGACGATAGTCTGTGTTGTACGACTTCACCTTAGCTCTGAAGTTGTAGTTACAGGGATCTGTAATACATTGGGTTCAACTCCCTTTGCCGGCATCAAAATTTGTACATTCAGTTTCCTACATTTTATCCGCTCTTTACTTACACATTACCTCTTGGGTAGAAAAACATTTTTCTACCCTCCCTTCTCCAGCGGTTAATGGGTTATCTCATTAATTGCTGAAGAGGGGAATAATGGTTTGATCTTTATAACTTAATATTTCTGCTTAAAAAAGGCAGAGGAGGTTTCTATCATGCATAAGGTCATGATTGCAATTCTTGTTGTGCTGGTTAATTTCAGCACTGTGTGGGCCGACAGTTCATCCGTTCATAGAGTCACCGTAAACTTCAACCTGGGTCAGTCTAGTATTACGGCTAATCAGAAAGTAGAGCAAGAAGTATCTGCCATTAGTTTGATCGACACGGTTAAAGTTGATTCCACGCTGGGCATCGCGATTTACAGCGGTGCAGACGCATACAAATTCATGAATCTGCTTAAGTCGGATTCACTGAATATGGATTTATCAGTGCGTCGCGGTGATACGCTGGAATGCTGGTTGGAAGAGCTGGGTGCAACATCAGAAATGTTCATCCGGAAAGAAGCTATTCGTTATCCGATTAATTATGGTGAAGAATGGCGATTCGCTGCCGCGGATATTACTTCGAGAAAGATTAAAGCGGTTCCAGTCGATTCTATAATTCCAGAGCCGATCGTACCGGATACGATTATAATTCCAGCCGATTCGCTTGAGCCGGAGCCAGAAATTCCGATTACTCTAGAACCATCGTTCATGAGTTTCGGTGTTGGCAGTCATCAGACAACGTTTGGCCGCCAGGTTTTCCTCAGCTTCCGGCTTGGCAACGATCGTGTTGCCATGGAGGCTGTTTACGGAGATCCAAGTTTCAACGAGCACGAGCGCTTTTGCTACGGCAAGGATCGCATGACAAAAGGCTGGATGGTAGGATCTTATTTCTACCTACAGCCATTTGAGAAGATTAATGCCGATGTCGTCCTTGGCTGGAACTGGAACGCCTTGTTCACCAAGGACAAGAGCAAGACTGGTGAAGACTTCGTCTGTGCCTCGGTTGGAGTTTCTTACGAAGCTCCGATCACCATGATTTCCGAACGCCTCGGCCTTCAGGTCAAAGCGCTTTGGGAGCCGGGCTGGCATGAAGTCAAGTCTGATGGTTTTAAATCATCTGACTGGGAATTCAGCCATACCTCTCTGACAATCACCCTCAACTACAAAGTGTGGGTGGTCAAATAGCACAAAGCAGAAATATCAGGGAAGTAACAAGTTCTAATCTTGTTACTTCCCATCTCTTTTCCAGATCATATTATACAGATATCCAAGATTTTAATCGGTACCTGAATGTGGTCTGAAAAAGAGAA
>JAHIVO010000056.1 GCA_018816445.1 Patescibacteria group bacterium
AAGGAAAAACTGCTTGGATACAGTGCCATGAACGATCAGGCTATCATTTGTATCCTGATATTGAATATTTTGAAGTAGTGGATAAAGACGGCCAGCGGGTTAAAGATGGCGAGCCAGGAGAGCTGGTATATACTTCTCTGAATTGGCGTGGTTCAGTAGTTGTCCGGTATCGAACAGGCGATATGACTGAGGGGATTGAATATGAGCCATGCCCGCATTGCGGAAAAACAGTGCCCAGGATCAAAATGGACATCCAACGAAATTCAGAAATTAAGGAATTCAATTTAACCAAAGTTAAGGGTGAGCTGGTCAATCTGAATAATTTTTATCCGGTTATGTCAGGCATTAAGGAAATTGAGGAATGGCAAGTAGAGATTAAAAAGAAGAATAATGATCCGTATGAAATTGATGAAATTAATTTATATTTAGCGCCAAAACAAGGTGAAGACTTTAATAGCGTAAAGGCAAAAGTCAACAAACTGCTTCATGATGAAATTTTTATCAGCGCTGAAGTAATTCAAAAGCCTTTGCCAGAATTATTGGAGATGTTAGGCATGGAAACGGAGCTAAAAGAAAAGCGGATAATTGATAATAGGCCAAAGACATAGTATGTGGTTATTTATTGGACAAGTAATCTGGTTCTTTCTTCCGGCTGGAATAGCCAATATGGCCGCTTCCATGTCGCGCTTTGTTCCGTTCCTGCAATATCCCGTTGATAGCGGTCTGACCTGGCACGGCAAGCGAATATTTGGAAGCCATAAGACCTGGCGGGGCTTGTTGTTTGGCATAATCTTCGGCATACTTTGGTTTTGGCTGCAGCAGTTTTTGTATCGCTTTGATTTTTTTAAGGACATTAGCCTGGTTGATTATTCTGAATTGAATTGGACGCTAGGACTGGCGCTGGGCTTGGGAGCGGTACTCGGTGATTTGTTTAGAAGTTTTTTTAAGCGTCGCTTGAATATTGCACCTGGTATGCCCTGGATACCATTTGATCAGATTGATTATGTAGCTGGCGCGATAATTATAGCTAGCCTGGTATACTTTCCCGGCTGGGATGTTAGCTTAGCTGCCATTGGGTTGGGATTTGTATTACATATTCTGGTTAATGTTTTTGCTTATCTGATTCGTCTGCAAAAAAATAAGTTGTAGTTGGTTTTTTATGGTTTATAGTTAATTGTTTATGGTTAGTTTTTAAAATAATTAGTTAATTAATAGGATATAAATTAATGAAAAGTGAGGTAAAGACATTGCTAAAAGGACAGGCTGAGATTTCAGTTGAATTATCGCAGGATGATTTAAAACCATTTATTAGCCAAGCCGTAGCCGAATTGTCGTCTCAAACAACTATCCCCGGTTTCCGACCAGGCAAGGCACCTTATGAAATATTAGAAAAACATGTTGGCGCTATGCGCATATTCCAGCTGGCCGCTGAAAAAGCAGTACAGAAGACATTCCCCCGGGCTGTAGTGGAGAATAAGCTGATTACAGTAGGTCCGCCTGAAATTTCGTTGCAGAAAATTGCTCCTGGCAATCCCCTGGCTTATAAAGCCGTGGTGTCATTATTGCCAAAGGTTGAATTAGGAGATTATAAAAATATTAAAGTAGATAAAAAAGAGGTGAAAGTTGAGGATAGGGAATTAAGTTCCGCTATAGAAAATCTGCGGAAAATATTTAGCAAAGAAAAAATTATTAAGCGTCAGGTTCAAAAAGGAGACAAAGTGGACATGGATATGGATACATACGTTGATAGGGTAGCAATTGACGGCGGCCAGGCCAAAAGCCAGACAATAATTATTGGCGAGGGCCAGTTTGTGCCTGGATTTGAAGATAATCTATTAGGCCTGGAAGCGGGCCAAACTAAGGAGTTTCAGGTAAACTTTCCTAAAGAATATCACCGCAAGGATTTAGCTAACCGGCCGGTTGATTTCAAAGTTAAGGTTAATAATATTTATGAAATTGAATTGCCTCCTTTAGATGACGCTTTTGCTAAAATGGTAGGCCGTTTTAATACGTTAAAAGATTTACAGGAGCAAGTGCAGAAAAACATCAAGCAGGAGAAGAAAATGAAAGAACAACAGCGCTGGGAACTGGAAGTTATTGATAAAATTTTGTCCAAATCATCTTTTGGGGAAGCGCCGGAAGTACTGATAAACTCGGAAGTTCACAAAATGATGCATGAACTGGAGCATGAGATTAGCGGTCAGGGCATGAAATTTTATGATTATTTAAAAAGCATAAAAAAGACCAAGGAAGAGCTGAAGCTTGAGTTTGTGCCCAAGGCGGTCAATAGAGTAAAAACAGCTATCACTTTACGAACCATAGCTGAAAAAGAAAATATTGAAGTGAGCGAAAAAGAATTAGATGAGGAAGTGGCCAGCCAAAATAAGAAATACGCTGACAACGAAGAAGCTATAAAGCAGATTAACAGCAGTGAATTCAGGGATTATGCCCGGAACATGCTTAGGGGACGCAAGGTATTTGAGTTTTTAGAGAATATTAGTAAATAACTAATAATGTATATCGGCGCTCATGTATCAATAGCCGGAGGCGTATTTAATGCGCCGGAGAATGCACACAAAATCGGTTGTGAGTGTTTTCAGATGTTCACGCGTTCTCCGCAAGGCGGGCCATCCCCCGTATTGGATAAAAAAATTGTTAGTAGTTTTAAAGCTGGTTTTAAAAAAAATAAACAAAAGGCATTTTATGTGCATACGCCATATTATATTAATCTAGCTTCTTCAAAAAATCGCATCAGATATGGTTCAATTAAAGTTATCCGCGATGATTTGGAACGGGCCTCATTACTCGGCGCTAAGGCTTTAATGACTCATCTTGGCTCTTCTAAAGATTTGGGCAGCCAAGAAGCTTTGAAACAAGTCATTAAAGGCATTGGTAAAATTTTGGAGGGATATAAAGGTGAGACGCAATTTTTAATTGAGAATTCAGCAGGAGCAGGCGGCACTATAATCGGCGATGATTTTAAAGAAATCGGGCAGATTATTAAAGCGTACCCCCAGCATAACATTGGCGTGTGTCTGGATACGTGTCATGC
>JAHIVO010000057.1 GCA_018816445.1 Patescibacteria group bacterium
GATAAATTATATACCTGCAGCTATACCGAAGGCGGCCCGGCCAAAGGCTCATGTGCTTTGCAGGCAGGCGACCTATGCAAGGCTTTTACCAATGCTAGTTTTAATGGCGTAACCCATGAAATTGAAGGCTGGCTGAGGATTTTATCTTTGGAAGATGTTGGAAAACAATACGATTGTGGTCCGTTTAATCACACTTATCCGTGTGAATGGAGCTGGATCAGTATGCGGGGGCAGTATGATGACGGATTTGGCAATACAGGCAATTATAGCACCGTGGGCACGGAAGTAGACACACAGGAATATTTAGGTGATCCGGATGTTAATCCAGAAGAAGTGCCGCTGTACAGCTTGTTTGGCTGGGCCTGGGGTGCGGAAACCACGGATTTCTCAAGCCGTTCCATCTGGCTGCCGCCGGTTAATGTCAATCAAAATCCGCGGGGCACGGATCAGGATGACCATGTTACTGATGGCCCAAGAATGGCGGTGGATTCAAAAGGCAATCCGCATTTTGTCTGGACTAATATGAGGCCGAGCGCCCCCACTCAAGCAGATATTTTTTATATTAAGTGGGACGGTACAAAATGGGTCAATGCTGCGGGTATTGAATATGATCCCGATAACCCCGACACAACCACTATTGTAAATTATGGCTTATTAGAAGTACCGACTTGGTCTGCTTTTGGCCCTACTTTAGCTTTGGATAGCGATGACAATCCTCATATTGCTTTCAGCCGCATGGCAGCCATATATTATTTAAAGTGGAATAGCGCTGAGTCAACCTGGGAAACAGCTGATGGTACAGATCGTGAAGATGTCCCTGCTACTGGCGGTTTTCATGTATCGGTTGGCGGTGGTTATGGAGCTTCATTGGCCTTAGATAGACTAAACATCCCGTATGTTGCCTACTCATCTTCTGAAACTAGCTATAATGATATTTATTTCAAGAAATGGGACACCAGTGCCGGAGATTGGCGGTCCATTACGGGTGATAGCAATAATTTGAATGTAAGTAATTCTGATCCAACTGCATCTACGAGTAAACATTTAGTGCTTAGCAATGAAACGACGCAACTCCCCCATATTATTTGGAATGAAAGAAATTGTGCGCCATATGGGCAGATTTATTACCGCAAATGGGATCCGGGTACTGCTGCCTGGACTGATATTGACCCAAGTGATGGCCCTGATGATGATGTTCAGGTTAATGCTGGCGTGACTGGTTTATTGGGCATTGGATCGGATTGCGAGGGTTATAATCCATCATTTGATTTATATGAAAACAATACTCCTGGGATAGCTTGGATTGATAGCCCGCATCTTTTATACCGTAAATGGGATGCTGGAGCTGATGCCTGGGTATCGGTTACTGGTGATGTTGGTGCTGACCAGCTGCAGATTAATGATTATTATAATATGCCTTGGTATTTTATCCCGCAGGTAAAAATATATGATGACAAGCCGAATATCGCCTGGTCTGATAGAAGAGAATGGACACCTACTAGAAATGATATATTTTTAAGGTATTGGAATCCTGATGCTGATTCAGGCAATGGCGACTGGGTAACAGCTTCTGGGAATTATGGCAGTGCCCAAAGCCAAAATGATCCGAATTTTAACATTTCTAATTCACCATCGTCACATTCAGGTGCGCCGGAATTAATCATGGACCGCTTTGGCAGTCAGCATGTGGCTTGGTGGGAACAGGAATGGTCGGATGATTTAGGGTGCGATGGTTTAACTTGCGCAAGTTTTGCTGATTGCCCAGCCACTCACCCACAATGTGATTATTATGGTTGTCCTGGTCCAACTCCTGATGGTAAGTGTGTCTCTTATGAAGTTCAATATAGTAAGTTTATTCCCGGTCGTTTTCAGTCCGGCCTTGGCTGGCTGGAAGTAATGCCGGTTGGTGCTTTGATCGGTATTCCGTGGGTTGAAACCATGTACAGCAATATTTACGCCCAGAGCTCAATCCAGCTGGCGCCGCCGCCGCGCGGTTCAGATGATTATACCTCAACATATTTAATACTTGCTGACGGCAGCATCAGCGGTATTTCCAGTTATTACGCGGATACTCAGACTGGCCCACCAACCAGCGGCTTTTACCAGCCGGGACTAAATTCGCTAATTGGCGGCGAATGTAATATTAGTGGCTATCTGACTGAGGAAGCTTGCGCGCTGGGCGGCGGAACATGGACGCCTGGAGCAGGATTCCCGCTGGGCCAGAATGTGCTGGATACGCTGGATATTGACGGCTTAATAACAGCTATTGACGGCCGTAACCGCTTTGGCCATGAGGTTAACCTGGATGGCACGGGTGGATTAGAAGTTGACATTAGTTCCAGCGCGATATTTAACAGCGTGCCAAATCCGGTATTAGATGGGAAAATATACCACTTTAGCGGTGCAGACCATTATGTATTGGATAATGAAATGACCTTTTTGAACGGTGATTATGTCGGCCCTCCGGCTACTTCTGGCAATGGCTTGATTGTTATAGATGGCGACCTGGAGATTAACGCAAATACTTATTATGATGCCACGCCGCTGGATTCCGCGACCGGGCATATCAGTGAACTGGCTTCGGTGGCTATTATTGTTCGCGGCAATGTTTATATAAATTCAATAGTTGATGAGATAGCCGGCGTGTTTGTGGCCCTGGATAATCCAGGTACGGCTGGTGTTACAGAAGGTGTAATCAGCACTAGCCGCAGGTTGCCTGCTACGCAGACCATAGTAGCAGCTGCGGATGATGCTTATGCATCAAAAGCAGGTGCTGCCTATACAAATGCCCATAACCTGGGCTTATTGCGGTTTGGTACTGATACGCTTAACAGGATTTATCGTTCATACTTGCGTTGGGGTCTGGGCACTAATGCTAATGATATTAATATCCCGCCAGATTCAGATATTAAGTCAGCTAAGATCTCATTATATAGTGAAGGCACGGCGCCTCTTGGTGATTTTACAGCCAGGATTTATTTAATTGACCATAATGATGTATTTGACTATGGTAGTGGTGCATTTAATAGCCCGCCCGGCCCGGGTTCAGCCATAGATTTATATGAAATTTCTACCACCAATAGTGTTGGCTATGATCTTGAGGTAGGTGAATGGAACGGCGCGGCTGGTGAAGAAAATATTACCCCAGATATTAGAACTTTAGTTCAGAAATATATCAGTTCAGATGAATATGAGCAAAACTATTATAACGGCACCACCTCCCATCTAGGCATTGTAATAAAAGAAGGGGACGCTGTGGCTGGCTCTGACCAGCACAGGACTTTCAGCTCGTTTGAAGGCGGAAATCCAGCCATGATTGAAATTGAGTTTACACCTAAGCAGGTGCAGTATGACATTCCAAATTTTGAAGACGATACTATGGCTTGGGGACCAGGAGCTTTAGAAGTGGATGATGTACCTGATCCGATTTTTGGTTGGGATGGCGTTGTAGGAGAAGAATATAAAAAAGCATTTTTACGCTTCGTTGGTATAGATATTCCGGTCCAAGCAGAAATTCTTGATGCGCATATGCGAGCAACTATTGGGACTACAAACGGTATTACCGGATTCCAAGTAAGGCAGGGTTTAATGGCTGATTATCCCGATTTCAGCACCAATCCATTTAGCGAACCGCTTACTGATGATGTTTCAGAAATTGCCCAAACTATAGGGGATAATGAGTGGGTTAATGGTGACGTCGTGTATTTCCGTGATGTCGTTACTCTAGTTGAATCATTTATTGATCGCACTGATTATAATCCTGGTGTGGCTGGTAGTTCAGAATTTGTTATGCGCTTGCGCCGCGGCAGTGATTCAGTTGAGCAAACAGCCGGAGCTGGTGAGTACCGTAGTATAGGATCACAAACCAGCAACTTGGTAGTTAATTACCAATTGCCGTTAAGCGTGTCAGGTTTATTTGTGGCTAAAGGTTATAATTTTGACAGAGAATACACGCGTGATCTTGCTCCGTCAGAAAAAATTGTGTATGATGGTAGGGTAGTGGCTAACACGCCGCCTGGTTTGAGTGACTTTACGAGCGTCCTGCCGGTTTACCAGCGCGTAATTCCATAAGGTAGATTAAATTATTTTTATTCCAAATCACAATATATGGCCAGTAAACAAAATTATGTTGGCATAGACCTCGGAGGTTCCAGTCTGAAGATAGTTGAGCTGAAGAGCGTAGGCAAAAGGCCCCAGTTGGTTACCTATGGCTTTATTGAGGAAACTTATAATATTATCAAAGATGAAAACAAGCAGGCAGTAAAGGAGCTTGGTGGTCATTTAAAAGAGCTGATAAAAACTTCAAAAATAACAACTGATAAGGCGGTTTCAGCCCTGCCCAGTTTTAGCGTATTTAGTTCAATAATCAGCCTGCCATACATGAGCAAGAAAGACCTGATATCAGCAGTCAGGTGGGAAGCAAAGAAATTTGTGCCTATTCCGCTGGAAGAAATGATTCTTGATTGGGAAATATTAGACCAGCCAGGAGCAGAGGGTGAGAAGGAAGATAATAAAGATATAGAAAAAGAAGCCAAGAAAAAAGATGAAAAAGATAAAGATAAGAAAGAAATTGATAAGCAAGGGATTAAAAAAGGCAATGCCAAGGTATTGTTAACTGCCGCACCCAAGAATTTAGTTAACCGTTACGTGGAATTGTTTAAAATTGTTGGTTTGCAATTGGTGGGTCTGGAAACTGAATCTTTTGCTTTAGAGCGATCATTAGTAGGCAATGATAAGAATTCAATTATGGTAATTGATGTGGGCAAGGCAGCCACAAATATAATTATTTTTTCCGGTGGCGTACCGACATTAAACAGGAGTATTGACGTGGGCGGCCAAACAGTAACCAAATCCTTAATAGAAAAAATGGGGGTTGATGAAACTCAAGCTGAACAATTTAAAATAGACATGAAGGACAGCCTGGCAGGAAAAACCCTGGAAGAAGTGCCACAGCCGATTAGTCATCTTATTAATGCCATTGTAAATGAAGTGCGTTATATCCTGAATATTTACCAGAGTCAGAATCGCCAGCCGATAACAAAAATTATTTTAACCGGCGGATCAGCCTTTTTACCCAATCTGACAGACTATCTGCAGGAAATCTTCAGGATTAAAGTATTTATTGGGGATCCATGGGCCAGAGTAATTCATCCGGTTGAGATAGATTCAATGCTAAAAGAGCTGGGGCCGCGCATGTCAGTGTCTATAGGCCTGGCCATGAGAGAAATTGTGTAAATTAAGTAATTGGATATAATTGGCAATGCCTACTTTTAATAGTAGTTTTTTAATATAGCTTGACTTATTTTTTTAAATGTGCTAAAATATACATATACGCTAATATAGCGTGAATAAGCTTATTCACCTTCAGCTTACTGGTAAGGTAAGCCTATTTAATTAGGCAAAATACCGCCAAAGTAAGCTTTGGGTTAAAAAAAACTGAAAAAACAAAAATAAAATAAGGTTATGGCCATTAACCTTCTTCCTGAGGAAGAAAAAACAAAAATAAAGACAGACACTAGTCGTCCAGTCACTCCTATTGAGATGACAGGCGCTGAGTTGCCTAAAAAGAAGAAGCCGGCTGTTAAGCAGTCAGGCGTTTTGCAGTTTTTTCAAGGGGCTTTCCTTAGGCCTAAAGTGAATGTGTCTAAGGAAGAGGAGAAGGATAAAAAGTTCCCTGAGAAAGTTCAGCTTAAGCAAAAGATTACTTTTCATGAACCGGCAGAAAGAATTGAACCAAGGATTGAAGTGCATAGGCCCAAGACTGAGCCTGTGCGGGCTGAACCTTCTCTGACTTTTATTGAAAAAGTCGCCAGGTGGTTTAGAAATTTATTTGCTCCTAAGAAAAAATCTACGCTAAAAGAGCCTTACCGTCCGCCAGTTACTGAAGATCAGTTTCCAAAATATAAATCAGTAAAAGCTGAAAAATTATTTGCCAGATATAAAACTAAAGGCAAGCCAGCTAAGGTAATCAGCGTGGTAACGGAATATTCCAAACCTAAAGCTGATAAACCACTGTTTGCACATCTGCCAAGGGCCATAGAAAAAGAAGCGCCAGTTCCAGAACCGCCGGAGAAAAAAGAAGAACCGCCAGTAGCGCCAGAGAAAGAAGAAAAATCTGAAGCTATGGATTTACAGAAAATTGAGTTAGAAAAAGAAATTAGAGCCGCAGCCCTGAAGAAGGAAGAGCCAAGGAAGAAAAAAGAAAAAAAGGGACCGTCAAGATTCACTTTGTGGTTACGCAAGTTTTTTGCTTCTATGAAAAATATATTCTCCCGCACTGAAAAACCAAAAAAGCATAAAAAAGAACAGATCCAAAAACCTCCAGAAGAAGTTAAGCCTAAGGAAGAAAAGGAACTAGATAAGATTAGTCTTGTTCCGCCGCCTCCTGAACCAGAAAAAAAGGAAGTGCCGGTTATAAAACCATTTAAAAAGAAAAAAGAGAAAAAACCTTCAAAGCTGGGCTTGTGGTTAAGTAAATTTTTGCAGTCATTTAAAAATTTATTCAAAAGGGAGAAGAAAGAGGCCAAACCCATATTGCTTGTTGAACCGCTCTCACCACCTGGGAAAGAAGAGGAATTGAATAAGATTAATCTTGTTCCTCCTCCTCCTAAATTGCAAAAAAAGGAAGAACCGTTTACAAAACCTCTTAAAGAGAAAAAACCTTCAAAGCTGGGCTTGTGGTTAAGTAAATTTTTGCAATCAATAAAAAACTTATTTAGCAGAGAAAAGAAAGCAGAGAAGAAAGAGGCCAAACCCATATTGCCTGTTGTGCCATTTCCACCGCTCGAGAAAGAAAAAGAAGTTGGTAGGATTGAATTGGTGCCCCCGCCTCCTCCGATTGAGCACAAGCCAGAGGAGATTTTATCTGCTCCGCGGGAAGAAGAGCCGGTTGAGAAAAATGAAATTAAAGAAGAAATACCGTCGCCGTCTTTTATTCCGCCTCCGCCTGAAAAGAAATCTCAGGAAATAGATATCCTGGCTCCGCCTCCAGTGCCAAGCGAGGCTAAATCAGGCATAGAATTAACTGAACCGGAAAAAGAGTTGCCAGAACCCAGCGGTCTGGAATGGGAAGTGAACCTAATTCCCGAAGATGCCTTGGAAATCAAATTCTCAGTGACTAAGTTTCTTTACATGGTTTTATTTATGGTCTTTGCATGCGGTATTGTATTTGGCGCTTGGCTGGCTGCGAATTTTTACTATAACAATATCACCATTGAAATCAGAGAAGTGAACGAGGAGATCGCTGAAGCTGATACGTTTATTAGCCAGTATCAGGAATTACTGGATAAGGTCAGGAATATAAAAATGGATATTGCCACTGTACAAACAATGATGGATGAGCACGTTTACTGGTCCGAGATATTTTCCATGGTAGAGAAGTATACAATTCCTGACGTATATTACACCAGTATGACATCAGATGTGGGCGGGTCAATTAATATAAGCGCTATTGGCAAAGATTATGAGTCAGCAATAAAGCAGTTAATTGTATATGAAAATGCTTATGATTTTGCAGAGTCGGTGATTGTTTCAGATATTACTTTTATAGCTGAAAGTGAGATGAAGGAAACACCAGAAGAACCTGAAATTACGCCTGATAAAAAGGAACGGCCTGTCAGTTTTATAATTCATTTAGACGTCTTGCCTTCAATATTCTATTATGAAAAATAATTATTATGAATTTATCCATAATTAACAAAAGAATATCCCTTTTCTTCAATAAGCACTTTAAGCTGCTGTTGGCTTTTATGATAGCAGTAATTATTGGCTTGGGTTATTTTTTGTTTATTCAGACTATCATTGTTGATATTCAGGAAATCGGGGTAGTAGACTTAGAGGGCAGGAAACAAACTTTAGTGCAGAAAAATAAAATTCTTGAAGAATTGGATGATTTAGAAAAAAAGTATAATGATGTGACATACCAGGAATTAAAACGGCTGTATAATTTCTTGCCGCAGCAATCAGAGATTCCATATATTATTTTAGAGATCCAGAAGTTTGTCAAAGAGAATGAATTAGAATTGATTGACATTAGTACAGGCCCATTGGGAGGTAACGTCTCAGTTAGCAACACTATTCCTATAGACAGCGCAGCAGATTCAGGTTCAAGCATCAACCGCTTAAGCATAACAGTAACCGTGGGTGGGATTGATACATACCAGAAAATTAAGGAATTTTTGGATAATATGAGCGTAAACTTACCTCTCCTGGAATTGAATTCGTTTTCCTATTCACCGGCCACCTCGGCTTATAGTTTGAATATTACTACTTTTTATCAATAAGCTATCAATATATGGCTGAAAAATCAAAAAGTTTTTCAACAAGAACGCTAGTGATGCTGGTTGTCTTAGTTGTGTTTTTAGGAGCGGGCGGATACTTTGTATACTCGCAATTTTTCAGCACGCCCTCGGATTCTTCAGATGAGTCATCTTTTGGTTTTGCAGTGTCAACATCAACAACCCCGAAAGTACCATCTTTTGAAGAAGATTTATTTAATGATTCTCAGTATCTGGAATTTGTCAGAAATAAGTATACCGGTTTTACAAATCAGCAGGTCGTCACTGTGCAGGGGCCTGGTGATGTTCTGGCGCCTAAAAATTTAATAGTAAGTGCACCGGAATATGGCCAGATACTTCATCTGTCTTGGGATGCTTCACCTGAGGATAATATTGTTGGATATCGGTTATTCAGGTCTGAATACCCCTTTACTCAATTTAACGAGATTGCCATAATTGAGGGGAATGTAACTGAATATAATGATTATTTAGTGGAAAATGATTTGCAGTATATTTATGCAGTTAAAGCAATCCGTGCTGTAGAAGACAGCCGAGTAGAAAATCAGGGCGTATCATATGATAAGGTGAGCGGAAATCAAGTTGGTATCTGGCTGAATGATGACCTGGCCATTGAATTTGAATTTTCATTTCAAGATATTGCCATGATGTGGGTTATAAGAAAGCAAGGGGGAATATCAAAAGTAATTGCTACCCTGCCTGGCAATAAGGCAAAATTCGTGGATAATTATGGGGCAAGCGATGATACTTACACGGTAATTTCATATAGTGTATATGGAGAATCTGAATTATCAGAAGCAGTTGTAGGAACGCCGCGAGACAGGATTGAACCGGATGCGCCTATTAATTTCAAAGTAGAAAATAGGGAAGAGGGCGGCGTGCTCATTACTTGGGTTAATCCGATTGACAAGGATTTTAAAAAGGTTAACATTTATCGCTCTGTTGAACGCGGCGAATTAGGCGTCTTGCTTTACAGTGATATTGGACTGGGAGAAGAAGGTTCTGATAGCCGGTATTTTATTGATAATGATGTTGATTCAAATGTTAATTATTATTATACTATAACCAGCATTGATCAAGACGGGAATGAAACAACAAAAAATCTGTTAACTGCGCCGTATAATTATAATCCTTTTAAGCCGGTTATTTTCTAAACAGTTTAAAAATATGTCTGCTGAACAAAATACAAACAAAAAATTAATATTGGAAATATTAATACAAGAAGGATTAATTCCCCCCGATAAGTTAGAGGATCTTAAAAAACATGCCAAGAATGAAGATGAAATTATCAATTCAATCATCAATAAAGGGATGGTATCGGAGGAGGATATGGCCAAGGCTAAGGGTAAGGTCATGGATATCCCTTATGTTGATTTATTTGGCAAGACTATTTCTCAGTCTGTATTGCATATAATTCCCAGGGAGCTGGCAGAAAATTATCATCTCGTTGCTTTTGATAAGCAGGCCGATATAGTCAGTGTTGCCATGGTGGATCCCGGTGATTTTAAGGCCATTGAAGCTATTGAATTTATTGCCAGAAAAAACAATCTAAAGATAAAATATAATTTAATTTCTACCAGCGGATTCCGCTTTGCCCATAAGCAATACGCCACCTTGGGTGCTGAGGTAGAAGAAGCTTTGGCTGGCGCAGAATCAGTAGACACAAGCGCTATGGATAAAGCTCTGGAGCAGGATAAGGGCATAGAAGAAGTAGTAAAAAGCGCGCCAGTTTCAAAAATGGTATCAGTTATTTTAAAGCATGCCGTAGAAGGTAATGCCTCTGATATTCATGTTGAACCAGTAGAAAATGAAACTCGTGTGCGCTACAGGGTAGATGGGGTTCTGCACACTTCATTGGTATTGCCTAAATATGTGCATTCATCCATCGTTGCCAGAATTAAAGTATTATCAAACTTAAAACTTGATGAAACACGCGTGCCCCAAGATGGGCGTTTCCGCACTGAATGGGAGGGTAGGATTATTGATTATCGTGTTTCAACTTTGCCATTATTCAGCAATGAAAAGGTTGTTATGCGTATTCTGGACAGGGCAGCTGTAGTGCTAGACCTGGAAAAATTAGGTTTTGAGGGCCGCGATCTGGAAATTATGAAGAAGTCGGTTACCAAGTCTGTTGGTATGATACTTTTAACTGGTCCAACTGGTTCAGGTAAATCCACTACCTTGTCTGCTTTATTGACCATCCTTAATAGTGAAGCAATTAATATCGTTACTTTGGAAGATCCTGTGGAGTATTATATTGACGGTATTAACCAATCTCAGATTAATCCTGATGTCGGCCTGACATTTGCGGCAGGCTTGCGTTCAATATTGCGCCAGGATCCTGATGTTGTCATGGTCGGCGAAATTAGAGATAATGAAACTGCTGAATTAGCTGTACATGCGGCTTTAACCGGACACCTAGTGTTGTCTACTCTGCATACCAATGATTCATTCGGCGCTATACCCCGCTTGATCGACATGAAGATTGAACCGTTCCTGGTAACTTCTTCGCTGACTACCATTGCAGCACAGCGTTTAGTGCGCCGTCTTTGCCTTTACTGCCAGAAAAAAATTGAATTGCCTCCTGATCTGAAAAAAGAAGTTGACCAGATAATTGCCGGATTGCCGCCCGAGGTTATTAAGCAAAGGTTGGGCAAAGCTAATGTGAAATTAGAATTTTATGAAGGCCAGGGATGTACAAAATGCGAAAATACAGGTTATAAGGGGCGCGTGCTGATTGATGAAATTTTAGAGATTGATGAGGAGTTGAAAAAAATTGTTAGCACTAATCCAACCATTGATGCAATTCGTGAAACTGCCAATCGCCAAAATATGATCTCCATGAAGCAGGATGGCATATTAAAGGCATTGGAGAAAAAAACATCAATTTCTGAGATTATCAGGGTGACGCAAAAATAAATAACAAATTAATTTAATAATATTATGGCTGATAAAAAAAATCCGATAAAAATATTACTGATAGAGGATGATTCATTCTTAGCCGGCATGTATGTGACTAAAATGAATCTGGAAAATTTTGATGTAAAAATGGCAGATGACGGCGAAAAAGGATTGAAAATGACGCAAGAAGAGCTGCCCGATGTTATCTTATTAGATATAATTTTACCTAAAATGAGCGGCTTTGATGTACTGAAAACATTAAAAAAAGACGCAAAAACCAAAAATATCCCGGTCATCCTGCTGACCAATCTGGGACAGCGTGATGATGTAAAAAAAGGGCTTGAATTAGGCGCCCAGGATTATTTGATCAAAGCGCATTTTATGCCGTCTGAAGTGGTGAATAAGATAAAAAAATTAATGGCTGCCAATAAGTAATTGGCTGTTAGGAGCAGCCACCTTTCGGCTTTGCTCAGGGTCTACAAGAAAATAAAATATAAAAATAATGGCGGAATTTTCATACAAGGCAAGAAACCAAGGTGGTGACGAGATCAGCGGAGCTGTTATGGCTCCGACTGAAAATATTGCCTATGGAATATTACGGGATAAGAACTTGATAATTGTTTCGCTGAAAGAGAAAAAACAGATCAAGTTCCTTAAAGGCGTGAGGATTACAGGCGGAGTGCGGGCTAAGGAAATTGTGGTTTTTTCCCGTCAGCTTTCTGTTATGATTTCTTCAAATGTGCCGATTGTCCGTGCTTTGAAAGTATTATCGCACCAGACTAATAATAATTACTTAAAGGGAATTATCAATGATTTGGCTGATGAAGTTGATGGCGGTGCAAAACTTTCTCAGTCAATGATGAAATACCCAAGAGTTTTCAGCAATTTTTTTGTCCAGATGGTTCGTTCAGCTGAAACAACCGGACGCTTGGATGAAATACTGATATATTTAGCTGATCAGTTTGAAAAAGATTATGATTTAAAAGCAAAAGCCAGGGGCGCGATGATTTACCCCATCTTTATCGTCAGCGCCTTGATTGTGGTTGGTGTAGCTATGATGATGTTCGTACTGCCGCAGATTACCAGTATATTTGAAGAAGGTGGAGCGGAGCTGCCGGTTACTACAAGAATGTTTATGGCTATGAGTGATTTTCTGCTGGGTTATTGGTGGTTGCTGTTAATAATCATTATTGGTGCAGTAATTGGTTTTCGGATGTTCAGCAAAACATCAGTCGGACGCAAACAGATAGATTTGCTGAAAGTACGCCTGCCAATTATTGGCCCGATATTCAGCCGGACATACTTGTCAAGGTTTTCTCGTTCCTTATCAACGTTAATTACCTCCGGAGTACCTTTGACAAAATCTTTGGAAATTGTGGCAGATCTGGTAGGCAATACGCTTTATCATGACCTGACAACGCAGACGATTAAAGAGGTGGAGGCGGGTAATTCCATAACTGTGGTCTTTGCCAAAAGCAGGGATGTCCCTCTGATGCTTTCCCAAATGATGAGTGTTGGTGAGCAGTCTGGACAATTGGATAAAATTTTAGAAAAAGTAGCTGATTTTTATTCCAGGGAATTGGAAAATTCTCTGCGAAATTTAACCACCCTTTTAGAGCCGATAATTATGGTGGTGATTGGCGTGGCCATTGGATTTCTTGTTTCAGCTATTATTCTGCCTATGTATAATTTGTCCAGCGCCATATAATCCTTTATATTACCA
>JAHIVO010000009.1 GCA_018816445.1 Patescibacteria group bacterium
CCGCAGACAATATATAAAATTAAGATTTTGAAACGCTGGGCTTCACTGTCAAATTATGTGGATGAAACATATTCTTATGTTGTTTACAATTTATGGGATTTTTGGACTGAAATCACCCAGCGTCTGAATTTAAATTCAGTGCAGGAAATGGCCAGTTTTCGCGGTCAGGAAATTTACAATTATTTATCCAGAAAAAAAGTACCCAAAGGACTTAGGGTTATTGCCCGCCAAAGGCTCAAAGACCATGCTTTAGTTTTGGAAAATGGACGAGCCGGTATTTATTATGGCCAGCAGATGAAAAAGTACCGTAAATTTTCACTGCAAAAGAAAAAATCATTTGGCAATATCAAAGAGCTGAAAGGTCAGGTTGCTTCACCGGGCTTAGTTAAAGGCATAGTGCGCGTAGTTTATACTATGCATGACCTTAAAAAAGTTGAACGGGGGAATATTATGGTCACTGATGCCACCAACCCGACTTATGTGCCGGCCATGGAACGATCAGCCGCCGTTATTACAGACGAAGGCGGTTTGTTGTGCCATGCGGCTATTGTTTCACGCGAATTGAAAATTCCATGTGTAGTGGGCACGGAAATCGGCACGCGGGTTTTTAAGGATGGGGAAAAAGTTATGGTTGACGCAAAGCGTGGCATTATCAGAAAAATATGATAAGCAGTAAGCAGTTTCAATTATATTGGGAAGATATTAGTGAACGGGTTTTATACGTAGGACTTGATGATATGGCATGGCAGCTACCAGAAAAATTGTTCCACTATAAAAAGAAGAAATCTTTATATATTTTCCATCATAATAAACTTGCAGCTTACTATTTAAAACGAGATTCAGAAAGGGAAGCAGAAATTGGTTTTAAGTTTTATAAGCGCAAAGCTAATATTAACAGGATAGTTCGATTGAAGAAATGCGTTAAACAGGAGGTGGTGCGTCACATACAGAACATAAATTCTGTAAAGTTAAACGCACTTTCTGATAATAAATTAAAAAAGTATGTAATTCACTCCCTAGAACTTTTTTTACGGGCATTAAGCACGCACTATTTGACGCAACCGCAGTTTTTTGAAAAATTTGAAAAGGGTTATGTCAGCTTATCCCTAAAAACAATTCAGACAATTTCAAATGCGCGACTTCAATATACCAGATCGGCCTGGACTGACGCATTAAAATCTTGTAAAAAAGTGCTTAAAATATACGGCCAACGGCTTGGCATGAGCCTGGAATGCATGGAAAGCTTTACCCAGGACGAAATTGTGCGAGGTAATTTTAGAAGAGGTATTGCCAGAAGACGAATAAAGACATTTGTGCTGTATGCGGATAATCATTATCATAAAATATATATAGGAAAAACGGTTAGGCGGTTTATTCGAGAATTTGAGAAAAATAAGAAAGTTGATTTTGTAAAAGGGATTGTCGGTAATCCTGGATTTGCACGGGGAAAAGCGTTTATTTTAAAGAATGAAAATCTTGATTTAAAAAAATTGCCTCGCGGCATGAAAAGGGGCATGGTGCTGATTATCCAGAACGCTTGGCCGGAATTTGCCAGGTATTATAAATCCGCATCAGCCATCGTGACGAACGAAGGCGGTATCACTTCCCATGGGGTGGTGGTGGCTAGAGAGTTGAAAATTCCTTGCGTTGTTGGCACAAAGTTTGCCACTAAAATTTTTAGGGATGGTGATAGAGTAATTGTTGATGCTAAAAGGGGGATAATTAGAAAGATGAAAAGGAATTGAGGTCCTTCCTCTCTTTGTTCGTCAGGATGCTCAATTTTGTATCACCTCAGTCTGCGCTTACGCTTGCTTTGGTGACAAAATTGGCAGTATAATTAAGAAGCTATGAAAAATATTTATTCACTAGCAAATATAAAAAAAGTAAAATGGGGAATTTTGGAAGAGAATAAACCCATTAGTTTATATCCCATAATGTATCCTGGCTGGGAAGGCGTGGTCAGGGAAACCGGAAAAATTTTAGGTAAGACACAGACTAATGCAATATGCCTTCACCAAAAGGATTCCGGACTGATATTTATTGACCATAAAGAATGGACAGCTTTAGGCCAGTTTGCCCTGAAAAAGATATTAAAAAATCCCAACTGGGGATCTTGGTTGAATAAACAAATTCTAAAATTTTCTGATGAATTGGTCAGCTTTACTACTAATAAAATATTTAAGGTTAATCTAAAGAACAAAACCAATCACCAACTTTATGTTTTATATAAAGATTATCTGGACAAGCAGTGCCGTGTGTATAATCGTTCTTTAATTCCTGTTTATCTGGATTTATACAAGCCTCATTTGACCACCTACGTGATTGAGTATCTGGATGGGCGGGTTAATAAGTTTAAATACAGCCAAACTGCCAAAGAATGTTTTACCCAATTAACCGTGCCTGGAGAATTATCCAAAGCCATGCAGGAAGAGCTGGCCTTGTTAAAAATTGCCAGTCAGGTTAAAAAGAAATTTAAAAAAGGAGCTATTGTTAGGAAAAAATTGCCAGTCAGCCTATTAAGAAAAATTGAACAGCATATAAAACAGCATAGGTATATAGGATATAATTTTGAGGGACCGGCTCTGCCTGATAGTTATTTTTGGCAGCGATTGGGAGAATTTGTCGGAGCGCAGGTAAAACCAGAGCATAGAATTAAGTCAATTTCATTGGAAAAACCCCGCGCCAAAAGGGTGCATAAGAAAATTGTTCGCGATATAAAGATTGACAAGAAGCACCAGCGCATTATTAACATTACCCAGAGTTATATATTTTCAAAAGATTACCGTAAAATGGCTTTGGTGCATTCGTATTACGAGGTAGAGCCGTTAATGCGGGAAATCGGCCGGCGGGTTAATTATAGCTTGGCAGAAGTGCGTAATTGTCTATTAAGAGAGGTTGATTTAATGCTGCAAGGGGAATTAAAGCGTCCGGCAGACTTAACCAAAAGAATGAAAGGCTGTTTATTTGTGATTTTAAAACGCCATTTTCCCCCACGAGTATTTGTTGACCATCGTTTTACAGCTATGAGGGATTATTTACTGAAAAATGAGGATTTATCTGAAGTGAATTATTTCCACGGCCAGGCTGCTAGTCTGGGTAAAGCCAGGGGAAGAGTTAAAATTATTAATACAGTGCGTGACCTGCCCAAAATGAAAAAAGGCGATATTTTAGTATCCCAAATGACTAATCCGGATTTAGTGCCAGCCATAAAAAAAGCCGCAGCCATTGTCACCGATTTAGGTGGTGTTACCTGCCACGCATCTATAGTGGCACGTGAATTTAAAATTCCCTGCGTGATTGGTACTAAGGTAGCTACTAGAGTATTAAAAGATGGCGATGAGATTGAAGTAAATGCCAACCGCGGGGAGATAAGAAAAATTTAAATTATGAAAAAAAATAAGATAAAATTAATCATCCTGGATTTATACGGTGTTATTGTCTTAGGCAGCTATAAGGAAACCTGTATTTATATGAGCAAAAAATACAAATTATCATTTCAATTACTATGGGATACTTTTTATGTAAAATATTTTAACCAGGCCGCCTTGGGCAAGATAACAGACCAGCAGTCATTTCAATACGCCATAAGAGAACTCAATATTCCTATTAAGTGGGATGTGCTTTATAAAAAACACTTATCATTTTTAACATTAAGCAAACAATCATTTGAATATGCAAAAAGTTTGCAGCGTCGCGGTTATAAAATATTACTCTTATCAAAAAATACACCTTTGCAGTTTAAAGATATTGTAAAAAAGACGAAAGTAAATAAGTATTTTAAGAATATAATAAATACTTATGATTTAGGATTACCCAAGGCCAGTCAGGCTACGATGCGTTATATCACGAAAAAATTCAAGGTTAAGCCAGGAGAAGTCATTATTGTTGATGATTATAAAGATAACTTAGTAATCCCAAAGAAAATAGGCATGCATGCTTTCCATTATACCAATTATAAAAAAATGCGCCGCGAGATGAGTGCCTGCTTAAAAAATTAATTATTTAATTATATTATCTAAAATTTCATCCACAGAAGAAAAGTAGATGATTTTTTGTGCGTATTCAGGTTTTAGGTAATTTGCCTTAATTAGGTAATTTATAAGTCTGAACCATGATTTTTCCATTAGTATAGTAGGAGAGTAGGGATAGCCAAAAATTTGGCTGTGTTTTTGGATTGTTACCGCATTTATCAATTCCTGTACTGTACCTATGCCACCAGGATAAACTATAACATATGGCGGAAATTCAGTTAAAATTTGTAATCTTGTTTCAGGTGAGGAAACAATGATTTTCTGGCCGTATTTATGCTGCCTGTCTTGTAGTTGGGGAAATAATACGCCTAGGCAATATTCACCCGCTCCTCGGCCTGTAGATTCCATAATGCCATTGGGCCGGCCGCCATTTAAAACTATACCACCTTTACTTACTATTTCCTCCGCTACTTCTAAGGATTGTTTAAATAACGGATCAGACTCTTTAATTTCAGATCCGCCATTAAATGAAACAACCAATCCCTGACATGTAAAAGTATTAGCGTTTGCTTGTTTAGTTCTTTTTATTGCCAGTTCAGCTCGGGAATTCTTCAGGTTAATTTCTTTATCTAAAGTACTATAAAAAGTTATGTTTCTAATGGATGATTTCATATTATGCTTTAGTTGAACCTTTTTTGTGTGTTTTTAAATATTGCTTAAAAAACTTTATTTTTTCCGGGTCTTTATGCCAAGCATTAGGGAATTGCGAATACCATTTCAAAAGCTGACGCCCTTCTTTGGATAAGGTACCGTTTTTTACTGAGGCATTAACCATGTCATCAATTGAGCTTAAAGAAAAAGCTGTTACCTTATTAGCGTCAGCCCAGCGGTCGCCGCCCGGGCTGCCGCGCTTACCTACTACAATAACATGTTTTATAGTCAGTCCCACCTGTCTGATATTATTAATGAAGAATTTTTTTGAGGTGCCATTGGCATAAGCGTCATCAATTAGTAAGACGCGCGAGCCTTTTTTATAGGCTGGCCAATTGCCTTCTACTGCCAGGCATAAACCACCCTCTTTAGGATGTTTACGAACATAAATAAATGGTTTTTTTAATTTATATGCCACTATAGTAGCTACTGGAATGCCGGCTGTAGCTCCACCACAAACCAGGTCAAGCGGTATTTTTTTCGCTCTTATTACTTTTATTATTTCATCAGCAATAATGCTGATATTGCCTGGCTTGGTAAATACTTTACGCATGTCCGGATAAATCGGCGTAACCCAGCCACCAGTTGGTTTAAAAGGGCCGACAGTATAAAAATTCTTAGTGGTGGCATATAGTTGGGCGATTTTTTTGCTTGGAATGTTAATTACTGACATGATAATTTATCTTTATCTTTCCAAACTGACTTTAGTCAGGTTTGGGTTTTTAAAACCTCACGCCACTGAAGTGGCTAGGAAGGGGTAGGGATAATATTTATTTCTAACTGACTTTAGTCAGGTTAGGTTTTATTGACACACTTACTTATAAACGTTTGATCGTTAAACTCAATTACTGATTTAATAAATTCATTAACTGTTTCTCTGCTTATTTTTTTTATTAATTTATTATAACTTGAAAAGGGGTATTTTTCCAGATCTTCTAGTGTATTTATCTCATTATGTTTTAATGGATTACCAACTACATAGCCCTGCACTTTTTGCAATAACATTTCGTCTTCTATTAAATATATATAGTATTCGTCCCAAACGGGTAATTTATTTTCAGTAATTTTATTTAGTTGAAAGGCGCTTGTTCCATTTATTAGTTGCAGTATTTTAGGAATAATATTAGCATTTTTAAAGTAAGCAATTAAATGATAGTGGTTTGAGATAATACTATGGTTTAGATCAGATAATTGATATTTCTTGGTTATGAGATTTATTCTTTTAAGGATTAGGGATTTTTTTTCGGGTGAATTAAAGAATTTGATATGCCTTGTGGTTGGAATTGTTATGAAATAGTATGAATTATTAATAAAAAATCTTGACATAAAGTGTTACGCCACTAAAGTGGCTAAGAAGAGATAAGGTTAATAATTAATATTTCTAACTGACTTTAGTCAGGTTAGGTTTTTAGAGCGTTACGCCACTAAAGTACTATGAAAAGTATTTATACTCCTGATTTACTTAGTCTTGATCTCATTCGTAAGTATTTTTTAAAATGACTCCATTGTTTATTATTATGGTGCCATTTATTAGGGTCATCAGTATACCAGCCGATAATATTATAAGCTTGCTCAGTTATTATGTTGTGTTTAAGGCAGTATTTTCTAATGTCATGCAGATCACAAAAGGACTGGTATTTAACACTAGCTTTTTTTACCCAGGCCAGATCTGCTTTTAAAAGATTATTGCGTGAAAAGGGAACAATAACCCAGTCTACAATTAATCCCACCTGGCGCAGGTTTTTTATAAAAGCGATTTTATGCTTGCCGCTGGCCGTGGCATCATCAACCAAGATTACACGCTCACCTTTTTTATAAGAACCTTCTACTGCAAAGCACATGCCGCCCTTTTTTGCTTTGTCCCGTACATAAATTTGTCGTTTATTCAGCTGCATGGCCAGGGGCGAGGAAAACATAATGCCGCAGGTTGCCCCGCCGCAGATAATATCATATTTGATTTTTTTTTGCCTGATGAATTTTTTGATCTCGTCCAGGATATCTTGCAGTTTGTCAGGATAAGAAAAAGTCCGCCTGGATTCAGGATAAATGGGGTTTTTATATCCAGAGGTAGTTACTACCGGCCCGACAATGAAGAAGTTGGGAGTTTCAGAAACAACTTTAATTATTTTTTTGCTGGTGATCATGTTTATTTTGTACTTTTATATTCCACTGCTTGCTCGGATCCGGTTTTTGATGTGTCAATAGTGACGTATTTTGGTTCTTTATTTTTTGGTGTACCCGAAGCCACTTCAACTCTCCGTACATTTTGATTAAGTTGTTTACCATCCGAGTCAGTCATTGGAATTTCATTTGAATAATTTTTATGATTATGGCCAACCACAACAACCAATGGTTTTTCCGGATCAGCTAAATTGCCCCAATGCTGTCCAAAATCCTTTTCTGTGTAAGCATGATAATCTCCATATCGGGCAATACTTTTATTTATATCATCAGGCACGCCTTCGGGATATAATTTATTCCAGCCAGCTTCACCAGCTTTAACCGGATCATGAACTATCTGCCCTAGCTCATCAACACCATTAACATAGCCGGCATGAGCCCCAACAATTATGCCATTATCGTTTTCTAATACTGTATGGGTAGGCTGCTCATTAGACAGATCGTTAATTGATTGCCAGTATTCAGTAATTTTCCTGGCCTCATCATCCAGCATGGCTTGTTCGGGAATTGCTCTGTCTTCGCGCGAAGTCATAGCTCCTTTGCCTTGGCGGGCAAAAACCAATGGCCGCAGGATTTTCTGGTTAAGTGTATCACTTTGCTGGTCAGGCTTTAGTTTGCAGGTTGTTTTAATTATTTGGTATAAAACTTCAGGATTAAGGTCTTCGGGCTTAATGCTGGGTGTGCCTGCTTCTCGGCCGGCCCTTAATAGTTGGGCGCTGAAAATAGCATTATAAAGGTGGCTGCCTTTTTTCATCATGGCTGATAAATCTGGTAGTTGGCCGTTTGACTTTTCGATTTCATCGCGTAGCCTGGCAAAAGTTTGTTCAACCAAGATTTCCAGGTGTTTGAATAGTTCAGGTGAATATTTTTCAGCTGCCTGAACCATGGCGCCGGTTACTAGGCTGGCTCCGCGGCGCTCGGCATTGCCGGTTACTATAGAAACTTCTTTGGGAAACTGTTTTTTTAATGCACTTAACATTTCAATAACTTCTATTGACTGCGGGCCAGAGCTGAAGTCACCGCCGTAATTAAAATAAACATTTTCCCCGCGGCTTTTGCGCTGGAGAAAGTCGTTAACGGCTGTTTTAAGATCTTCGGGAGAACCATGGATATCACTAGCGCAAATTACGCTAGCATCATTTTCTATTTGCTTGTATTCTACAGCACCTTCAGCCAGGTGGGTTTCGTTTTTTTCTGGATTTAGTTTAGTTTTTAGATCAGCCAGGTTTTTAGTATTAGAAATCGTACCTTCGTGCCGTGCGCGGTCCCGGCGAAGAGTGTTTAAATGAGATTCCATTAATTGCTGTGATTCTTCAATAGATCTTTGTCCGGATTTTTCAATTATTTCTTTTTGCCATTGTTTTAGGCGTTGTTCAGGCGTTGGCTCATTTTCAGCATTAAATTTTGCTTCAGGAGGGCGTTCATTCATAGTATTAAATTTAAGAGTTATATTTAATTTTACTAGATAAAATGTAGTTTTGTCAATTTTTATTATAAATAAAAAAGACCGTTAATGCATAGCACTAACGGTCTTTGTATTTACGACTTCGTCGGATCGGATGATCCTGAGAAGCACGAATGGCTACTTGATAGTAGCCGGCGGGCAGAACTTGATCGTAGTCAGGCTACCGTTTAAATGCGTGAAAACGATATACGCCTGACATTCGGCCAGTCCGGCCTCATCGGGTTCGATTTGAAATCGTGCCAGAGCCCAGAGCGTTGCTTCTGGCTCGTGGCCGAAATATATGACCAGCGGTCTGTCAGTACTGCCGACGAGGAGATTCGTCATTTCCGCCATGCGCTGCTCATAAGGCTGATCCTGAACCAGCGACTGGTTCTTGTGGATGGCCAGCATCATGTCCCGTAGGGACATGTTTGCAGCCTTCCAGGTTTCGTACTGCCGGCCATCATCAATTTTGATGATTGACACCTGGAGCTGCAAGCTCGGGTTTGGCGTGATCCTTCCGAATTCTGTAACCAGAGCTGCTGTTATTAGCGCTCTCGGCAGCGGACTGCACTTAATCTGAGTATGAGACTCAGGATTGAAAGCCTTGAAATGCAGGCCGAGCCTGGTTAGCAGCTGTTGGTAGTCAGAAGCAACGTTGTGGCATAACGCATATCCCATTGGAGTAAGCGCCCGTTCGTCGTTGGGCACGTCAGATGGCGCCATTGAATGTCTGACCAGTACGCGGCAAGCAATTGCAGTCGGCGGAATATACTGGACTGCATCATTTACGGACGTGCAAATCATGTCAACCTCCTGCTCCTTATTTGGAGCGGTTTTTCAGTTTCACTGTATTTTCTGATATTTTATGCAATTAATGAAAAGAACACGCTTAATTGTTTGACGATTTAAAAAACTCAACTAAAAAAGTGTGTTCTCTTTTCTCTCCTCATACTCCTCTCTCCTTGGATATAAGTATTTAGTTACTAAATGTGCATGATAAAATAACAGTATATAATAACATGCCCCCTGGAGTTTGTCAAGGGGGGATATGCACATATTTTGAACCGGGATTAGTAATCCCGGTTAATCGCTATTTTTTTCCAATAAACGGCATTTTTTTAATTATTGCCGGAGCCATGGTTTTTAATTTTCCAAGAGCCATATTTCCCATGCCAGAAGCTTCCAGTTTGAGCCATAATACACCTAAGGTCCAGGCAGGTATGAATGAAACAAAAGGAATAAATTCTGCTAATATGCCGCCGGCAATTAGAGCTTTTCTTTTGGTTACTAAGTCTTTCATGGATTGGCCCTGCAGCATTAAAACTAAAATAATTGTCGGAGTAACCGCAATATTTACTAGCGTGCCTATCCAGCCAAGGCTTAAAAAGTCAATTAAATCTTTAACGCCAGCCAGCATAAAGATCAGCATAAAACCAATATTACCCATGCCCTTCTGTTGTTTACCGGCCGCTGAATCAGCAGTAGCTTCCTCGCTGGCTTGCTTGTCAAGTTTTTTTTGGCGGGCGCCTGTGCGGAGCTTGCTAAAGGCACGGGCGAATCTACCCTGATCTTGTTTATCAACTGCCACGGCATTTTCATCAGCTGCTTCCCCTTGTTTAGATTCTTTTCCAGCTGCGGCAGGCAAGGTACCTGGTAAGCTTGCAGATCCACCCAAACGATCCATTTCTGCTTTAGCTGAGGCTTGCATAATGTTATCGCCTGTTATTGGCGCATTTGGCTGATTAAGCAAGCGCCCGACTTCAGCCTGCGTTTTTTCATCCAGATTTGAAAATTGAGACATTCTGCTGGAACGTATTTTTGACCTGTTGCGTCCGGATACTCCGCGGTACGTATCACGCAGGCCGTTCATGCCATCTTTGGCTGCTTTGCCTTTGGCTTTGTATGCCGGTAGGGCTGCGCGTGTATGTTGTAAACCTTTTCCAATAGATTCTTTTCCGCCGGGTGAGATGTTGGTGCCAAGCATTGCATTTGCCGCTTTTGCTTGCTGCGATAAAGTGGCTGCAAGGTCCTCCTCGCCGCTAAAAACTTTTTTTGCTAAATCATTTGATGAATTCATTGTTCAGAAAGATAGTTATCTGCCTGGATGGCTAATTGTGCCGTAGTATCGCGAAGATTTGTGAGTAATTCATTTCTTTCATTTTCCAAATTTAATTTTTCTGCATTGTCTTTTGATTTTTTGATTTCTTCATCAACGTCTCTAACCTGTTTAAAGGTGATTTTGGTCATAGCACCAACAACTTCATCAAATTTTACTTTTAGATTTTCTTCTTTTGTTTTTGCTTCTAATAATTGGATGAATTCGTCCAATAGTTTTTCAAAACCAAAGTCAGTTTCCTTTCTAAGAGGGGAATATTTTCTGTTTTTAACTTGATTGACCATAGGATTAATTTTTTCCTTAACAATTTATATCATACCATATTTTCGCTAATAAATCAAGACTTTGTTTAATTAAGTATTGCTTACTTGTAGTTTGATTTTCTTGTAAAATTATGCTATAATGTAAGTACTAAAATTATAAGAAAAATCATAATAATACAGGTTAGTTTAGTTTAGTATAGGATATATCACGAATAAAAAATATTTTGCTTTTTAAAACCATAGATGAATCCTTACGTACTACCGTTTTCAAAACTCACAAAAAAAGATGTTGGAATAGCAGGCGGAAAAGGCTCCAATTTGGGTGAAATGGCTAAGGCCGGCTTCCCTGTTCCACCAGGTTTTGTAGTATTATCAACTGCTTTTGAAAAATTCTTAGAAGAGACAGACCTAAATATAGAAATTGATAAATGGCTGCATAAGATTAACCCAAAAAACATTGCAAGTATAGACCGTGCTTCGCATGAACTGCGTGATGAGATGAAACGTACGGATTTCCCAGCTGATATTGGTCAACTGATACTAAAATCATTTCCAAAATTAGGTGAGAAGTATGTGGCGGTTCGTTCTTCAGCTACGGCTGAAGATTCATCAATCGCTTCCTGGGCCGGAGAGCTGGAAAGTTATTTATATGTTGATAAAGGAAACTTGTTAGACATGATTAAGACATGCTGGTCGTCTCTTTTCACCCCGCGGGCAATTTTTTACCGCTTTGAAAAGAAACTCCACCGGATGAAGGTTTCAGTGGCCGTGGTTGTCCAAAAGATGGTAAATTCTGAGATTTCCGGCATCACCTTTACTGCGCATCCGGTTACCAAAGACCGCAACCAGATGGTCATAGAAGCTGGCTGGGGACAGGGCGAATCAATTGTGGCCGGAAAAATTACACCCGACACTTATATTTATGACAAGGTCATCGGTTCATTAATTGATATTAATATTTCCTCGCAGAAAGAAATGATTGTCAGCAAATCTGGCAGCGGCACAAAAACTGTAAAAGTACCAAAAATCAAAGCCAGCCAGCAAAAACTATCTGGTGAGCAGATTATGAAGCTGGCCGTGATATGCGAAAAGATTGAAAAGCATTATCGCGTACCGCAGGACATAGAATGGGCTTTGGAAAAAAATAAATTATATATTACGCAAACTCGTCCAATAACCACTTTATAAAATGTCAGATGACAGCCAAAATAATAATGATTTTCAGACAGGCTTTTTGATAAAAGACAGGAGCGGCCGTTTAAAAAAAGTACAAGAAGATAAGATTATTGATTTTACTCCCAAGCCAAGGGCCAAGCCGGCCATTTCTCCATCTGCCTTACAAGAGCCCGTGAAAAAAGCAATTGCTCCGCCGCCGCCTCCACCCATGGCAGACAAGCGGCAGCCTGTTGTCTCACGGCCGGTAAATGTCCCGCCGCCGCCCATATCATCTTCTGATCAGGCTGATTTTATTGTAGACCTGGAAGATGAGGAAGAAATTAAACAGCACACCGAGGAACTGAAAAAAATAATATCCGAACCGGCAGTTGAGCGTTCCATGGCCATAAATGCAATTATTGAGAAAATTTTACGGAAGTATAATCTGCAGTTTGAAAATGAAGTGATGCTAAAGAGGTTTTCTAAAGTTTTGGAATCTCGCATAAGGGGATTACGCGATTCACTGGGAATTAAAGATGTGCTGACCAGGCCGAAAAAAATCGGCGGCTTGGAACTTGAATCTGGATTAGTGCAGGATATTATCCAGGAGACAGAAAGGGAATCTCAGTTATTGGAACGGGAAGTACCGATAGCAAAATCACCTGTAATGCCGGCCCCTGAACAAGCGCAGCAGCCTGCGAATAAAGAGGAGCCAGACAGGGCATTTGCTCCTGCTCCGCCGCCATTTGTCCCTCGTCCGGGCCAACCGCCGAAAGAAGAAAAAAATGAACCAATAATGGCTGAGGCGGAAGAAGAAAAGCCGGAGCAGCTGGCAGAAGAAATTAGAAAAGAACTTGAATCAATAAAAGATAAAAAACACGAGCCGGCAATAAAGGCACCTCCTTTAGAAATCAAGGCTTCAGAACCAGCACCTGTTCCAAAAACCGAGCAAGTAGAAAAAATCAAGGTTGAGGCTGAACCGGCATCTATTAAAAAAGATGAGCCTATCTCGACGCCAATTGCGCCTGATAAAAAGCATGGGGTAATAAAACCTCAAGATTCTAAGCCGTTTGACCAACCGATTGAGCCCCTACCCAAGAGGATGGTCGTTGAGTCATCACGTCCGCAAATGGTTGACATTAGATTGCCGCAAAAGGTAGTAGGCCCAATTGAGGAATTAAAGGACATAGACCTGAAAGAATTTCGGCGGCTGGGAGCCAGCCCGCAAGACTCTATTGAAAAAGTTTTAGAAAAAGTTTATTTGCTGGAAGAGGAATCGTGGGACTTAAAAATGAAAGGCATTAAAGCCTGGCAGGAGTCAGAAACGAATAAACTATATATTGATATTGGGCTGGAAAGCCTGAAAAATGGTTCTCCTGTTAAAGTGGTAATAAACAGGCGAAAAAATGAGGGTCTACCGCAGCTATCTTATGAGGAGTTCATTGCCATTGGTGAACTGAATAAAAAGATTAATACTTAAAATATGCAGCAATTTATTATCCCCCAATTTTTAGACGTAGAAGACAAGATTATAGGGCCTTTAACAGTGCGCCAATTTATAACTTTTCTAGCCGGCGCCGGATTAATTTTTATTGTCTTTAAATTAGCCAGCTTCTGGATAGCAGCTATAGAGGGCGTTCTCCTTTTTGCTTTAACCGGTATGTTTGCCTTTTTAAAAATTAATGGCCGGCCTTTTCATTATTTTCTTTTAAATTTAATACAAACTTTACGACGACCGACCTTGAAGCTTTGGAACAAGCAAATCAATGAAAAAGAACAAAAAAAACCGGAAAAAATCAAACCACCGCAGGTAATTGCGGAAAAAAAACAAGTAAGCGCTTCAAGATTAAGTGAACTTTCATTATTAGTTGATACCGGGGGGGCTTATAGCGAGCCTGCCGATGAAGTGTAATAAGACAATATTGAGATAATATTTATGTCTCCAATAAATCAAAAAACAACAGGAACAGCTGGCACAAGAAAATCAAAAGCTACTTCAGTGCAGCAGTTTATGAATATACTGGAAATTAGGGATAATACAGTGATTTTAAAAGACGGTACCTTGAGAGCCGCAATTTTAGTATCATCAATTAATTTTTCACTTAAATCAGAGGAAGAACAAAATGCCATTATCCAAGGGTATATCCAGTTTTTAAATTCACTGCATTTTTCATTGCAAATAATTGTCCAATCCCGAAAACTTAATATTGAGGAGTACCTTGAGCGTTTGAAAATTGTAGAAAAAGAACAGACAAATGAACTTTTAAAAATACAAACTCGCGAATATCGTCAGTATATTACTGAATTGGTGTCATTGGCCGATATTATGAGTAAAAGGTTTTATATCGTAGTGCCTTATGCTTCAGGCACTATAACAGCTCGTGGTTTTTTTACGCGTCTGAAGGAAGCTGTTTCGCCAACCGCAATTATTCATATTAAAAAGAAAAAATTTGAGGAAAACCGCATTGAACTGTTAAAGCGTGTTGAGTATATAATTGACGGCTTGGGATCAATGGGCTTAAAGGCTGTACCGCTGGATACCCAAAGCTTGATTGAGCTGTATTATAACACTTACAATCCAGCTACTTATGATCAGCAGAAAATGGTGGACGTTAATAAATTAAGTGTTGAAGAATAATTATGGTTGAATTATTTAAAGGAACGAAAATATTACCCACGGAAACCCCGCCAAAATTATCCAGGGCAGAGCAGGAACAGCTTGATCATGAGCAAGTAGAAGAAAAGAAGGGGATGATAGAAGCGGAAAAAGTATACCGGCGCGGAGTGGTAACGGTCCGTGATCTTATTGCTCCAGCTTCAATGAAAGTTGAATCGCGCTATCTGGAACTAGGCAGTAAGTTTGTTAGGACCATTTTTGTAGTCATGTACCCGCGCTATATTGGCATAGGCTGGTTTGCACCGATAATTAATTTGAACATGCCGCTGGATATTGCCATGTTTTTCTATCCCATAGGTTCAGCAGTCATTTTAAAGCAACTGCGCAATAAGGCCGGTGCCCTGGAGGCTCAAATTTTATCGGATGCAGAAAAAGGCGCACCGCGTGATCCGATTCGTGAGACAGCCCTGCGGGATATTGAAAAGCTGAGGGACAGCCTGACCCAGGGGGTAGAAAAATTTTTCCAGTTTGCCCTGTACGTCACGCTTTATTCAAATAGCAAGGAGGAGCTGGATAAGAGTTCAGAAAAAGTAGAATCAATTTTTGGTTCCAAACTGGTTTTTTCAAAACGAGTTTTATACCAGTCTGAGCAGGGTTTCAATTCCACCCTGCCTTTAGGCAACGATGAATTAGGCATTGCTTTCAACATGAGTACTTCGCCTTGCGCTTCCTCATTTCCGTTTATTTCATCGGAATTAACATCAGATAACGGAATTTTATACGGCATTAACAGGCACAATAACAGCCTAATTTTATTTGACCGCTTTTCTTTACAAAATGCCAATACGGTGGTTTTTGCCACTTCCGGTGCCGGAAAAAGTTATGCCGTTAAGCTGGAGATACTACGCAGTATGATGCTGGGTACGGAGGTTATTGTCATTGATCCGGAAATGGAGTATAAATATTTATCTGATGCTGTGGGCGGTACCTATATAAGTATTTCCTTGAGCTCTGAAAGCAAAATTAATCCTTTTGATCTGCCGCGTCCAACCAGAAAAGACGAAAAAACATCAGATATTATCCGTTCGGCAGTAATTACCTTAAAGGGGCTATTGCGTTTGATGCTGGGAAAATTTACGCATGAGGAGGATTCAACTATTGACCGGGCATTAATAGAAACATATGCAAAAAAAGATATTACAGCGGATACGGACTTGAGCACTGCGGAACCGCCCCGCTTATCGGATTTCCAGGAAGTACTGGAAGGTATGGTAGGAGCTGAACAGATTGTTGTCCGGCTGAAAAAATATACTGAAGGAACCTTTGAAGGGCTACTGAACCATCAGACCAATGTGGAAATGAATAATCAGCTGGTAGTTTTTTCTGTGCGTGATTTGGAGGATGAATTAAAACCAATTGGCATTGCCTTGATCGTTCAGTATGTCTGGAATATTGTCAGATCTGAGATGAAAAAGAGAGTCATGGTTATTGATGAGGGCTGGTGGCTGATGCAGCAGGAAGAATCCGCCAAGTTTATATACGCCTTGGTAAAACGTTGCCGTAAATATTATTTAGGTGTCACTAATATTACTCAGGACGTAAACGATTTCTTGCTGTCACCTTATGGGCAGGCAATTGTTACCAACTCCTCAATCCAGCTGTTAATGAAGCAGTCACCGGCGGCTATTGATCTGGTGGCAAAAACATTCTTGCTGACTGAAGGCGAGAAGTATTTGCTGCTTGAATGCGGTGTTGGTGAGGGTATATTCTTTGCCGGAGCCAAGCATGCAGCCATAAAGGTGGTAGCTTCATATACCGAAGATCAGATAATCACTTCTGACCCGCGGCAATTACTGGAAATTGAATC
>JAHIVO010000058.1 GCA_018816445.1 Patescibacteria group bacterium
AACAGAAACAGGAATAGTGATAAACAATATCCGCCTGAAACTCCTGGAAAAATGCTGGACAAATAAATCATTGTTTTTTTGGGCAAAAGCTTCACTTAAGAAAGGAAAGGAAGCAACTGCCATGGAAACGCCAAAAACGCTGATCGGAAAACTCTGCAGATTATTGGCCAGAGTAAAAACCGCTACAGAACCACTGGCCAGTGTTGAACCGATAATTACGCTTACCAGCTGATCTATCTGGCTAACGGCCAAACCAAATGTCCTTGGCAGCATGAGTTTACCGATTGACCTGACTCCTTTATGCTTATAATCAAAAACAGGTTTATAGCGAAAACCTAGCCTGAGGGCGCCCGGAACCTGAATGGCTAAATGCAGGAATGATCCTAAAACCACTCCATATGCCAAGCCGTATAAACCATAAATAGGCGCCAGGGCTATAATGCCAATAATAATCCCGATATTATACATAACCGGCGCAAAGGCAAAATTCACATACCTTTTGAAAGAATTCAAAATACCGGTTATGACATTACTTAAGCCAAAAAATATTATTGCCACCAGCATTATGCGGGTCATATTAACTGTAATGGCCTGCTTTTCAGGGCCAAATCCAGGCGCGATCAAAGGGATAATGTATGGGGCAAACACAAAAAATATCGCACCAAATATTAGCAAACCGGCCAGTAGAATATTCATCAATGAGTTGGCTAAGTGCCATACTTCATTTTTATTATCTGGGTTATCTTTTGCTTTTTGGATGTATTGGATGAATACAGGAATAAAAGCGGCTGATAAAGCGCCTAAGACCAAGACATTAAAAACCAGATCCGGAATTCTAAAAGCGGCGTAGTAAATATCCAGCTCATCTCCTGCGCCGAATTGCGAGGCTAATAATCTATCTCTAACTAAACCTAAAAGCCGGCTGACAATTGAAGCCGTGGCTATAATAATTGCACCACCTGTTAAGGTGGTGGTTAATTTGCGCCAAATTTTTGACCACATAATGTGCAAATTATAACAACTTCTTTCAAGAAAATCAAGAAATAATTAATTTATAAAATGTGTCGCAAAATGACAATTTGTATATACAAAAATTGTCATGCTGAGCATAAGCGAAGCACCTCGTTCCGGGTGAATTGAGGAATTAAATAAATAAAAACTATTACGAAGTTACGGGTCTTGCGGGTCCCGGACCGAGTGATACAAATTTGGAAGGATGAGTGATGCCGCAGATCCTGAATGAAATGAAGAAACTAGGAAACCTAGGCTTCCTTCTCATAATAAAAAAGCTGCCGGCTAGAGACAGAGGATTATACAAGCTAATTGAGTAGAACGGCCCTAATTTGCATTAGAACCTGAGGAGAGAGTTTTTTCTACTCCCCTAGCCCGATCTCTGGCAATATCATAACCGACAGCTTTCTTATGCCAACGGATAATTTATGGTTAGCACAAGAATTCTATATTATAATTATTATTTTGTCAATACTCTCCCCATTTTTTAACATACTAACCTTTCAATTAATACTTTAAAAAATGAGAGAGTGAGCCTGATAGTTTTTCAACGAATGTTGATTAACTATACTATTGGCTCACTCTCAACGAATGTGGTCAGGAAAGATATCAGCTGGCCATATGCGGTATGCGTGTTATGCCTAAAGCCACGAAAAATATGACTGCGGCCAAACACCAAGCCAGAAAACCGACGAATCCATTGGCTTTGGAAACTCTGGGTATAAAGCAGAATAACCAAGAGCCATTGAAAATGCCTGCCAGCAAACCACCGATGGCGCAGAAGAACGACTGTGCCACTCTGACTTTGAAGTCCAGATTAAGGTAGTTCATGAAACTCAGCCATGAACTGCCAAGATCAGTGTACACCGGAGGGTTGTATGCAGCATCCGGTGCATTGAGCAGCCAGGCAAACAGGATAAACCAACTGAATCCCACGGTCAATCCTGCTTTCCAGTCAATCTCGTACTCCTGCCACTTAGTCCGGAACTTTTCACTCCGACGAAGCAGCAAGAAAATGATCCAGAACCCAGCCACGTATACGAACCGCGGCTCAGTCATCAGGTAAGCGATTACCAGCAAAGCCGGAATAGCCAGCACCATCAGCACATTCCGAAACTTTTTCATTTTCGGACTTAATTCAGTTTTTCCCTGAATATCCAGAACTTCCAATTCATCTGCAATTTGTTCTGTGCTTCCCATTTTATCTTCTCCTTGTTTTATCAAAGTTCAAAGAAATGTTAACCACAGACCTGGAGGTGAGAGACCCGTCTTGGTTCTAAATAAATTAGAACAACGGATCAAGGCATATTTGTTTAAAAATTTTCAGCCAAGGGCCAAAAGCAATTAAACTTACATACACCAGTCTCATCCCTCCATGTCTGTGATGAACATGCTTATAATTTAAACGGACAGACCTGGAGATGAAAGATGAGCCGGTTGGAGATAATATTAATTACTCCTAAATGATTTATGGCTCATGATCACCTCCAAATCTGCTCGCTAAATAAAAAACGGACCAATATCCAGAAGAGAGTCCGTCAACATAAAACAATACATTCGCACCAATTTGTTTATTGATGCGATATTTTTTGAGTCTCTCTCCTCAAAATTTATTTAGTTTTAATGAGCCTTTGCAATAAACAGTCTCTTATCTTAACGAGTAAATATATACCTTTCTTATGAGTTTGTCAAGGGTAGTTATGCACATAAATGCCCCTTTTTCAGCTAATTATAGCTAATTATCTAAAAAAGAGGCTGGAGCAGAATTTATTAAGTTCTACTCCAGCAAATTTAAGATTTATCCAAGGCCAAAGTATTCAGCGATCTCTTCCTTCCTTTTTTTTGGATCATCAGAGAAATGAACTCCATCAGGTTCTACCCCATGGTGATGGTAGTTAAGAAATTGTTTCCTTAAGCGGCGATCGCTTGGCAACATGCCAATCTCTTTGAGACCTTGCTCATTAAGATAAAAGCAGCCGTCTTTGACAAAGCCATTTTCATAGCTTGGCCAAATTTGATCTTTAAGCCACACAAGCCCAACCAGTAATGCTGCAATCCCAATTACCGCAAAAAACCACCAGTAGGTTCCTAACCATGGTTTTAACCACAGTTCAAGCTGTTCTATAATATCCATAGCCACCATTCCTTGATGCTAAGGTAACTTGCAAGCTTCCTATTTATTACTAATAGTCCATCTTCCATGAGGACTATATTAATGTAAAAGTGCGTAATTGATAAATCCCTTTTTCAAAACACA
>JAHIVO010000088.1 GCA_018816445.1 Patescibacteria group bacterium
CAACTTCCGCCGCGAAAACGGCTTCCGCTCCTCAACCGCGCACTGCCTCGAGCACGGCGACTGCATGCTCGCCATCGAGCCCCGCGCCGTCGTCGACGCCGTCCTCAGCGCCATCCATTTCCCCATCCCCCACTGAAAGGAGTCCCCCCCATGGCTCAGTCACACTACCGCGACGACTCGGAAACCCTGCACGCCCGATGGGCATGCGACGTCGACGGCCTGCCAGACGTCGAGATCGACTACACGCCCGTGGGCAAGTCCGAGTGGGCGCGGCGTATGAAGGCGTTCTCGCGGGCGGAAAAAGACCCGGGCAGAACGCTGGCAGAATCCATCGACATGATCGTGCAGCACGTCAAGAGCTGGGACGTGCTGATGCCAGACGGCTCGTCAGTGCCCATCGAGCCGGACGCGCTCAACCGCCTGACGCCGGCGCTGCTGCTCGGAGTAGCGATGCTCATCCACGACGGCTCACGCGCCGGCGCCGACCTAAAAAACTCATCGAAGGGGTGCGGTTCCGCTTCGCCCACCCCGAGCTAGACGCCCGAGACTGCGACGCCTGCCAGAGCTGGCTCCTGACCACGACTGGCGAGATACAGCGAGATCGATATGGTGATCCCATCCCCAACCCCGCGCCGCCCGACTGCTGGAGCCTCTGCTATCGAGAGGCCGACCTGTCGGACAGGTCCGACTCGTCCGACCCGTCCGACCTCCCGCCCGGCGCGCTCAAGCCGCGGCTCACTCCAGAGAACGAGGACATCCTCGCTCTCTGGGACGCCTGCCGCAGGCACCGCTGCCTCCCCGCGGCCGGTGGGCTCGAGGACCAGGACCCCTGGCTCATGGCGTGCTTCGACGCGCTATGGGAACTTTGGGAGGCGCGCGAGTCCGCGCAGCGCGACGCGCTCGCATCCGTCGCCCCGATCCTCGGCCTCCTCACCCCGCGGCTCTGAGAACCGCCAAGGCGCCAAGGACGCCACGGATCGGACATGAAGACAATACAGAAGCCTCCCATCCGTATAAATAACCTCCTTCCCCCTTGGCGTCCTTGGCGTCCTTGGCGGTTAGGTCTGACATCCCATGCCTGACGAATCGGTAGACATCTACATCCGCTTCCGCGACCACGTCACGCGCGGCGTGCGCCAGGTCACGGGCCGCCTCAAGGAGATGGGGCCGGCGGGCCGCGCGGCCGCGCTCACCATGAACGCCGGTCTGCGCGCGGTCAGGCAGAACGCGGAGAGAATCGCGCACACATTCGAGCGCGTCCGCGCCGCGGCCGGCCGCATGGCCTCGTCCACTATCCAGCACCTCCAGCGTCTCGGCCAGCGGCTCATGCAGACGGCCAAGTGGGCAGTGCTTGCCGGCGCCGCGTTCGTCGGCTGGCAGATCAAGGGCGGCGTCGGAGGCCTGTCGCAGATCGAGGACTACCAGGCGACGCTCGAAATCGTCACCAAGTCCAGCGCGAAGGCCAGGCAGATCATCCGCGATGCGCTCAAGTTCTCCGAGAGCACTCCCTTCGAGCCGCGGCCCGTGATCGAGGCCGCGACGCAGCTCACGGTCTACGGCCTGAGCTACACGAAGTGGCTGCGCAGCGCGGGCGAACTCGCGGCCGCGTTCAAGGTCGACCTCGGCGAGGTCACCGGCGCACTCGGCCGGCTCAAGGCCGGGCAGTCCGGTGAGGCATTCGAGCGCCTCCGCACCATGGGGATCACGAAAACCAAACTGGAGGTCGAAGGCGTGCAGTTCTCCAAGGGCGGCCAACTCCTCACCGACACCGAAACCACGATGAACGCGGTCAAACGCATCATCGACAGGGATTTCGGCGGCACGCTCGCGAAGCAGGCGAAAAACTTCAGCGGCCTGTGGTCCACCATCAAGGGCAAATGGGACCTCCTCCGCCAGGCGATGGCGCAGCCGCTGTTCGATCGGCTCAAGGCCGACTTCGCCCGGATCATCGGGTTGTGGGACAAGTGGCAGCCAGGCGAGATGGGCCAGCGATTGGTGCGCACGATCGGCGACGCGCTCGGCAGCGCGTATGACAGCGTGCGCGACTACGCGACGCGCATGGCCAAGGTCTTCCAGTCGGGCGGCATCGTCGGAGTCTGGGACGAGCTGCGCCCGCAGCTCGAGGCCGCGGTCGGCAAGGTCTTCCGCGCGCTCGGCACGGCCGCTAAAGAGGCGTTTTTAATGCCGTTCAAACTGG
>JAHIVO010000059.1 GCA_018816445.1 Patescibacteria group bacterium
CTTTATCTTTCCAGGTGCGAACTGCTAATAGACGAAATACTTTGGGTTCAGCAGTTTGGGTTGGGCCGGACGGAACGCCAGGGTCTTTTTATTCAACTCAAGGTCAAGTGATCACCAATGATCCGGCTGCGGCTGGCCTGCTCTGGGTGCAGTACCGGGCCTATTTTACATCAGACGGGAGCAGCACCCCAAAATTATTTGATTCTACTATTGATTATGAGCCATAAAAAAATAAAAGGTTTTACATTGATTGAGATGCTGATTTACATTACCTTGGTAGCCGGTATTTTAATTACCGCGACCAGTTTTGCCTGGAGCATAATTGACAGCCGGACTAAAGCGCACGCTGCCCAGGAAATCCAGCAGAATGGCCGTTTAATAATTAATAAAATAGTTAATGAAACCCGCTCAGCATTAAATATCAATGCGCCGGTTATTGGCGCCAGCGGCAGTCAGTTGAGCCTGGAATCCAGCGATGGCGCTACAGACCCGATAATATTTAATTTAACAGGGCAGGATTTAACAATCCAGCGCGGCGCTGGCAGCGCCATAAACTTAAATTCAGATCGTGTCCTGGTAACCGGCTTAGTCTTTGAAAATTTATCTTTGTTTAATAATAAATCAAGGGATGTTAATTTAACCCTTACTTTGGAGCATTTAAATCCGGATAACCGGCAGTCATGGGAATATTCGGAAACTTTCAGGGCTACGATTGAATTAAGAGGTATATAACATATGAGAAGTATTATTACAAGCCAATCTGGTTATATCGCGCTGATAGCGGTAATTATTATCACGGTTGTTACCCTGTCAATTGGTTTAAGCCTGAATATATTAAGCATTGGCGAAACCCAGGCCGGTTTATCGGTCCAGCAATCAGGACAAAGTTTTGGTATCGCGGACAGCTGTATGCAGGAAGCGTATTTACGCTTGAAGCAGGACAGCAGTTACGCAGGTGGAAATTTGAATATCGGCGAGGGGTCGTGTAGAATTACAGTAACCGGAGCATTATTAAGAAGAACAATCACGGTTGAATCTGATGTTAACAATGTAATTAAAAGACTAGAGAGTGATATTAGAATTACTTTATCCGGTGATATACGGATTCTTAGCTGGCAGGAGCTTAATTAACAATATTTCATACTATGTCAAAGCATGCGTTTGGTCTTGATATCTCTGATTCATCTATTGAGGCCGTAGAAATTAAGAAAAAATTTGGTAAATTGAATATCTCTGCTTACGGCCGGATTGAGCTGGAGCCGGGCGTTGTTGCCAATGGCAAGATCAATAATAAGGATATCCTGATAGAGCATTTGGGTAAGATAGAAAAATCAGGTCAGTTTTCAACCAAGAATTGCGTTATTTCTGTCCCAGAGTCTAAAACTTTTATTCACATTTTTAATTTGCCGTCAGTTATTAGTTTCCAGAATATAGGCGAATCAGTCCAGTATGCTGCTGAGGAACAGATCCCTTTGTCTTTTGATAAGGCTTACCATGATTATCAAATACTGGCCAAGGAAGAAGACCATCAGGAAGTTTTATATATAGCCAGTTTTAAGGATATAGTAGATGATTATCGCGAAGTATTAACCAGGGCTGGCTTAAATCCCCTGGTATTTGAAACCGAGTCATTATCATTAGCCCGTTCATTGGTGCGTGATGATGTTTTTGAAGGTGTGCTGATCGTGGATATTGGTGTGCGGACCACAATTTTGACAATCTTTGACCACCGAGGGATCCGTTTTTCAGAGAATGTTGGCTTAGCCGGTGAAAAATTTACTCAAAAAATTTCCAGGTCTTTAAAAATTAGCACGGAAGATGCTGAAAATGCGAAAATCGAAATTGGCCTAACGCAATTAACAAGTAAGGGCAAGGTAAGTGTAGCGCTTGAACCGGTAGTGAAAAAAGTTGTCAAAGAAATTGAAAAAACTATTGATTATTACCAGAAAAAAACCGGTTTTGTTGTAAATAAGGTAGTACTTTGCGGCGGCAGCAGCCTGATGCCCGGTTTATTTGAGTATATTAAGCAGGCCATAGTGACCAGAGTTGAAATGGGCAACCCATTGCAAGAATTGCGCTTTAATAAAAAAATATTCCAGGCTGATCAGTCCGTGCTTTATGCCACTTCTGTGGGTTTAGCTTTGCGTGGCGCTGATAATGAATCCCTTCAGCAGGGTATTAATTTATTATCGAATGAAAAGGAGCACAAAAAGTTTAAATCAATAAAAGAGCCACACCAGAAACATGATAAAGAAAAAAATGAAGGAGAGATAACTCCAAAACAGCAAAAAGTTAAATCCCCTAAACCTAAATCAGAACGCAAGCGCCTTTTTATATTGCTTGCGGTTTTTGGTGTTTTATTGCTTGCTTTTGCCGGAATTTTTTTACTGCAGCGCGACAGGGAGGAACCGTTAATCTCGTTCGTGGATACCGAGGGTATGGAATTTTCAGATACCACCCAGGCAGAGACAACATATTTGGGCCTCCAATCTGAAGTCCTGTTTTATATCAAGGATCAGGACAGGAAGCCGGACGGTGCTTACAATGGCCGTTTGATTGAAAAAACAAATGAAAAAACCAGTGAGTTTACTGCTACCGGCACCAAGATGTCTGATCAGGCGTCCACCGCCACCATGACTATTATTAATAATTATTCCACAAACCAGCCTTTAATAGCTACAACCCGGTTTTTATCCGGCCAGGGGATATTATTCAGATTAAGTGATTACACTGTAGCGCCGGCTGGCAGCAGCGTTGATGCCGAAGTGTATGCCGATGATCCTGATCAGGTTAAAGAAATTGCGCCATCTAAATGGACTATCCCCGGCCTTTCTCAGTCATTGCAGGAATACATATATGGGCAAACATCAGCTACAATAAGCGGCAGCGGGCAGGAGATATCCTATATTCTAGAAACAGATATTAAAGCCGCTGAAAAATCATCAGAGGAACCATCCAGTGATGTCAGTTTATCTGATTTTTCTGGGGATTTATTGGAGGGAGAGGCATTATTGCCAAAGGCTGTTACTATTGAGGCGACTGAATACACGCCATCATTGGCCATTGGGGCAGAGGCAGAGGCATTTAATATGACAGCACAGGTTAATGTTCAGGCCCTGGCTTATATGGACAGCGATATTGCGCAATTATTTAATGGAATTTTACGTGATAGGGTGTCTAGTAACGCAAGCATTAGTGATTATAAACTTCAGGATTGGGCCTATACAATCAAGGGGTATGATACTGAGAATGGCATTGTGACGGTACTGATTTCTTGTACAGCTGTTGCTGATTAATTGTAAATATGCTATAATATCAGCATTGTTAATTATAATCAATTTTAAATATAAATTTTAACAAATAAATAATCATTAAAGAGTGCGTATATGCTAAAGAACAAAATACTAAAGGCAAGAGTAATAAAGGGTCGCGGTTTTACTCTGCTTGAATTGCTGGTAGTAATTGGTATTATTGGCATTTTAGCCGCTATTGTCATCGTGGCTATCAATCCTGGCCGGCAGTTTGCTCAAGCCAGAAATGCCCAGCGGTGGAACGACGTGAATGCCCTCCTGAACTCCATTCATCAATACGCTGTTGATAATAATGGCACAGTACCTTCAGGCATTGATGCTACCAACCAGGTATTTGGCACCGGGGTTGCAGGTTGTGACACAACCTGTACTGCAGCTACTACCGAAGCTGCCTGCCTAGACTTAAGTGGCGACTTAATACCGAATTACTTGACTGCGCTAGCTATTGACCCGTCTACGGGTACTACTGCCAATACGGATTATTATGTTACCAGGAACGCTACTACCGGGCGAGTAACAGTGGAGGCCTGTGATCCGGAGCTGAGTGTTGCCATAAGCGTTAGTCGATAAAATTTTTCAATAATAAATAAGGCGTCCTTCTGATAAGTAAGGAGGACGTTTTATTATTTTAATAATAGTTTAAAATATCTCCTCTTTTTTCTGCCTTTGGAAGCTGGTCCAGTCTTCGATTGTTTCCAGTAGTAGCTTAAATGGAGCTTCGATAATAAAATCCAGCAGGAACATAAAAATGTTAACTTTGGAGGTATTCCTGGAAATTATGCTGCCGGCCCGTAAAATTGGCATAGTGAAAAAATCAAAAAGCACAATACGAATTCTTTCGCGTTTTTTAATAACTACTAGTTCCGTAGCATTATGGCGCAGGCGTAAGCCGAAGAAGCTGATAACACTCAAGAATAATAAAAACAAAAAGCCGCTGACAATGCTGAAATTAAGCAGAATAAGTACCCAGATAATAAGACCAAAAGTAACTATATAGGCAATTAAATAGAAAAGCGTAAATATAAATTTCATTACCCGGCTGGTTTTGAATGTCTCTTCCCGTTTTTTTAGGATTTCTTTTTCTGCCGGATTGTATACAATTTCTCCAATCCCCTTAATTATTTTTTGCGTATTCTTTACAGCTGGCACTTTGATAGAGGTGGCAATCAGGGCCATTAGGACCGGATGAAAAATTACATTAATTGCTAAGGGTAATAATATTATGTGGTCCAGGAATATCAGCTCATATGGCAATTCAAAAATAAAAGCCATTATTGTCTTGGTCAGGAAAATATAAATTATGCTTCTAAATACACCCCTGGTCAGTTTTGAGCTGGCTAAGGCGTATTTTTTTTGACAGGCCTTAGTAATAGCCTTTTCCAGTTCTTGGGGATTAGCTAGCATCTCCTCCGCCTTATCTGAGTTTTGATCAACAACATCCTTTAAAATAATAAATAAAGGGGCAAATTTTTTCATGTACCGGGCCAGCCGGTCACTCATTTTATTATTGATCTGGTGTTCAATGCGGGTCTGCAGCTCCGGCAGTTTCTGGGCAAAATTCGGTATTTCGTCTGGAGTCATGTATTTCCATTCAGGCGCATAATAGTAAATCAGGTGATAGCGCAAGATAGCCTGGTCAGATTTAATCAGGGCGCGATGAATGGCAATATAGATTTGCACATCGCGGTCTTCTGGGTTAGGAATTTCATTGATTAATTCAAGGTTGGGCCGGATTATTTTATACATGCTTTCTACCAGAGCATCATCCTTGATGCTGGGCGACAGATACTCTTGGATTTCATAAGCCGCCGTGGAAATGATCCAGTCAAAAGTTTTATTTTTCTTTTTTTCCTGAAGGGTCTGGTATTGCCCAACGGTCAGATTAATAAGAGTTATATACTTGTTTACAATTAGTTCAATATCAGGAATCCTTTTTTCGGGAAAATAATCATTTTTCAGATAACCAGCCCTGATCAATTCGCGGATAAGCGGTTCTGAAATGACCGTACCCCGCTCTTTGGTTATGATGCGGCGCTTGAGCATGCGCTTTATGGCATTTTTTCTGATCAGGTGTTCCTCCTGGTAATCAACGGCATTGCGCACCTTTTCATACACATAGGCCATTTTGCTGATGGCTTCGTGTACTTTTACTCTGGGTTCCTCAATGCTGGAAGCTAGGGCATCAAAATTCCGCTGGTTTTTAAATAGTTCGGTCAGTTCTTGGATAGGTGGGTTAATTGTATAGCGTTGGTTCATAAAATACTTATTGATATACCCTGCAATATTAAAGTATAAGGATAGCTTAAACAGTTCTTTTTGTCAATACTTAAGCTGCTTTTCATTAATTATATAGCTTACAAATTTTCTTGGAAAGTTTGTCTTTCAGCTATTTAGAACCATCCGCTTTTTATCGGCTTTTTTCGCAGGCTGGCTGTGCCGTCTTTATCCACGACAAATTCATAGGTTCTGCCCTTTACCCTAAATTCCATTTGCTGGGGCTGGCCTGTTTCTTTAGCCTCTTTCATTAGGGGATAAAATTTTTTCATTTTTTCCCCATAGCTGTAATAGCTGAGAATACCATCTTCATCTACAATATCGTCTTTAAAATCTATGGTCATACGTTTGTTGGTTAATGGTTAATAGTTTATAGTTAATGGCTAATAGTTAACAGTATATGGTTATGTAATCTCAAAATTTAATTTGTCCTGCAAAAGTTTTTTTATATGAGGTAGATAATTAAGTTGCTCCCTAATGGAGTTGTAGATTTCAAAAGCAATTACCCGGCCAAAAACTGCATGGGGCAGGGAGGCTAAGTAGTCAAAGTCTTTCACACTGCTGATAGTATGCAAATCTGTATTACGCACTGGTGAATAGCCGCTTAAATGATTGCAGCCAACCTTTGTTTTACCCAGATGGTCAACTGTATAGCGGTATTCTTTAGATTGTTTCACAACCTCAACATTAAAATGGGCCAGGTCAGTGCAAAACCCGCCGATTTTTTTCACAGAAACGTATTTTTTCATTCTGTCATCAGTGTTCAATTCCAGGTACAGGTCCTTATAATACCCCCGCCACTTATCTAAAATATGAAAATGCGGTTCATGAATAGTAAAGTATTTGGTTTGGAAATGTTTTTTTAGGAAAGCAATTTCCTGTTTAGTAATGTCATCCCGGATATGCACTAAAGGTATTTTTTTTACGCAGGAATTTTTAAGCGCGTCCAATAAACCTTGCCTTTGTCTAACAGAAAATGATTCAATAAAAAGTCCGATTTCTTTTAAACGGTATTGTTTGGCTTCCTGCAGTTTTTTCCGCCAATCAGCCTTGGAATATCCTGTAATGCTGACTATGAGTTTTTTGGGAGGCATACAGTAATTGTATCAAAAAATTGACTTTTTTGCATTAAAAAAACCGACAACAGTTGTTGCCGGTTATATTCGTATATTCGTCAGTGGGTTGTACTTAGTCCGCCGAATTCCTCAAAATGAGAAAAGGCGATAATTTGGTAGTCTTGGCCGTCTAGTTCAAGCAGATGGATCCCGTGGCCGGTACGATAAACCAGATTTTGGTTGTTAAGCCAGGTGATTTGTTGAATGTCATCAACAGCCGTAGTAGCATAAGAAGTCCAGCTACTTAGTTCAATAATGAGTAGACCCTGTTCGGTCGCTACGGCTAGTTGTTGGCGGTCAGGAGAAACAGCCAGATGGCTGGTGTGGCAAGGCACAGCCAACCAGGGTTTGGATTTTTCAGGCGCTGCTTGGCTGATATCGTGATAGAAAAGTCCTCCAGCACCGAGCATTGATGAACTGAAAACCAACTCGTGGTCAGAAATCCAGCTGAGATTTAGGTCCTCAAAACTAGCGGTTTCAAGCAAGGGGCTGACTGGCCGGCAGTCAGTGCCATTTGGTTTCATCAGGCAGATCTGGATAAGGTTGCGTTGTTCAGGCTGCCAGGCAAAAGCAATCAGGGAATCCCCTGGCGAAAAGACCGGATCATGAACCAGGCCATGCAGCCAGGACTGGAAAATCAATTGGCTTTGGTCGGTGGGCAGGTCATATAAATACATACCCTGCTGGTAGGAGACCATAATGACCTGCTTACTGTCGGATGACCAGCTAAAATCGTCTGCCAATCCGCGGGGGAAAGCACTAATCGTCTTTTTTTCCTGCCCATCGCCTGAAATGATTGTTAATCCAGGCTCGGATGTAAAGGCAATGTATTGGCCACTGGGTGACCACTGGATTCCGCCGTAAGCTGGCTGGTAATCGTCTGATAATAGATGGCCTTGTCCAGCTAAGTCTGCGCTCATTAAACTGCAGGCGACTGAGTAAGCCAGCCTATCTTCTCCTGGGTTGTATCTGGGTTTGATATCCATGGTAACTGGCCAGAATTTGACCTGGACCTGCTTTGATTTTATCTGCTCGTCTATCGGCAGTTTGGTTCCAGGTTGCTTGATGGTTATGTCCAGCACTTGGCAGGGAATGGTGCAGCTGGTTAACTGGCTGTCTGTAACTGCTTCGGTAGCGTACAGACTTAATGGTTCCGGGTCCGGGTTGGTTGGCGTGGTTGGCTGTTGGTTGCAAGCCAGGAATACAGTTGTTAACATCAGCATACCGAGGATGGCTGTTGTGCGCTTCAAAATAGCACCTCCGAAATTTAAGCCCACTTAAATATGGAAAGAACATTATTAGGTTTATTTAAAACACTAGCTTATTAATATGATTTTGTCAATACCAAGAAAACTAAACTTCAAAGTTCGTCGCTAATATTGTGAAATTATAAAAATAATCAAGATTTACTTTTTATAGTCGGTAAACGCCAGGCAAAGTAAAGTCCTGACAGCAAGATAATTGATAAGCCCAAGAATAAATACTGGATTGGCAGAAATTGCAGGATGAGTACGCTAAGGCCAGAGCCTACCAGATATCCTAAAGGAGATAGGTTACGGAAAAAATTTATATAGTCAATATCCTGCACATCTACGATTTTGAAAAAGTATGATTCTCGCATAGCCTGGATCAGGGAGGCGCCGCAGCGGCTCAAAAACAGCAGCAAAGCCCAGACCACCGGACTGCTGGATTCTATAAAAAAGAAAAGTGCGCATGAGGCAGAAATTATTAAAAATCCCAAGGCAAATATTTTTTTCTCACTTGCATATTTATCAGCCAGCACTCCGGCCGGAATTTGAAAGATTACAAAGGGCAGCAGCATAAAAGTAAATATTCCACCAATAGTCAACCAGCTAAAGCTTAAGTTTTGGTGCAGGTAAATGGGTATGTAAATTACAGCCATGGCAAAAAACAATTCCAGCAGGAAAGCAATAATAAAAATTCCGCGCAGGCCGATATTTTTTGCAATATGCTTGAGAGTGATTAAAGTATGGTGATGGTTGTACTGGATATGCTCGGCCAGCCTGTCTTTTCGCATGACGAAAACAGCCAGCACTGACATCATGAAAAAGGCTGAGAGCAGGTAGATAAAGCGGTAATTTTCATCTCCCACCAGGTAGCCAACAATAAGCGGTGAAGCTACCCAACCCAGGTTTATAAAGGTAAAGTAGGTGGTTCTGGTGCGGCCGGTGGTTTTATTGTCTGTTAGGCGTTCCACGAAAACATCCATATTTATCCAAAGCAGCTTGGTGCAAACACCGGCGATAATAAAAAATAAAAAAACCAGATAAGGCGAGTGAACGGTAATAAGCAGGAGAATGCTGATAATATTTAAAGACAGGACAATTAATGATAAGCGGTAGTTGGTAAATTTTTTAATTAATATAGGAAAGAAATTAATTGCCAGCAGGCTAAAAACCGCCGAGCCAATAAAAAACAGACCAACCCATTTTACATCAACAAACCCCTGCAAAAAAGTAGACTGGATGTATCCCGGAAAAGCTTTGGACATAGCCAGGACAAAGCCGGTGAAGTATAAAATTTTTAGTCCGCGTTTAATTATGGCCATAAGTTAAACTTATTATACATGTTTTTCAAGCAGATATAAATGTTTAATGATTGACAGCTAATTTTAACTGCGGCATACTGAATGAATTGATAAACAAACTGTTCTTTGTTGTTTTTTAACATTAAGCAGGAGGCTTAATATTATGTCAGTTATTAGCACAAATAATGCACCAGCGGCGATCGGACCTTACTCGCAGGCCGTTAGCGTGAAAAATGTCCTGACTGTAGTTACTTTTTCCGGACAAATTGCCATTGATCCGGCAACCGGCGAGATGGATATGGCCACCTTTAAAGATGAAGCCCGGCGTGTACTGAAAAATCTGAAGGCGGTAGTAGAGGCAGCCGGCCTGGTCATGGACCAACTAATTAAGGTCAGGGTCTATCTTACCTCCATGGATTTTTACGATGAGTTTAATGGAATCTATGGTGAATTTTTCACTGGTCCGGATTATCCTGCCAGGGTTGTAATTCAGGTAGCGGGTTTGCCGAAAAACGCCAGGGTTGAGGTAGAGGCCGAAACGGCGATTCAGGCAAGGCAAGGCGGAGCTGCAAGTAGAACCTAGCTGTGTAATGCATATTTAATGATTCGGCGGGCTCAAATCAGCTCGCCGGTTTTTTTACCCTGCACCACTCATTTCATTCGGATGCAGGGTAAAATTTTATTTTATCGTTTTCTTTAAGCCACTGCAAGCTGTCTTTAATAGATTGCTCAATCGGACGCGTGGTATAACCCAACTCCTGTTTAGCTTTGGCATTGCTGGCGTTGGAATTACTAGCCAGGGTATGAATTGAGTAACGAGTATAAAGTGGTTTCATGCGAGCTAGCTTATAATACAGCGGCGCAAAAAAAGCGGACAGGTAAGCCAGCCAAATGGGCAGTTTGGTAGTGGGCGCGGGTACTCCGGTAGCTTGTTCAACTGCCTCCATAATTTGTTTAACAGTTATTTGCTGACCGGTTAGTAAGTATGTTTCCCCTGTCCTGCCTTTGTCCATGGCCAGGGTCATGCCGCGAGCCACGTCCCGCACGTCTACAAAATCATAGGAGCCATCTACGTAGGCTTTCAATTTTTTATTTACTAATTGGATAAACAATTCCCCCATTTTAGAGATTTTGAAATCATAAGGGCCAATAACGCCTGAAGGGCAAACTATTACAGCGTTCAGATTTTTTTCTTTAATTGCTTTTATTACCTCCAAGGTAGCCCTGGCTTTTGATTTGTCATAACCTTCTTTTTTTTCATCAGGCAGAAAAGGCAGCCGCTCTGTTACCTGCTGGCCTTTGGGCGGTTCTTTAATCGCGTGGATTGTGCTGGTGTATAGTATTTTTTTTACGCCACACTGCAAGCAGGCATTAATTACATTTTGGGTGCCGCCCACGTTTACTTTTTCCATCAGGTGCTCCCGGCCGCCGGAAATAGCAATGACACCAGCTAAATGATAAACTTGTTCTGCTCCAGTAAAAGCCTTTACCAATGACTCATAGTTTGTTATATCTCCTTTAACCAGTTCAATGCTGAGACCCGTTAATGAACCGGTGTCCTCTCCAGGCAAAATCAGAGTGCGGATGTTAGTTTTTCCCTGGGCCAGAAGTCTGCGCACCAAAACATTTCCTATATGGCCTGTTGCTCCGGTTATTACAATCATACTTTTTATTAGTTAGTATATTAATTATATTACATATCTTACGGCTTAGACAAATGAGGCTGGACAACAAATACGTACTCTGCTATCATGGCCTTGTTAGTCTTTTTTAGGATATTCTAATTTTTTAACATTAGAGGTAACCCTGCAACTTATAATAAGAAGCAGGAGGAAAGGTCTTCCTAAAAATAGATGGGACATTAATAAAGTAAGCACTGATTAAAATGGCAAAAAAACTATTTGTAGGGAGTCTATCCTATAATGTTAACGATGCAGAACTGCAGAATTTCTTTTCTCAGGCCGGCACCGTAGAGTCAGCCAATGTGATCGTTGATCGTATTTCAGGCCGCTCACGGGGCTTCGGTTTTGTAGAAATGTCTTCAGATGAAGAAGCCAAGACGGCCATGGAAACATTGAATGGCCAAGAGCTAGACGGACGCAAAATCGTTGTCAACGAAGCCAAACCTATGGGCGATAAGCCCCCAAGGCGCGGCGGCGGCGGCGGCGGAAACAGATTCCGCGGCGGACGCAACGACTTCTAAAACCTAAAAAAGACCTTGGTTGAATAACTTAGGTCTTTTTTTAGACATCAATTTTTTTGTACTGATCCGGGTTTTGCACTCCCAAACCAAGTTCAACGGCTCTTTTTATCTGCGGCTGGTACCAGATGTCGCTTTGCAGTTTATTATCAGCCTGATAGCTAGTCAGTATTTTCAGTGCTTCAATATCCATAGCAATGCGGTCAGTGCCGGCCATCAGGATATTAGGTTTAACCAAATCTCCTTGTGCTGGTCCGTGGGTGATAAACGCTTTACGGCCGTCCAGCAGGATTAGGTCAGGCTTATAGGCCGTATTTAATTCGGCTATTTTTTCCCCTAAGTGTCCGCCGGTATGCAGTTTCAGGCGGGTCAGTTTTTTCATCAGTCCCACCGCCATTTTCAGGCTCATGGTGAAATTGGCAAAGCGGTGGGTTTTGAGGCAGGGCAGGATGATGATTTTATCAGCCTCATAAATAATTTTTGGTATGCTGACGGTTTTCAGATATTGGCCGCTGATTTTCTTTTTGATGAATTTGCCTTTGTCAAAATTGGTTATTCCCACTTCCAGCCTTTTGCCCAGCTCAAATACCCCTAAAGCCTCCATGACCGTCTGGGTTTTTTGGGTAATGGTGCAGGAATCGCCGATAATTATTTTTCCAGGCTGAGCCGTTTTAACTAAATTCACCACGGCTTCAAGAAAATCCAGGGAGGTTGAGGCAGGTGGCGGGTCGGCAGTATTAAAGTTAGGTTTTATTAAAACTTTATCGCCTGATTTGATAAAATTTTGTAGGCCGTTGAACGGGGTTAATAGCCTAGTCAGGTCATTGGTCAGGTTTTGGGTCGCTTTTATTTTAGTAATTATAATATTGTCCATATAATAATTATAGACTATTATTGGCAAGCCAACTAATCGGGCAAATTGATTACTTGTCTGGCATAGGCTAGAATGAACCCATGAAAAAAGCATTAATATTTTTTATAGCGCTGGTCATAGTTTTTGGGGTAGCAATATTGTTATTTTGGGACATTAGATCGGTTAACGAAAATGCAAACACGTCCATTAAAAATAATGATTTTATTTTTAATAATCAGGCTAATGTTAATAAAGAAGCAGTTGTTTCTAATGAAACGCTAGTACCGCCGGTTGATGAATTTTTACAGCGCATTACAAAAAAACCCTTTGGTATTTATATCACCCCGGCCACTTCACCGGTGCAACCAGAAAAGTTTTCTGGTTATCATACTGGAGTAGATGTAGAGTTTACTGATATAGAAGATAAGGTAATAGTAAAATCAGTTGCTGCTGGGCAGGTAATTGAAGTCAGGCAAGTTTCAGGTTATGGAGGCGTTGTAGTTATTCAACACCAAATTGATGATCAGCCAGTGTTAGGGCTTTATGGCCACCTGAATCTTGAATCAGTCACGGTCCAGCTGGGAGAATCAGTGACCAAGGGTCAGCAGATAGGAATTTTGGGTCAGAGCGGCCCAGAAACCGACGGAGAGCGCAAGCATCTCCATTTTGGTTTGATTAAAGGGAGTACAATTAATTACCTTGGTTACGTAAAAACTGAAGCTGAACTTAGTGCCTGGCTTGATCCGCTTGAATTTTATTAAACAATCTAAAGGCCGTATTTATTTACTGCAGAAGATGAGATACATAGGTAACACCTTAATTGCACGTGATGACAATACAGGCAACAGCCTTCTTAAGCTAATTGTATTATTAATTAAATCTCTTAGTAATATTTCAATCAATTCTGTAACTTCAGATTTTATCTTTTTTGCCTTATCCTGGCAATTATTAATGGTTTTATTATGTTCCATAATTTATTATCACAGGTAATTATTAACCTTAAGAGTATTAACCTTTGATTTTTATCAAATCTCTGCCAAAGATCCAGAGTGTTACCTATGTAGTCATCATGTACACAGGGTTGACAACCAGGTTGTTTTGTGATAACATTCTAAGTTAATAATATATAGAACATTTTTACAAACATATGGGAGGGTAAAATGCCAAGCACCCAAACACCAGAGAATTTTGATTTC
>JAHIVO010000060.1 GCA_018816445.1 Patescibacteria group bacterium
ATATTGATAAATCATTTCATCGTGCAAAAATCCTTGATGAAATATTTAAAGAGCTAATAAGGCCCAATATAATTCAACCCACTTTTATTGTTGATTATCCCAAGGAATTATCACCTTTGGCAAAAACTAAACCTGAAAATAAAACCCTGGCTGAAAGATTTCAGTTATTGGTTGGCGGAATTGAACTTTGCAATGCTTTTTCTGAAATTAACAACCCCCTGGACCAAAAAGAAAGATTTATTCAGCAGGAAAAAAACAGACAGGCTGGTGATGATGAAGCACAACACGTAGATAAAAATTTTATTGAAGCTCTATCTCACGGCATGCCACCGGCTGCTGGCATTGGCATTGGCATTGACAGGCTAACCGCATTGCTTTGTAATGTTAACAATATCAAGGAAGTTATTTTATTTCCTACCCTTAAACCAAAATAAAATGAACGACTGCGATAGGAATAAAGCGATTACTTTATTAAAAAAGCACACTAAAAATTCAAACCTATTAAAACACATGCTGGCTGTTGAATCAGCTATGCGCATATATGCAAAAAAATTTAATAAAAATCCAGATTGGTGGGGTGTCGTAGGACTTTTACATGATTTTGATTATGAAAAATATCCAGATCCAAAAGACCATCCTGCCAAAGGTGCTGAAATCTTAAGACATGAAGGTTATTCAGACGAATTTATTAAAACCATATTAGCACATGCATCTCATGCTGGAGAGCCCCGCGATACTTTAGCAAAAAAAACAATATTTGCTGTTGATGAACTATGCGGTTTTGTAATCGCCGTCACCCTAGTAAGGCCAAATAAATCTTTATCTGAAGTAAAAGTAAAATCAGTTAAAAAGAAAATGAAGGATAAAGCCTTTGCCAGGCAAGTTAATAGAGATGAAATAATTAAGGGAGCTGAAGAATTAAATGTACCCCTGGACGAACATATTGGCAATGTTTTAACTGCTTTACAGTCAATCTCCCAAGAATTAAATTTATAATTAATTAATACAATTTATGCCCAATGAAAGTACGATTATACTAAGAATATTTTTAACAATTATATTGTGCGGTCTTATTGGCTTGGAAAGGAAGCATTACCATAAACCAGCCGGCTTTAGGACAAATGTCATGGTTGGCCTTGGTTCCGCAATTATTGCTTTAACTGCTATTTCAATATATGGCACTTATAACGAAAGCAGTAATGTTGATATTGGCCGGATAGTAGGACAAATAGTGACTGGCATTGGATTTTTGGGGGCTGGTGCGATAATTCAAGCCAGGGGTTCTGTCCATGGATTAACTACCGCTGCCAGTATTTGGGTGGTAGCCGCCATTGGCATGTCTATTGGATTAGGCTTTTATTTAATCGCTGTAACAGGAACGCTTGCTTCTCTCTTAGTTTTAGTAATCCTGGGCAGGATTGAACATAAATTTGAATTTAAAATTACAGATGAAAGTAGTGACAGGGATCAATCTACAGAATAAAATATATGCTTGATATTAAATTAATCAGGAAAGAAACCGCAGCAGTTAAGAAAAAACTGCAAAAACGAAAAGTCAAAGCACATGTAATTGATGAGATTATTGCGTTAGATGAACAATATAGGAATAATATCCAGGCACAAGAAGAAATTAAGGAAGAAAAAAATAACTTTAATAAATCAATTAATAAACTTAGTAATGATGAAAAAACAGAAAAAATTCAGGCTATGTCCAACCTAGCCAAAAAAGAAGATGAGCTGAGTGAAGAAAAATCAACAATCTATGAAACCTTAAATAAATTATTAATGGAACTGCCGAATATTCCCGACGATGACGTGATAACTGGGCAAGATGAAAATGATAATAAGGTTATTAAAAGTATTGGTGAAAAAACTAAGTTTAATTTTAAAAATAAAAACTATCTGGACCTATCGATCCAGCATGATATTATTGATATTGAAAGAGCTGCAAAAATTAGCGGTTCAAGATTTAGTTTTTTAAAAAAGCAAGGAGCTCTATTATGGAGTGCCCTTGTCCAATATACTCAAAATATAATATTAAAAGAAAAATTTGTGCCTTTTTATTCTCCATCTTTAGTCAGAAAAAAAGTTATGGAAAATTCAGGCTATGACTCTTATATTGACGGTCAAGAAGCATATTTTATTGAAAAGGATAAACTTTATTTAATTGGTACGGGTGAACATGCCTTACTGCCATACCATAGTGATGAAATATTAAAACACGATGATCTGCCTCTTTGCTATACTACATATTCAAGCTGCTACCGAAGAGAAGCTGGCAGTTATGGGAAAGATACTAAGGGAATCTTAAGGGTACATCAATTTGAAAAACAGGAAATGCTTATCCTTACAGATCCTGAACAATCTGGTCAAAATTTTGAAAAATTAATTTCTATTCAAGAAAAAATTGTTCAAGGGCTGGAATTGCCATATCAGTTACTACAGGTTTGTACGGGCGATCTGCCTAAGCCATCAGCTAAGGTAATTGATTTAGAATGCTGGATTCCATCAGAAAATAAATATCGCGAAACTCATTCAGCTTCAAACTGCACTGATTATCAAGCCAGACGAAATAATATCCGATTTAAGGATAAATCAGGTAGCAATCAATATGTACATATCTTAAATGCCACTGGCATTACGCCAAGGATTTTAATTGCCATTATAGAAAATTACCAGCAAGCAGACGGCAGTATAAAAATTCCTAAAATATTGGATAAATATTGCAGTTTTAAAGAAATAAAAAAATAAATGAAAAATGACAGTATAACCTGGCTGGAAATTTCATCTTTGGCCTTGAAGCATAATATAAAACAGTTTATTGACAATATTCCAAAAAGTTCCAAGATCATGGCTGTAGTAAAATCAAACGCTTACGGGCACGGATTGAACGAAAGCGCCAGGATCTTTAAACAAGCAGGGTGTCACTGGTTAGGCACGGTAAACTTGGACGAGGCATTAATCTTGAGAAAAAATGGGATCAAAGGAAGAATTTTAGTATTAAGCTTTTACAATCCGAATAGATTAGTTGAAGCAGTTAAGCAAGGCATAACTTTAACAAGTTATAGCCTAAAATCAGCACAACGCTTGTCTAAAATAGGAAAAAAATTAAACAGAATAATAAAAATCCACTTCAAAATAGATACGGGAACTAGCAGACTGGGCTTATCGCCCGAGAATGCCATTGTAGTATTAAAAAAAATAAGCAAACTAGACAATATTATTGTGGAAGGTATTTTTACTCACTTTGCCGATGCTGAAAATCCAAATCAATCCTTCACAAACAAGCAAATTAGAGTATTCAATCAATTAACTAATAATCTTGAGAAGCAAGGGATAAATATACCAATAAAGCACTTAGCTTGCTCAGCTTCAACAATATTAAATTCAAGGAGTATATTAAACCTTGTAAGGATCGGCATTTCTGCTTATGGGCTATGGTCAGTTGAAAATGATAGCATTAATTACTCTGAATTAAGAAATAAATTTAATTTAAAGCCTGCTTTATCATGGTATACAAAAATAATTCAGATAAAAAATATTAACCGGGGTAGATCTGTTGGGTACGGCCGTTCCTTTAAGGCAAAACAAAATTTAAAAATCGCCCTTATCCCAGTTGGCTATTGGGATGGCTATGACAGAAAATTATCCAATATCGGGGAAGTGCTGATTAGCGGCAAAAGATGCAGGGTAATAGGGCGTATCTGCATGAATCTATGTATAATAGATATCGGCAGACTAAAGAATGTTAGGACAGGGGATAAGGTAACATTAATTGGCACCGATGGAAAGAATACCATTACAGCTGATGAATTGGCTGATAAAATAAATACAATAAATTATGAAATAGTAACTAGAATAAATCCAAATCTACCAAGAATAATTATTAATTAATATTAATCATATGAATGAAGAAAATAAGACTCATAGCAAGGGAGAAGCAGTGCCTGAGGCAGGTATATATGTTTGCGTACCCTGCGGTTTTAAAAAAGAATATCAAGAAGACGAAAAGTTTGGTGAGTGCACCTCATGTTTAGCTGGAACAAGTGAGGGAAGCGATGAATATGCCGAAGGACTTGAATTGTGGGAGAAATTAAATGAAAAACATTTAAACAAAGAAGAGTAAGCCAGTTTTTTAATTATATGTCAAAAAAAATACGCGTAGGGATAATTTTTGGCGGGCGTAGTGGGGAACATGAAGTTTCTCTTGTTTCTGCTGAATCTGTCATTAAGGCTATGGATAAGTCTAAATATGAAATTATTCCTATTGGTATTACCAAAGAGGGGATATGGATAACACGTAATCAGCCATTAAAAATACTAAAGGCTAATAAATTTAAGGAGTTTACATCAGATCAGATAATTACTCCAGATTCAACTAAAAAATCGTTAGTAACTATAAATAAACATTTTACGACCCATAATAAAATTAATAAAAATATTGATATTATTTTCCCTATACTACACGGAACTTTCGGTGAAGATGGCACGATACAAGGCCTTTTAGAATTAGCAAATATACCTTATGTAGGTGCAAATGTGTTAGCCTCTGCAATAGGTATGGATAAAGTAATCCAAAAACAGGTATTTCAGAACATTGGTTTACCTATAGTAAGTTATATATCATTTACCACCAATGATTATAAAAACAGACAATCAGCTATCAATAAACAAA
>JAHIVO010000061.1 GCA_018816445.1 Patescibacteria group bacterium
AAAAATAGTTGTTGACAATTATATATAGGTAGAATATGCTTTAATTAATCATAAAATCTTCCCTATTTAAGACACGGGAAGTTTTTTTATTCTCATAATTATTAAATAAAAATCAGAGTCTAATCCGTGGACTAGACTCTGTTCGGGTAACATATCGTTACTTAAGACTTTCAAGGTACTTGGTGACCTGCGGCCGTATTTTTTTTATAGCTATACGACCACCTAACCGCGCGAAGAACGTTGCGATATTTCCTCTCATGTTAATTCTGGGGTGTTTTGTTCTCCTGGTAACTACTCCCCAGGCCGTACGGAGGTTGTTCAGAACCAGCAGCTTGTATGTCTGCCAGAGGTTGTAGACCCGAGGCATGGCGTCAAGCATGACTGCCACCTGGAGTTGGAGGGCTGTCATTCCCAGTGGCCGGAATGTCACATGGAGGCCGTCATACTTTGCCCAGTTATGGACAATAATCCGCCCTTGGTCGACAAAACGCCGGTATAGCGGGGCGCCCGGGATAGGTACCAAAATAAGAAACTGCGTCGTTTCTATGCCCCAGCGGATACAGCAGCGGATTGTCTGTTTGACTGTCTCAATAGTGTCGTCGTCAAACCCCAGCACCCACATGGCGTGGATGGCTATCCCATACCTGTGAAAAACCTTGGTCAGCTTACGCATGTCCGCGAATTTAAGTTTCTTCCCCGCGGCGTCAAGGCTGCGCTGGTTGGTTGACTCATAGCCGACAAAGACGCGGGTCACGCCGGCCATACTCATCATGGCGACTATCCTCGGACGCTTGCCTAAATCAAGGCGCACCTGGCAGGAAAACTCGCGGACGAGTCCATTGCTCACGATGCTGACACAGAGCTGTTTCAGCCGAGTCGGGTTGGCGGCGGCATTATCATCGGCGATAAACACCGGTGTTTCGCCATAAATACTGTCATAGAATCTAAGGTCATCGATCACAAGTTCTTTTGAACGGAATCGGTATTCATTACCGAACATCTCATATTCGGAACAAAAGTCGCAGTCCCATGGACAGCCGCGCGAAGTAATCAGCGGGATGACGCTGGGCTTGTCAAACCCGACGATCAGCCGGAGGTCAGGAGTCGGCAGAGTGTCCAGATCAACCCATTGTCTCGGCAGATTGGTCGTGTTGTGGTGGTTTTCGCTTCCCACCTTGAATGAAAGGTCGGGAATGTCGAAGAGCTCGCGTGGATCACGCCCGTTCTCCCACCACTTCAGCCACATCGGGAAGCTGAGGTCAGCTTCGTGGCGGAAGACGTAGTCCGCGCCATGGTCGAGCGCTTCGTCAGGAAGAAACGTCACATGCGGCCCGCCGATGAGGATAGGGACCGTTAATTTGAGTTCTTTCCTGATTTTGCGGATGAAGTCATACGCCCGGGGGATGGTTGAAGTAATAGAAGAAATGCAGATAATATCTGCCTGCCGGACCCTTTCCCAGTCAATGGGAGCAATATCTTCACAATAAATTTCACCTTGGTGTCCCATCTTCTTGGCCATGGTGAAAAGCAGCGGCAATCCCAACCGCGGTAATCGCACGCCGGTGAATATATGCATTCCTGGCGCTCGCGGTTCAATTCCAACAATAAACATTAAATTCTCCTTCTTTTTTATTAAGAAACGGTTTTTATTATCTTTTTGTTTGCCTAGTAATATTGCTAGCAAAATAGACTAAAGTCAAGCGGGGTGTGAAAAGTAGCAAAAAAAATTGAAAAAATTCACAAATTTTCTCACCAGGCAACTCGTTTAGTGAGGTGTTTTTTGGTATAATTTAAATATATGTATCACCTCTACATAGTACGCTGTGCTGATAAAACATTATACACCGGCATAGCGCAGGACGTGAATAAAAGAGTAACCGAGCACAATACCTCCGAAGTTGGCGCTAAATATACCCGATCCAGGCGGCCTGTGAAGTTGGTATACACGCGCAGGTTTCGCAGCCGCTCTACCGCGTCCCGGGCCGAGGCACGCGTCAAACAGCTATCGCGACAAGAAAAACTCGCTATGATACAGACAGCCAAGTGTTGATTTGATATATTTAAGACATGCAAAAGAGTATTAATTTAGATAATAACAAAATTACTTATACCCTCAAGCAGAGTAGGCGGACGCGGAGGATGCGTCTGGCGGTTTATTGTGACGGCTCGGTGGTGGTGACTCAGCCATATCACCTTGGGGAATCTGTGGTAGAAAAGTTTTTGAGCGATAAAAGTGCGTGGCTTTTGGCAAAAGTTACTTTTTTTAAACAGTTACAGGACCGGGAAATTACCCATTATAGCAAGGCTGACTATTTGAAATATAAACAGAGCGCCTATGGATTAGCTTCAGAAAGACTGGCGTATTATAATAGATTTTATCAATTTTCTTTCAACCGAGTAAATATTAGAAACCAAAAAACTAGGTGGGGAAGCTGTTCCAGGAAAGGCAACCTCAACTTTAATTATAAGATTCTGTTTCTGGACCATAAGACGCGGGATTATATTATTGTGCATGAGCTGTGCCACCTCAAAGAGTTTAATCACTCCCAGAGATTTTGGGGCTTGGTGGAGAAAATATTTCCAGACTGGCGAGTGATTAAAAAAGAGCTGAGGAAGAATTCCCTGATTTTAGAATAATATTAGTTATAGGTATGGTTATAATCGTGAGTATGGTTGACAGTTGACAGTAGGCTGTCAACTGTCAATGAGACAGCGGCACAAATACGAAATAAAAAATTATGCATAGGTAAAATTATAGGTTTATCTATTACAGGTAGTTAAAAAGGATTTGATGTTATTAGTGAAGTCTAGAATTTAAAAATATATATTTATACTCCGGAAGAAATGAAGCAAGCCCAGTAGCTGATAGATAGGATACTGATTTTATGGGAATACTGTAGCTGTTTTATGTATTTCGTGCTAGTATGCATCTGTAAAGAGCATCAATCAAGGCACATAGTAGGGTACTGCGCCTTGCTCTAATTTTTTATTATCAATTAATATCATCAGTATGACACACGAACCCGCAATAAATTTTTATGGACTTGGGATTGCTCCCAAGCTTCTGGAGATACTTAAAAAAAATCGATTTACTAAACCGACGCCAATTCAGGCAAAAACCATTCCGCTGGCAATTGAGAGCAAGGACCTGATCGGCATAGCGCAAACCGGGACAGGGAAAACACTTGCCTTTGGCATGCCCATGATGCAAAACATCGCACGCTTAAAAACGCGAGGGCTTATTTTGGTTCCCACGCGTGAGTTGGCCGCGCAAGTAGATGAGGTACTTGTGAATTTAGGTAAATCATTTGGACTTAAAACAGTGCTCATTATCGGCGGCGCGTCCGCCGGCCAGCAGATACGCGCGCTCAAAGCCACGCCGCATATCATCATAGCCACGCCGGGCAGGCTCATTGACCACCTCTCAAAACAACCCACCTTACTGCAGGGAATCGGCATTGTCGTGCTTGATGAAGCTGATCGGATGCTTGATATGGGATTTGCACCGCAGATTGAAAAGATTCTTATCCGTACTCCCAAACAGCGGCAGACAATGCTTTTTTCGGCAACCATGCCGCAGTCTATAGTCGCGATCGCTAACCGGCATATGCACTTGCCGTTGCGCGTTGAAATTGCGAAATCCGGAACCACAGTCAAGGAAATAGATCAGGAAGTGATTTTTCTTTCAGCCAACGATAAACGCCCCACCCTAAAGATTCTTCTTGAGCGCTATAGCGGTTCTATTTTGATATTTTCCCGCACGAAATGGGGCGCGAAAAAACTTGCCAATACAATCCGCCATATGGGGTATACGGCATCGGAGATTCATTCAAATAGAAGTTTGGCCCAGCGGCGGTCAGCCATTGAAGGATTTAAAAAAGGTGCGCATCGTATTCTGGTCGCTACTGATATCGCCGCCCGCGGTCTTGACGTGAATAACATTGAAGTCGTCATTAATTATGATTTGCCGGGCACGCCAGATGATTATGTCCACCGCATCGGGCGTACTGCGCGAGCTGGTAAAAAAGGTAAAGCAATTTCATTCGCCACCCCTGACCAAAGACGGGACGTTCAGGACATTGAACGGCTGATACGGACGCAGCTCGTTGTCGGGAAGGAAACCTCGGTGTCTAAATTGCCCCAGCATCAAGCGCATCATCCGCGGAAACGGCATTCTCGTTACCGTTCACGCCAACATCGCAGACGACGATAGTTGTGCGGGTAGTATAAAGTTTTTGGTTTATTTATTTGTGCTATAATTGTTTTATGGAAGCAGAATACGTCATAAAAAATGGTGAATTAATTTCCAAGGAAAAGGCCTGTATCTCTGTTTACAATAAGGCCATGTTTTTTGATTTTTGCGTTTATTCAAACATCAAAGTGGTACAGGGCCAGATGATAATGGCCGAGATAGAAGTAGATCGGCTAATCTCTTCAGCAAAAATAATTGGACTGGATCATAAGTTTAAAAAAGAGGAAATTATTAATTGGGCTAAGCAATTAGTTGAGAAAAATAATTTACACGACTCATTAATTCGTTTACTGTTAATTGGTCCGGAACAGGATTCTGAAGCGCAGTTATTTTTGTTTCCGGTCGGCCTGACTTTCCACCAAAAGCAGTGGTATAAGCAGGGCGCTAAGCTGATTACCTTTCAGGGCGAGCGATTTATGCCCACGGCTAAAGTAAAAAGCCTGTTTATGTCTTATATGGCTTATAGCCAAGCCAGGAAAGCTGGCGCTTATGATGCGCTCCTAATTGACCGTGATGGGAATATTAGGGAAGGGACACGCTCCAGCTTTTTTGTTATTAAAGACAATGTGTTAATAGCACCGCCAGCAGAAAAGGTATTGGTCGGAGCCACCCGGACGATTTTAATGGCTATAGTGCCAGATATTATGCAGGTAAAAGAGGAAGATATCCCCTTAAGCAGGATTAAAGAATATGATGAATATTTTGTGACTGGCACTTCAGTTAAGGTGATGCCGGTTCGGCAGATTGATGATACAGTAGTTAAACAAGGAGAGAGCGAGATGGTTATGAAGTTAAGACAGGCATTTAAGGATTATTGTAAAAAGACAATAGCGTAATTTAGTATAATAGTTATATACAGCTAACCAGGCTGTTTTTTCCTTGACAATAAAAATATTTATGATAATATGCGGGATTAAGAAGATGAATATTTTAAAAGGTATCAAGAGGAATAATGGGCAAAGGAAAATTGGTACAGTTCTCTGAATTGCCCTGGAATAGCTGCTTTCGATTACCAGACGGGGATGAGGTGTTATGGAAACACGCATGTGCTGTTTATCTCCTCAAATCAAACGGAGGTACGGATGGCTGGTTTCTTGGTTCTGACCATGAGATTTTACCTACTACAGAGGTAGTGTTAGTTGATAAATCTGAGATAAGCCCTACTGAGATTCCGATAATACAAAATTGCAATGGTGTTACTTGAGATATCCAATTCTCCGGGCCCTGCTTTTTCTAAGAGGGCCTTTTTTATTTGACTAAATAGTACTTAATGGTATGATAAACTAATTAATAAAAACAAATAAACAAAGGGTTTTTTAACAAGGAGGTGTACAAGTGAGTACACAAGAATTTGATAAGCTGATTGAATTACTTCAGCCAGCAAATCAAAAGGGAAGTATTGCTGCCCGTTTGCATTTTGATGATCAGACAGGCAGTCCACCGGATGAGGAGGCCAAGAAACAATTAGCCCAGTTAATGGCTCTGGCTGAGCGCGAAGCGCACGAGCTGTTTACAGCCGATTCGATTAGCCAAGCACTCACTGGACGTACCGGCTTATCCTTAACCGAGCAGCGCATGGTTGACCGTTTACAACTTTCTCATGATATGGCCAAACGGATACCGCCGGAGTTCGTACAGAAGCAGAGAGAGCATATTCAGGCCGCTAATCGGGTCTGGATCGAGGCGCGTCAAAAAAGCGACTTTACCCTGTTCCAAAATACTTTTACAAAATCGGTGGAACTGGCGCGGGAAGAAGCGATCATGCTGGGGGCTGATTCCGGCCGGCCGGAAACTTATTATCCGGCCTTACTGCCGATTTACGAGCCGGGCATGGATTTTGCGCGTCTAAGAGAAATCATTGAGGCAGTGCAGGGACCGACCGTTGACTTGCTAGGCCGGATCACCAGTTCCGGCAAGGAGTTCACTGATAAGCTGTGGCGCGGTTATTTCGAAATTGACCGGCAAAAGTCTTTGGGTCAGACTGCCGCTTGGCTAATGGGCTATGATTTTAAGCGGGGCATACTGAAAGTCACAGTCCATCCGTTCATGTCCACTGTCGGTTTGAATGATTGTCGGATTACTACTCGCTATGACCCGACCTACCTGCCTCAAGCACTGGGCGGCGTGATGCATGAGGCTGGTCACGGACTGTATGAGCAGAATGTGGCTGAAGCGATTCGCCGTTTCATCACCGTACCGCTGGTTCATTCGCACGGCATCCATGAATCAAGTTCTCTGTTGTGGGAATGCTTTGTCGGGCGCAGTAAGCCGTTCCTGCAGTTCTTCCACCCGATCCTGACGGCTCTTTTTGAGCAGTACCGGGATGTGTCAGTGGATGAGCTGTATCAGGCAATTAACCGGGTTATGCCCAGTTTTATTCGTGTGGAAGCGGATGAACTGACTTACAACCTGCACATTATTCTCAGGTTCGGTATGGAGCCGGAAATTTTGGCCGGCAATATCAAACCAGAGGATGTGCCAGCAGAGTGGAACCGCCGGTTTAAAGAGCTCTTTGGCATCGCGGTTGACACTGATGCAAATGGTTGTTTGCAAGATATCCACTGGTCGCACGGGTACTTCGGGTATTTCCCGACGTATTTGCTCGGCAAGCTGGGCGCGGCTCAGCTCTTTGCCGCCTTTGTTAAGGCTGTACCAAGTTGGCAGGAGCAGTTCCGAATGGGCAATTTCAGAGTTTTGCTTGATTGGCTGTGTAAGAACGTCTATCCCTATGGACATGTTTCGGCTATGGACGATCTGATGGTTAAAGCCACAGGTGAGAAGCTGAATCCGAAATATTGGTTTGATCATCTGGAGGAGAAGTTTGGCCAATTGTATGGCTTGAATTAGCTCTTTCGTAGGTAATTTTATGTTTATGGTGCGCAACGTACGTTGCGCACTTTTTTTAATAGGAGTATATTTAATTATGGGTATATATTCATAATAATTCATTGTTAATAGTATAAAGTTTATAGTCGATTGCCATTAACAATAAACTATCAACTAAAAATAAAGGTCATTAATTAGTTATCCACAAGGAAATAAAACTATGCCAAATTACGATGGTCAAGGTCCCGGATGGGGCGGCGGACCAGGCGCTGGCTGGGGATATGGTCCGTGCACCTGCCCGCCATTGGCTTCGCCAACAGGCGAAGGCAGGCGGGGCGCTGGTCGCGGTTGGGGACGCGGCTGGAGACGTAGAATTAAATGGAGTAAAGAGGATGAGATGAAAATGCTGGAAGATGAAGAAGCGGCTATAACAGAAGAGCTGGCTGAAATCCAAAAAGCCAAGCAGGAACTTAAAGCTGAACAATAACACCAGTCCCACTTGTTAATTGACAAGAATTAGGCTAGAGTATAAGAAAACAAGTGGGGCTAATTCTAGCCATTTAATTAAAATATCAAAATACAAAATTTAAATGGCAATTAATAATTTAGTTTTTAATTTTTTCAATGTTATTTTCAATTTTTATAATTAAATTTTCATTTTTATTATGACCAGGCCTCGTTTATGCAGAAGAGTAAAATTCAGACCGCGGACTACCTTTTTTAAGCCGCGCGGAGTTCCTTTGCGATCTTTGGATATTGTTGAATTATCAAAAGAAGAAGTTGAAGCTATGCGTTTAAAAAATATTTCAGGCTTAGACCAAACCGAATGTGCCAAAGCTATGCGTACTTCACAAAGCACTTTCCAGCGCATATTATCTTCTGCTTATAATAAAATCAGCCAGGCAATAATTAAAGGCAAGGCAATTTCAATTCAAAAATAATAATGCTTAATAAGATATTAAAATTTATATTTATATTCTCGACACTGTTGTTTTTTGCATTGCCTGTTTCAGCTAAAGATAACGATAGTGTTGAAATTAACTTTTTTTACAGCGATACCTGCCCTCATTGCGCCAAAGAAGAGGTTTTTTTAGATGGGCTGGAACAGGAATTAGGCGATACAATCTTAATTAGCCGATATGAGGTGTCTGATAAGGATAATTTGGAGATATTTGAGAAGTTTATTGAATCGTCAGGCCAGGAAGTTAGGGGCGTGCCGGCCACTTTCATCGGCGATAAGGAAGTAATTGTGGGGTTCAACTCCAGCACTGATACAGGCCAGCGCATCAGGAATGTAATTAATGAATGCTTAAGTGAGTGTCCGGCCGATAATTCATTATTAGTTGATTTGCCGTTGTTCGGTGAAACGGATTTATCAAAATATTCATTGTTCGGTTTAACCGCCGTTGTGGCAGCCATTGACGGATTCAATCCCTGCGCTATGTGGGTGCTGATTATCCTGATTGGATTTTTATTGGGCATGGAAAACCGGCGGCGCATGTGGACACTGGGCCTGACGTTTATTGCGGCCTCGGCTTTGGTTTACTTTATATTTTTAGCCGCCTGGCTGAAGTTTTTTCAGTTTATCGGGGTAGTCAGGCCGGTGCAGATTATTATTGGCTTAGTGGCTATTAGCGTGGCTATATATTATTTCCGGCGGTTTTGGAAATCACGTCCGGGTGAGTGTGAAGTGACCAATGTGGATCAGCGCCGCAAGATTACAGTGCGCATGAAAGCGGTTATTCAAAAGCGTTCTTTATTACTTGCCCTAATAGGAATTATTGGATTAGCTTTTGTGGTCAATTTGATTGAACTAGCCTGTTCAGCCGGTCTGCCTGCTATTTTTGCGCAGGTGCTGGCCTTAAGCGACTTGCCGTCCTGGCAGTATTATTTCTATCTGTTATTATATGTGATTATTTTCATGCTTGATGACATGATTGTATTTGCCATAGCCATGATAACTATGAAAGCGGCTGGCACTACAGGTAAGTACAGCCGTTATGCCACTTTAATCGGAGCTATTGTAATACTGTTTTTAGGACTTTTGTTAATGTTAAAGCCAGAGTGGATTATGTTTGGTTAGATTAGTTTGTAGTGAGTAGTAGGTTGTAGGTAGTTACAATTAGTGATTACCTTTTTTGTTTTAAATGATTTTCTGGGATATAATAGGCTCATATGGCTTTTTTAAATAGTGCATTTGATAAGGTATTTCGCAGGAATAAAGACATCTGGAAAACGGATTTATTTGTGGTGGGAGTTTTTTTATTAATTACGCTGATTTATTTGTTCTGGCAGCCGAAATTACCCACACGCGAGGAAATTGAACAGTTAACCTACCATTTTGGCAGTATTGGCCCCTTAGCAATTATTGGTGTAATAATCGTAGAAACAGTAATAGCTCCGATTCCCGGGGCGATAATTCCCATAGCTGTCGGCGCTTTATACGGTATTTGGCCGGGCATATTATACGTTTGGATCGGCGATGTGGCCGGTTCAATCATTGCTTTTTGGATATCACGCAAGCTAGGCCGGCCGGTGGTTGAAAAAATTATAAATAGCAAGAAAATTGACCATTATGACAAGTTCTTGCACCGCAACCAGCTGTTTATTTGGCTGATTTATATTGTGCCGATATTCCCCATTGATATGATCAGTTTTGTTATTGGCTTGTCAAAAATATCCTTTAAACGGTTTTTATATATTGTTGGCGTGGGTTTTGTTTTGAATCTTTTGATTTTAACCTTTTTTGGGGATCAATTAATTACTGCTTCTGGTACTGCAAAAATGTGGTATGCAATAATTATTATGGTTGTAATATTAGTAACAGTGTCCATTGAAAAGAAAGTGTTTAGAAAAGATTAAAAATATGAAAATAAAAGAACTCACAAGTTCTGATAATGAGAAAATAAAGTCTTTGCGAAAATTGAACCAAAAGAAGTATCGGCTGGAGTCAAGACGTTTTTTTATTGAAAATGCGAAAATAATTAATGATGCTTTATCTTCTGGTACAGTTTTTGAATCATTATTTATTACGGAGAATTTTGCAGAAAAAAATAAGGCCTGGCTGGACAAGATATTAAGCCAGGCAAAAACCACACAGTACTATTTAATAACGGACAGCATTAATGCAACTTTTTCCAACCTTGATACTCCGCCTGGTATTGGGGCAGTTTATAAAAAAATTGAAAGGCCGATTAAATACAATTCGCATATAGTTTATCTGAATGGCATTAATGATCCAGGTAACCTGGGTACAATTTTACGTTCAGCCCTTGCCTTTGGAATAAAAAATATTGTGCTGGACGAAGCGTGTGCGGATGTTTACAATTTTAAAACTTTGCAGGCGGCCAAGGATTCAATTTTCAAATTAAACATTTCTTTTGATAAAAATTATCTGGAATTAAAGAAAATTAAATCAGCCATGAAAGTATATTCAACTAAAATGGATAATGCCGTATCAATGAAAAGCATGAAGCAGGATGATAAGTTCTGTTTGGTGCTAGGCAGTGAGGCGCATGGAGTGAGCCAGGCCATTCAGGATTTATCGGATGGTTTTGTTAAAATAGATATTAGACAAGACATGGAGTCATTAAACGTGGCCAGCGCTGCGGCCATTTTTTTCTATGAAATGTCCCAATAGGCTTGACTGATTGTTTAAACTAGTATATACTTTATAAGCTATGAAATATTTATACGCTGAATTGAATAATAATTCAAATAACCGACTCCTGCCGGCGTAATTTTGTTTATTTCAATAGCGTTAATTGCCGGCACCAAAAGAGCCGGTATTTTTTATTCCTCCTTCGCCCTTCAGGCCACGGAGGACTAGTAGTCTGGGGTAGTTCAATTGGTACCCCGTAAAGGATACGGGGCAGGCAACGCCGCAAGTCTATTAAATTCTAGGGTAGTTTCCGCCAAAGGCGGATCCGCCTATGGCGGACAATTGGCCCCGCCACAATGTTCTGGGATAGTTTAATTGGTAAAACCCTGCACTGTTAATGCAGTGATCCTGGTCCGAGTCCAGGTCCCAGAGTTTTGTGGCGGGGTAAAATAGAACGCTCCGCTGTTAACGGAGAGGTTGGAGGTCCAAGTCCTCCCCCTAGAGTTCAGCGGGTAGATAAGTTAACGGTAGTTTAGGTTCGCCCAATCATCCGATTGGGCGCCCCGTCGTATGACGGGGCAAGCCCTCCCCCTAGAGTTCGTCAGGTAGTTAAATTGTATAATATTTTGGTTCGCCGTGAACCACTAAAGGGTTCACGGCGCCATGTACCCTTGAGTGGTACATGGCGATCCCAGCCCCCAGAGTTTAGCAGGCTTGTCCCGTAGGAGCGTCAGCGACTTACGGGATTCGAATCCTGCTCCCCGAGCCAATTGCCGAAAGTGACAACTTCTGTGGATAAGTCATAAAAGCCTTTAAATATCGGGTGAAAGTTGTACCCACTAGTTTTCTGTTTCGCAACTAAAATCTCCCCACCCAAGTAGGATTCGAATTTCTCATTCTTTTTAGCCTAAAATTCTTCCTTGTCCATCAGCAGTTTGAAGAGGTTTATAAGGTTTTCAGCCATGAGCCAGGCTTCGTCATCCGATATTTCTTCCCCATATTGCTTTTTGTAGATTTCCTTGAATTTATCTATGTGATGTTGTTCAAGAGGCATTGATATCACCCCCTCACTTATGCATGATTAATTGTTACTTCCAGCAATTGACAATATCCCGTCAGCTGTCAGAATTAAGGTATAATTACATAAAATTTTAGTGATCAAAATGAGCAAAAAGAACGTCGTCACATTGATTATTATACTTATATTTGGGCTAACTTGGGGTATGAGTAGTATTTTTTATATCAACGGTTTTTGTGAAGACACGCATTTAAAAACCAACGAGACATTTACAGAGACACCCACTGATATTAGTCGTCCATGTGCGTATACAATGCCAGGGTCAATCTTGGCGTTTCCTGCCTGGCTGACTGCGCGATTTATTACGCCTGACGGCATTATTGTCTATAACGGTCCAAATAACGATACTGACAATCCCGTTTTATATATCCTCTCCGGGTTAATTGGTATGCTCGTTGCAGGGATTGTGTGGCTGATATTATACGCACTGTTACTTCGTAAGACGCCGAAAGCGCAATCAAATGCGACGTAGCATTAATAGTAAAATTATGGAAAACCAACAACCTCAGCGGCCAACACTCAAGTCGGAAATACCTAAGAAGTGGTTTTATAGATATTTTGGATTAATTTTTATTTTGTTTGGATTTATTTATTACTTAATACTTCCATTTATTTTTGTTTTACTTGACCCCTCACCTGATAGGTATCATTGCCCGTCGGAATTTACTGAATTTTCAGAATATATTTATACACCTCCAATTTCGTTGATTATTTTAATTATTCTTTTTATCGTCACTTTAATAATTACCATACTGAGATATTTACCAAAATATAAAAATAACTCCGATATAATTTTTATTTATAAAAGAATTAATTTTATTGTATTTATTCTGTTTGTCATTTTTTATTTTATAGCAATGCTTATTGTAGTCCCAATGGAATTTTTACCTGCAGAGGGGTGGGTTTCTCCTTGTTAATATAAATAACCAAAAATACATCTCATTAAATTGGGGGATGTCCTTTCTTCGTTGTACAACTTATTTTTAATTAAGTTGTTACTTCCCGCAAATAGGTTCTAACGTCCTCTACGACCCCGAGCCATCATTTCACTCCCATAAACATTGACCTTTCTGACATAGGCAAGTAGGACACTCGAACCTTCACTAGAAAAGCCAGTAAATACAGGGATATAAATTATCATCTGTGGATCACTGATCTTGACAGATTGCCGTATCCATGGTAGCATCCATTGTTACTTTCCGCACTTTGTAATCCAAGAGCTAAAATCACGTTACCTCTTCATTTAAGAGCGGCTCCTTGCTGTAATCTCCGGACAGAGATTTCCAGAGAGCTGTTCTTAAATAACCGAAAGGTATCGCCTGGAAACCACAGTGGTTGACAGGCAGATGTTTTTCAAAAACCAAGGAGGATGACGCCATGGCAAAGACCATGACCCCATCTATGACTGATGGCCAGATTGACAAGGTTGTCGAAAACATCACAGCAGGGTTTCGCAAGAGACTTCGCGATCACAGGGATGAACTATCTTCAGACACAGTTCAAACCGTCCTCGGCCAGAAGGATTTTATTTCTGCCCTGTTCGCCGAGTTTCGCCAGCGCGTGGAAGCGGTCAGCAACATGATCGTTCGTAAGGTCAAGGTGGATCGCACCAGAACCTCGCAAGAGGCGCTGGACGTGACAGGACGTAAGCAGTATACCGACGACGATGTTGTGAAGTCCATGCCGAACGGCAAGGGCGATGAAACCGAGGTTATTTTCTTCAAGGTAGGTCGTACAATAAGTGACGACGATCTGGAGAAAGAATATGAACTGCGCGGCCTGGTACCGGCTGATCCGTATTCACTCTGTGCCGTAAATGGAAATGATCCGGCGTTTGCCGATGAACATCCCAATGGCACCCACTGGAAAGATTCCAACGGAAAATGGTGTTTCGCCTCCTTCGGCCGGTGGATCGACGAGCGCGGGGTGAGCGTCGACCGCGACGGTCGTGACTGGGCTGACTGCTGTTGGTTTGCCGGTGTCCGCAAGAATTAGGCACTTGGTCGCTTGAACGCATGGCACTTGATTGGTGCCCTTGGATACTACACTCTGCATGAGCTTGCTCATGCAGAGTGATTTTTATCTGACAACGTGATATAATTTTATTTGGAGAGTAAGCGATTCAGCTTGCGGGCACGCCTGCAGGCGGCTGAAATCCGGATCATTGGGAAAGCCGGAATGCCTGTGGTTATGGCGACAGGCAGCGCGCTCCTTGATTCAATACCAACAAAGATACTTGGTGCAATATGCTGGCGGAGCTTTTCTCCCGAATAAAATACAGCCCGGAGAGAATTCAACGGGCAGTGGTACGGAAGGCATGTTGCATAATTCGCCAACTTCAACCGGTGGAACGACGAGCGCAAGGTGAACGTCAACCGCAACGATAATGACTGGAATGACAACTGTTGGTTTGCCGGTGTCCGCAACTATCTTTTTTGGAGCAATCCGCTATTTTGGCGGATTGTTTTTCATCAGTTGTTTTCGCCACCCGCCCAGCATTTTTCCAACCTCTACCAATGGAGGCGTGAGTTGGCTATATTTTCTGGTATCCAGAACTTTCATTTCCCAGGCGATCTGCAGGAAAAATTTTAGGGCATCAAGCTTGGTTGAAGCACGCTCCACTACAGAGAGCTTCTTTTCCCTGGGTGAGTATCCGGCCAGAAGAATTAGTTCCAGAGCATCATAAAACAGCAGGTCAATCTTAGACCCGAGCGTAAAGCGGGACAGCCGCGGCAGGTTCGTCAAATTCGCGTGCCATAACCTATACCCTGCCGCCAGTTTCTGTATAATGGGAATATCGACCGACAAATCCCTGGGGGGGGTAATCTTATTAATATGAAAACGCTTTTGACTCATGGGTTTAAGGATATTGTATCGATAGACAATCTATTGTCAGCCTGGCGTGAGTTTGTCCCGGGCAAAGCCGGGAAAAAGGATGTCAGGGAATTTTACCGCCATCTGGCTGATAATATTATATCACTCCACGAGGAGCTTGAAAACGACACTTACCGACATGGCGGGTATATTCACTTCAGGATCTCCGATCCCAAGCCTAGGGATATTCACAAGGCAACCATCCGGGACAGGCTGGTGCACCATGCCATCTATCGCGTACTCTACCCCTTTTTAAGTGATACATTCATCGCCGATTCATATTCCTGCCAGTTGGGAAAGGGAACGCATCGGGCTATCAGAAGATTCCGGACTTTCGCCGGTCAGGTAAGCAGAAACAATACCCAAACCTGCTGGATATTAAAATGCGATATCAGGAAATTCTTTGCCAGCATTGACCATGCTATATTGATGAATATGCTAAGTGAGTATATTACTGACCAAAGAATTAATACTTTATTGCGCGAGGTTATCCAGAGTTTCTGCTGGCAACCGGGCAAAGGTTTGCCGCTTGGCAATCTGACATCCCAGTTGTTCGTTAATGTGTATATGAATGAGTTTGACCAATTCATGAAACATACATTAAAAGTCAAGTATTATCTGCGTTATGCTGATGATTTTGTTGTAATGTCTGATAACAGATCGTGGTTAAAAGGACTCATACCGATTATCAGTAATTTTCTGACGGTCAAACTCAAACTCACGCTTCATCCGAGCAAGGTATTTATTAAAACACTGGCTTCAGGAGTTGATTTTCTGGGCTGGGTGCATTTTCCGTATCATCAGGTACTCCGCACTTCCTCCAAAAGGCGCATGTTAAACAGGATTACTGAAAACCCGGAAACATCTACTATGCAGTCATATTTGGGTCTACTACAACATGGCAATGCATACAAGCTGGCAGAGCAGGTGATTAATCAGACCTATCTATGGAAGTAACCTTATCCACATTTATTGTTGGAATACGCAATTGCAAACAAAGTGATTGAAGTATACAGTAAGATTGGGGCACGAGAATATTTCTTAATTTATTTAAAACAGTTTTCAGGAGAATTAAGTTGTCGCTTCTCGCAAAAAAGTTCTAACGTCCTCTACGACCCCGAGCCAATTGCCTAGAACGACAACTTACTGTGGATAAGTCATATTAACCTTTAAATATCGGGTGAAAGTTGTACCCAAGAGTTTTCTATTTACGCAATTAAAATCTCCCCACCCAGGTAGGATTCGAATTTCTCTATCTTTTTAGTCTAAAATTCTTCCTTATCCATCAGCAGTTTGAAAAGATTTATCAAGTTATTGGCCATGAGCCAGGCTTCGTCGTCCGATATTTCTTCTCCATATTGTTTTTTGTAGATTTCCTTAAATTTATCTATGTGATGTTGTTCAAGAGGCATTGGTTATCACCCCCTTTGTATAAAAAAACAAAAAACTACTGTAGGTATTGCTTACAGTAGCCAATGTAAAAAGTTTAACTTAGTTTAAATATTTTTAAGCTCTTCAAAATTAACCTCTGGAATTTCAGTGTTTAGTTTTCGTTTGCTGTTCTTTTGTTTTTCAACAATTGCAAACATCTGATTTACTTCAGGAGATATGTTTTGATAGCTCACTTTTTTAAAGTTCCAGAATTTGTTATGCTGGTCTTTAAGTTGTAGTAATTCATGCGCGGCCGAGCGAGAAATAAAAGAGATATTTGAGAAATCCAAAACTACACGACGGTCTGTAGTTTCCTGAATCCGCTGTTTTATAATGCTAATTACATCCCTCGATGAGAGCATTGGGGATATATCTTTTAATGCAATATTATTCATATATAATCATTATATCACAGTTATATTGTGGATATCCAATTTTACTCTGTATAGGGTGTTATGTCAATAGGACCTTTGGGATAAGGTATTTGATAGGAGATAATAACTCCTTGCCAGTAGAAATTTGGGAGCTGTACAATTACTTGTTTACCTTGTGAACCTAAAAAGACGCTATTACCAGTGAGAAGTAAAAATTGGCCACCTAGTGCTTTCCTAACTACCAACTGTGATGTACTTAATCCGTAACCTCTTCCTTCCATTTTTTTGGTTGACTGTCCTTGAAATGCACGTCGAATTGCTTCATCGTCACCAACTTCTTGTTTCTGAACATCAAAGTATCTTCCAGCAATGCCCCTGCCGGTGTCAATTATACAAATATCTAATAACTTCTTCTTCGGATAATGTTGTGCAAATATCCAACCATAATTCTTTTGGCTATGTTCGAATATGTTGCCGACTAATTCGCTAATAGGGTACAAGATTGCATTGCTTGCACCCGCTACATTACCTGTTAGTTTTTCGATAATTCTATAAAAATTACTTTCCAGACCTTGTCTACTTGTTTCGTCTGCTTTCTTAAGAAAACCAATTGGAATTGTATAGCTTAATAAGCTCAATTGATTGGCATTCTCTATTCCATTAGGAAAAGAAATATCTCTTAAATATCTCTTTACTTGTTCTGATTGAGGTTGTTGATAATTGCTCTGATATTCTCTAACGTGGGCACACACAGTAAGTGTTAATAAAGGGTGCATCCAAGTACAGGACGATAATCGAAAATTAACTGGATTTTGTTTTATCCCTTTAAAAGTATCATATAGAGCTTTGATTTGATCTTTAAGGTCGTCAGATTTAGGATTGTTGACCCTTACTTCCTTTAGCATTAATATTTTATTATAGATTATTTGTATATAGTATACCATCTAGTAATTAATCTTTTAAGTTGTCTCTTCCCGCAAAAAAGTTCTAACGTCCTCTACCACCCAGAGCTGGGTGCTTATGCGCAGTGAAAGACGAAATATTGTTTCGTCTTCTTTGGATTGATTTTAATCCCTTTATGAGGGATAATATAGGCGGGATTACTTGGTTATTATTGAAAATCATGCTGAAGCGAAAAATTAAAATAATCAATAATTTATGGCTAAAAAGATAAAACCTAATTGGGAAGCTTATCCCGTATCTGATAATGCCTTAGATGAAATGAATTTTCTTTTACTTTGCCCGAGATGTTTAAAAAAGACAGACCTTACTGATTATACCGTGAAAGTAGGAAAGAAAAAAAGAAAGAAAAAAATGACCATGCCTATCTGCCAGCCGTGCAAGAAGGCGGCGGTTCGGAAATTAAGAAAAGAGATGTTAATAATATTTGCTATTTGGGCTCCGGTGTCCTGGGGTCTTTTTATAGTTTTAGCAAAAACAGGTATTCTGGGAAGAACTATAGAAGCCTTGGGATTTCCTTGGGGGCTATTTCTTCCGGCGATTTTGCTTGGGATACCCCTGTATGCCCTGTACCTGCTTATTAGTTGCTTTATTCCTCCGAAAAAAGGAGGTTGGCCAATTGAATTGAAAGAACCATTATGGTCTCTCATGTTTGAAAACGAGACTTATGTCAGAGAGTTTACAAAGGCCAACGTCCAAAGGCTTAATAGTGTTACGAATTACAACGTCGAGCCGCCTGAAGAGTTAATGAAAGATGGTCGTCTGCTTATCTAAGCGGTGGTACACTCAAGAGGAAACCAAGAAAATTTTTTATCACCTGTCGCATAAGACTTTTGGAGGTGGGTCAGTTCGTCTTTCTTGGAGTGTGGGGTGTTGATTTTTAGTATATTTTTTCTTGATTAATGGGCTAAGTTGCGGGATAATCAAGGTGTATGATTATTATTATTATAAATCATGCTGAAACGAAAAACTAAAAAAATTAATAAAGCGGATCCGCCTTTGGTGAAGATTTTGGCCCACGGAGTTCGGGGTTTATTATGTTGTTTTGATTTAAGGTGAGAGTCTCAGAGCACCGCGGCCGCGGGGTGAAAATCCCGCCATATGGCGGGGCGACTCGCGAAGTTAGGATCTGATGTGATATAATTAAATTATGAGTACAATAAAGAGATTTAGCATTTCTCTCGACAACGCCCTCCTGGAAAAATTTAAGAGGAAGATAATGACCAAAGGCTATGCCAACCGCTCACAGGCCATGGCGGATTTAATTAGGAAATCTTTGGTAAATATAGAATGGGATGCTTCGCAAGGCGAGGTTATTGGGACAGTTACCCTCGTGTACAACCATCACCGTAAGGATATCGTCAATCAGCTTGTCTCTTTACAGCATCAATTTCACCAAGGCATTCTCGCCACGACACACATTCACATGGACAAGGAAAATTGTTTGGAGGTTTTAGTGGTTAAGGGTAAGGCGAAAAAGATTCGAGAGGTTTATAATCAGTTGGGGAGACTTAAAGGAATTAAATTCAGCGATTTATCCACAGCCACCACCGGCAGGCATTTGACTTGATCCTTAATTTTTTTTATAATAACAGTGTTACGATATTTAAATTCGTAATACTTATTAACTATTAAACTATAATAATTTATGCACATTCCAGACGGATTTTTGAATTCCGGCACCTCGGGAAGCCTGATTGTGGCAGCAGTTGGGTTTTTAAGCTTGGCAGTGAGCCGGGTGAGGCAGGGATTTTTTGAGAAAGTAAGAACGGCAACACTGGCAACGCCAGAGGGCGCTGAATTCGGCAGCACTACGGTTGCCAAGCTGACCTCATACGGCCGAAATAAAATGTTTCGCATGGCGGTAGTCGGTGCTTTTGTGTTCGCCGCGCAGATGGTAGATTTTCCGGTGGTGCACGGAACATCCGGTCATCTTTTGGGCGGTGTGCTAGCGGCAATCCTGCTCGGACCCTGGGCAGGCATGTTGGTTATTGCCGCGGTTTTGGCCGTGCAGTCGCTGATGTTCGCTGACGGCGGCCTGGTGGCTTTGGGCGCTAATATTATTAATATGGGTGTTATTGGCGCTGTTGGCGGTTATTATGCTTATAGGTTTTTGTTTAAGCGAATTAAAAAAGTTTTGCCAGCGGCTTTTATTGCGGCTTGGCTGTCCGTGGTGGTTGCCGCTTCGGTTTGCGCGGTTGAATTGTCAGTTTCAGGCACGGAAAACCTGGCGCAGTCTTTTTCAGCCATGGCAGGTATTCACGCCCTGATTGGTTTGGGAGAGGGTCTGATTACCGTTATGGTTTTAATCGGATTAAAGCATAAGGAGAAAAACAATGAATAAAAAATATATTTATTTAGCCCTTATTGCGTTTTTAATTGGTGGCATTGTTTCCTTGTTTGCTTCTTCGTCACCAGACGGCCTGGAAAAAGTAGCTGAAGACAAAGGTTTTATTCAAACAGCTCTGGACTATCCTTTTCAAACATTGTTGCCGGATTATACTTTCCCAGTGAACAATGAATACTTAGCTACTGCCTTGGCTGGTACTATTGGTACAGTCGTGGTTTTTCTGATTATTTTGCTGGCAGGGAAGGTTTTATTTCCCGCCCGGCCCGGGGCAGGGACATGAAATGCGGGATAGTGTCGTCACCAGAAAATTTTTTTAGTTAAAAACGACGGTAATTTTCCACTCCAGTTATTTCAATCACCTAATACGTAGGCAAAAATGAGAGGCGCCACGATTGTAGCGTCGCTTTCGATGATGAAGCGCGGGGTTTCCGGTTCCAATTTATTCCAGGTGATTTTTTCGTTAGGTACGGCGCCGCTGTATGAGCCGTATGAAGTGGTACTGTCGGATATCTGACAGAAGAATTGCCACGGTCGGCATTTTCTCTGCAGGTCAAGGCGGATCAGCGGCACCACGCAAATGGGGAAATCTCCGGCTATGCCGCCGCCGATTTGGAAAAAGCCGATTCCCGCTCCCGCAGCGTCAGTTTTTTCGTACCATTGTACAAGTTCAAGCATGTATTCAATTCCCGATTTGACCGTGTGCGGATTTTTCAATGTTTTTTGCATGATGAGTTCACTGGCGAAACTATTGCCCATAGTGCTGTCTTCCCAACCTGGTACGAATAGGGGAAGGTTTTTTTTCGCGGCCGCCAATACCCAGGAGTCTCTGGGGTTAATTTCATAGTATTGTTCAAGCTTTCCCGATAGCAAAATTTCGTAAAAGAATTCGTAAGGAAATTTGCGCTGGCCTGATTTTTCAGCTAAGGACCAGATTTCTACCATTATCTGGTCGATTTTTGTCATTGCCTCATCTTCGGGAATACAGGTATCCGTGACCCGGCTTAGGCCGCTTTGGCGGAGTTCGTTTTCCTGCTGCGCGGTCAGTTCGCGATAATGAGGCAGACGTCGGTAGTGATTATGGGCCACGAGATTGAAGATGTCCTCTTCCAGGTTGGCTCCGGTGCAACTGACGGCGTGGATTTTGTCCCGACGGATCATTTCTGCCAGCGACACGCCCAGTTCAGCTGTACTCATAGCTCCGGCCAGAGTAGCCATCATTTGGCCGCCTTTTTGCAAGTGTTCGCAATAGGCATGAGCTGCGTCTTTGACAACTGCCGCGTTAAAATGACGGTAGTTATGGTTGATAAACTGCCGTATTTCCTTATAATTATTTTTATTTTTTGTATTGATTATCTCATATTGGTTATTTGTAGCCATAATTAAAAAACAGTTATTCAATTTAGTTAGAATGTCTTGTTAAATTAAAAATGGCTAGGCCGCAAACACCAAGTGAATAAAATTGATGCTAGTTTTTTTCTGAATGAATATACGAAAAAATACTGCTCAAATTTGTTGAAAGCAAGATGGTTTGACTGCGGCCGTTTAATATAATTTTTATAACGCATCTGATTGGAAAAAATATTTATTTTATTATACTACATCTGTTTTATTATACTATAATATTTGGCAATGTAAAGGTTTTTTAAAAATATTTTTTTAGGCACTTTAAAAGGAATTGAGTTATAAAATTAGAGGCGAAGAATTTCTAAGATTATATTCATTTATCTTATTGAACATTTTAAATGATTAAAAGGGTAGAGTGATAATTTTGGAGAATATGGCAGAGTTAGTGAAGTTGGTGAAGAGTAGAATAAGGGTAAGATAAGAAATTATTAAACAATTAAGTAAGTATTTAGAAAAAAGCAATATAGATTTAAAAAATGGTGATTGGTTCCTATACTTGACAAAAGAAGTTGGAGGAATATACTTAATTATGGGTATATATTCATAATTGTTGATAACTCATTAATTTAGCTAGTTTTGGGTAAATATTCAATATCAAAAAAGTCGAATTTAATAATTAACCAATAAGGAAATAAATATATGCCAAGACAAGATAGTCAAGGTCCCAGATGGGGCGGCGGTCCAGGCGCTGGTTGGGGCATGGGACCCTGCGGTGCAGGTTGGGGTGGCGGCCCATGTTTCGGTAGAGGTGGAAGGCGAGGCCGAGGACGCGGCATGGGCTGGGGTTTCATGCCCAGCAGAATGTACGGCGGATATAATTACGGCTACCAACTAAGCAAGGATGACGAGCTGAAAATGATAGAAGATGAGGAAGCAGCCCTTAAAGGTGAGCTTGAGGCCTTACAGCAGGCCAAGCAGCAATTGCGATCCGAAAAAAATCCGCCAAAAGCGGGCAAGTAAGATAGTCCTGTTCCATTAACTCTAAATAATGGGCTAGAGCTTTGAACATTCAACAGGACTATCTTTAGCCCAATTTTTAATCAGTTTATAATAGTAAATCAAATAAATTTATGACAATAGGAGATCAGGCAGGAGGTGGCCGTGTATTAAGTGGCCGTGGTTTGGGACCGGCCGGTTCAAGTATTTGCGTTTGTCCGAAGTGTGACTATAAAGAAGCACACAAACGTGGTGTGCCCTGCAATCAGATATCGTGTCCTAAATGTGGAACAAAGATGAGGGGTGAAAATTGCTAGGGTATACATATGCCACGACCCCAATTATATCGGAGAATTAAATTTAGCCCACGAGTCACTTATTTTAAGCCGCAGGGTATTCCTTTGCGTGCTCTTGAAGTTGTAGAGTTAAGTAAAGAAGAAGCTGAAGCCTTGCGTTTGAAGAACGTGACCGGACTTGATCAGCATGAGTGCGCTAAAAAAATGCATACTTCGCAAAGCACGTTTCAGCGTATTTTATCGTCAGCCTATCGTAAAATCAGCTATGCCCTGATAAAAGGTAAGGCCATTTCAATAGAGAAATAAAATATCATAAAAAGTAATTAATTTTTTATATAAACCGTCTCATCTTCATTGTTGACAATTTTTTATTATGGTGATAATTTTAAAGTTAAGTATACTTAACTTATAATCACTATGGTTAAACAAAACCAGGAAGATTATTTGCGAGCAATCTATAACTTTTGGGAACACCATGATAGAGTTATTCGTTCCGTGGATATTGCCGGGTATTTGAATATTTCCAAAGCGTCAGTTTCTCAAATGTTAAAAAAGCTGGCTCAACAGAGGTACGTAAAAATTAAGCCTTATTCATATGTATTATTTACCACTAAAGGTTTAGCATTGGCCAAAAGATTGATGTACAAACATAGAATTATTGAAGTTTTTTTAAGGGAGATACTGGGTATTAATAAAAAGAATGTTCATGAGGAGGCAAACAGACTCGAACACGGTTTTTCTGATGAGACAATCAGGAAATTAGCAAAATTTATAAATAATCCGAAATATTGCCCAGGTGGTAAAAAAATTCCAAAATTATAAAAAATTATGAAACAAGCTTTAATTACTTTTAGGGAGGGCGACAAGGTAAAAATAGAATGTGTGCATTGCGGGAAGAATTTTAGGAAGCGGTTGATTGATTTAGGTTTGTTTGATGGCGCAGAAATAGAGATTATTAAAAATGATAAATACGGTCCCCTGATTCTTAAAATTTTTAATTCCCAAATTGCCTTGGGTCGAGGCCAGGCTGCTAAAATATATGGAAATAAAATCTAATCTAATTATTGGTTTAGCCGGCAATCCTAATGTTGGTAAATCTACCTTGTTTAACACTTTAACCGGGGCTCATCAGCATGTCGGTAATTGGCCGGGCAAGACCGTAGAGAAGAAGCACGGGGAATTTACTTATTTAGACAAAAAGATTAAGGTCGTTGATTTACCCGGTTCCTACAGTCTGACTGCCTATACTGAAGAAGAGACAATCACGGCTGATTTTATTTTAGAAGAAAAACCGGATGTAGTGGTGCAGATAATTGATGCACAGAATCTGGAAAGGAATTTGTTTCTGACCATCCAATTGATTGAACTGGGTGCTCCTTTAGTTATTGCTTTAAATATGGTTGATTTGGCAATAAATACTGATCAGAAAATAAATATAAAAGCACTGTCTGAACTCTTATGCGTACCGGTTGTTGAAATGGATGCCAGAAGTAAAAAACATCTTGGTAGTTTTATGAAAGCTGTTTTTGAAAAAGCTTTTTCCGATAAAAAAGCGGATAAAATAAAATTAACGTACGGCACTGATATTAATGATGAGTTGGGAAAAATTAGGCAGTTTTTACGAGAAAAAGAAAATAATGTTACTGAAGAGGAAATAAATTGGACAGCAATAAAGTTATTAGAAGGTGATTACCGGGCTGAGCAAAAAGCCAGCAATAAAGCCCATTATTCGGAACTTAAATTGTTAGTAAAAAGAAGCATTGCGCGTTTGCATAAAATTTGTAATAAGGATATTAATACAATTTTAGCTCGTGCTCGCTATGGTTTTATCAAAGGTTTAAGCGAGGATGTTATTGGTCGACATACAATTTCCGGGCATAAAAAGTTGGCAGACAAATTTGATCACATCGTTACAAATAAGTATTTAGGTATTCCGTTTTTTGCGATTGTGGCCTGGGTTTTGTTTCAGACGACATTTAAGTTATCAAAACCACTGATGGGCTGGATAGAGTTACTTTTTGAATTTCTCGGCGCCAACCTCACTTCTTTAATGGCAACATGGAATGCACCTACCTGGGTAAGCTCATTGTTAGTTGATGGTGTTATTGGCGGAGTGGGCGGTGTATTGGTATTTGTCCCAATTATTGGTATTTTATTTTTACTAATGGCTTTATTGGAAGATTCCGGATATATGGCGCGAGTGGCTTATGTAATGGATAAATTTATGCACCGCATTGGTTTGCATGGCAAAGCTTTCATCCCTCTCATATTGGGTTTTGGATGTAATGTACCTGGCATAATGGCTACACGTACTCTGCCAACAAAAAAAGACAGGTTATTGACCATTTTAATTAATCCTTTTATGTCTTGTGGGGCCCGCTTGCCCGTATATATTTTATTTGCCGGTGCTTTTTTCTCTGCATATCAGGGCTGGGTAATATTCTCATTATATTTTTTAGGAATTATCGTAGCTATTGTTATGGGATTCCTATTTAAAAAATTCTTATTCAAGAAACTTTCCTCGCCATTTGTAATTGAATTACCACCATATCGCTGGCCAGCCATTAAGGGTGTATTAATTCACGTTTGGGAGCGGGTTTGGATTTTTATTAAAAAAGCAGGCACAATAATTTTAGCCTTCTCTATTATAATTTGGTTGTTGGCAAGTGCGCCATTTGGCGTAGATTATGGTTCGCAGGATAGTTTGGCAGGTTCAATCGGCCAGACAATATCGCCGGTATTCAGGCCGTTGGGTTTTGACAATTGGCAGTCTTCCGTTGCTTTGATGTTCGGTTTTGTAGCAAAAGAAGTCATAGTCAGTACCTTTGGCACGCTTTACGGCATTGATGATGTAGAAGATGGCGAGGGAGGCACTTCGTTGAGTAATGCTTTACAGGATAATTTTACGCCTTTGGCTGCATACGCGTTTATGATATTTGTTTTATTATATGCTCCATGCTTGGCTGTTTTAGCAGTAGTTAAGCGTGAGACTAATTCTTGGAAATGGCCGTTATTTATGGTTGGGTATACAACAGCTGTTGCTTGGATTTTTGCCTTTATTGTTTATCAAGGAGGGAATTTATTAAACTTTGGATAGTATGAATTTATTAGGGATTTTAATTGTTATATTAATTACCATAGCGTGTTTGGCGTATATTGTTTCTTATATAAAGAAGACATTTAATAAAGTAAATAGTTCGTGCGAGGAGTGTCCCTATTCGGACGCTTGCAGTAAGAAGCAATGATTTGGTAAGTAAAATATTATTTTTTAATATTATTATTAATAAAAAAATTGCATCTAATTAGTATGGGATTCTTTATGAAAAAATATTTATTTATCATTGTTATCGCTTGTTTGTTTGTTGTTCCGCTGTTAGTCAATTCGCAAGAGGTTAATATCGGCGAAGAAGAAGTTCTTAAAGCTCGTGTCATTGAAGTTATTGAACAAAATATTGTTACTTCAGAGGATGGTTCTTCCGTAATACAACAAAAACTGAAATTAAAAGGTTTATCAGGCAATTGGGCAGACAAAGAGTTTATTTTTGACGGTACACAGTATGAAGTCATTTCCGCTAGTGCATATAAAATAGGCGATAAAGTAATGGTATCTTACTCTCCGGATATGGAAGGTAATGACATTTTTTACGTTACTGATTATGTCAGGCAAGGTAAGATATATTGGTTAGCCTTGTTGTTTGCGATTGCAGTGATTGCAGTTGGCCGGCTAAAAGGAGTCAGGGCGTTAGTTGTTTTGGTATTAACCTTTCTGATTATTCTTGGATTTATTATCCCCAGAATTTTAGCTGGCAACAGTCCTTTGTTTATTAGTATTATTGGGTCATTATTTATTCTGATTTTAGCTATTTACATCACTGAAGGGTTTAAACGTACCTCAACAATTGCTGTTGTTTCAATATTCATTTCTTTGATTATCACCGGATTTTTATCAGTTTGGTTTACGGCACTGACTAAATTAACTGGCTTTGCGAGCGATGAAGCTATTTATTTAATGGGGCTAAAGGGCGGAGATATCAATGTTCAGGGTTTGCTTTTAGCCGGTATAATTATCGGCGCGCTTGGTGTTTTGGATGACGTGATTATTTCCCAGGTAACGTTAGTGCGGGAATTAAAACAGGCAAATCCACATCTGCCAATAAAGCAGTTGTACGGCAAGGCAATGAAGGTCGGCGTTTCCCATATGAGTGCCATGGTAAATACTCTGTTTTTGGCGTACGCGGGTGCTGCATTGCCATTACTAATATTATTCAGCGTGAAAGAACCGCCGTTTTTAACTTTAGGGCAGGTTTTAAATAATGAGATGATTGCCACGGAAATAGTTCGGACAATAACGGGCAGTATTGGTTTGGTATTAGCCATACCGATCGCTACTCTGTTGGCGGTTCATTTTATACGGTTCACTGGGCATAAAGAGAGTGTGACGAATGAATTATCCACAATGAACTAATTGCAAATCATTTGCAATTATATTCATGCCGTGCTACCATAGGTTATGCCTATGGATTTTGTGGATAACATCAAAAGAAACGATTACAAGCTGACACAGCCCCGGCTTAAGATACTACGCTGTCTTCAGAATAATCAGAAGCCGCAGACTCCTCAGGAAATTCATTTGTCATGCCGAAAACAAGGAATTGATTTAGTAACGGTATATCGCACGTTGGAGCTATTTCAACGTATTGGAATAGTTCATCGTGAGGAAATTTTTAGAGAAACAAGATATTACCTTGACCAGAATGAACACCATCACATTGCCTGCCGAAAATGCCTTACGATTAAGTGTATCCCGTGTAAAATGGAGTTTTCTAAGATCAAAGGTTTTTCCAATATTCAGCATTTCCTAACGCTGACCGGCATATGCAAACAATGCAGTAGTTAATTCAGTCGTTTAGTTATAAAATAATCTTTATTAATTATAAAATGTATTAGTGTTATATGACAGAAGTTTGGTTATATACAATTTTAAGTGTTTTTATCGTTAGTCTCGTTTCTCTGATAGGTATTTTGACGATTTCAGTAAATATGGAGAAGTTAAAAAAGATTCTTCTGTTTTTAGTTAGTTTTGCGGCGGGTTCATTACTTGGTGGTGCTTTTATTCATTTATTACCGGAAGCGTTCGGGGAGTTAGAAGATACAGCACTTTTACCCTTTTATATCCTTCTAGGGATTGTTCTATTTTTTATTTTGGAGAAAATATTGAATTGGCGCCACTGTCATATACCAACGTCAGATAAACATCCTCATCCTTTAGGTATTAATAATATTATTGGTGACGGATTCCATAATTTTATCGATGGTATGATTATTGCCGCTAGTTATATGGTAAGTGTACCGTTGGGTATTGCTACTACAATCGCCGTTTTGTTGCATGAAATTCCGCAGGAAATAGGTGATTTTGGCATTCTTGTTTACGCTGGATACACAAAAAAGAAAGCATTATTTTTTAATTATCTTTCCGCTTTTACGGCTGTTGTGGGTGCGGTTTTAACTCTTATTATCGGTTCATCAATTACTGGCATGAAAGATTTTTTAATTCCCTTTACCATTGGCGGTTTTATTTATATTGCCACGGCGGATTTGATCCCTGAATTAAAGAAAGAAACTGATCTTGGTAAATCAGCCTTACAGCTCGTAGCCTTTTTATTTGGGATAGGGATTATGACACTCTTACTATTATTAGAATAGTTAATATTACGCTGAAGTAAGCCAAATGAGTCTCAGCCAGAGGCTGATCCGCCTTTGGCGGAAATAATGAGACACCCCTATGTACTGTCTTACTTGTTCCGTTACGAGCGCGAGTTTACGGGATTTGTCTCATTTCCTGCCCCGTTGAATGACGGGGTCGCTTCTTGAAAGACTCCCTAAAAGTTTTTGAAAAAAGCAAGCCTAATCTCGGCTCTTATTAAAAGGGATTAGCTGCTCTGTAAACAACTAAGGACAATACTGTTGCCATTGAGGACTCGGCATCCGGCGTTAAGTCAGCAAAAGCTGCGGGTATTAAATGTATCGCTGTCCTTCATACTACTCATAAGGATCGCCTGTGGGAAGCTGATAAGATTGTAAATTCGATCATGGGCATTGATAGCTCGACAATCCAACAAGTATTCCCTCATTTGCAATGAATCACAGACAGTTTATTGTCCCTTTCCGCAAAAAGGTTCTAACATCCTCTACCCAGCCTCTCGCGAGAGGCTGGGTCTACAACCCCGAGCTAATTTATAAGTATTACTTGACTAAGTTTATAAAATTGATTACAATTTATTAATCAAATTATTAATAACTAACAATAAATTTATGGGCGATCCAGAAAATAGAGAATTCGATCCAGGTGAAAACCGCGTTGAAGCAGAAATAAATCACGTTGCTAATGACACAGCTAGAAAAGACTGGCCAGAGGTTTTACAGGAGCTTCAATCAGAAGTGCCTCGTGAGCTTGATGAGGCTTTAAGTGGTGGAATATTGAATGCCAAGCAAAGGGTTGATTATTTTAAAACGTTAACTGGAGTAGCGGATAAGGTAAAGGCAGAGGATGATTTTGAACAGAAGCAACAGATACTTGATGCGATTGAAAAAATCCAAAAAAAATTAGAAATTAGCTAGAAGGTTAATTTTTTTAAAGGCGTATATTTAAGTCGCTTGATTTGTGTTATTTTTAGAATATGGACATAGACCGACTGGAAAAAATATTAAAGGACGAGAAGCCATACCGCCTGCGGCAGGTTCGGCGCGCGGTTTTTCATGACTTTATTGATGATTGGAGTCAGGCTACCACCTTGGCGGCTGATTTGCGGAAAAAATTGAACAGCCAGTGCCCGCTGGGGGTTAAAAATAAATTATTTATTTCAGCTGACAAAAAAACAATTAAAGCACTGCTGGAATTTGCCGACGCACAAAAGGCGGAGGCGGTGCTGATGCGGCATCGGGACGGCCGCAATACGGTTTGTGTTTCTTCCCAGATTGGCTGTCCGGTAGGCTGCGTTTTTTGTGCTACCGGCCAAATGGGGCTTAGAAGAAATCTGGCGCTGGGTGAGATTATTGAACAGGTGCTGGTTTTTAGCCGATTTTTGAAAAAAGATTCAGGCCGGATTACCAACGTTGTATTCATGGGCATGGGCGAGCCGTTTCTAAATTATGATAATGTCGTAGCCGCTCTGCGTCTGCTGAATTCTCCGGACTACTTCGGTTTGGGTTCTAGAAAATTGTCCATTTCAACTGCGGGCATCGTGCCCGGAATAGAAAAGTTTGGCCGGGAAGATTGGCAGGTCAATCTAGCTGTCTCGCTGCACGCGCCCGACAATGCTTTGCGAACCAAGCTGATGCCCATCAATAAGGTCTATCCAATTGAAAAAGTTTTGGCAGCGGTTGATGATTATATTGCAAAAAAGAATAGAAGGGTGATGTTTGAATACTTGATGATCAAAGGAGTCAATGATTCTGAGGAGCAGGCCCGGCAGCTTGCCAAAATTTTAAATAAGCCGCTGTATATGGTTAATCTAATCAGATACAATCAGACCGGCTCGTATTACCCTTCTGAAAGCGATACAATTTCAAAATTTATGCAGGCACTGCTTGATGCCGGCCTGACTGCTACCCAGCGCTACAGCTTTGGCCATGACATCAAAGCGGCGTGTGGACAGCTGGCAGCCCAATAGTAAATATATATTTAGAGAAAATTCCGTATTGGTTCATTTGATGCTGGGGTAAGTTTGACAATTATTAATCTAAATGATAATTATTAAGTACAAATAAAAACACACACAGCAACTTTTGGTGGAGGACCTTTATGGAATGGCAACAGGTAGGATTAGGCATAAAAGTACAATGTACAAAAGATGGCAGCCGCACTGGCTCAGGAGAAGTCACCAAACTTCACCCTGATAGGCAGCGGTTTGATATGAGTCAGGAATGCGATGGTGCTACTGCAAACGTGCTAAACTGCAATCCAGAGGATTTTGATCCAGCATAAATAGTGATTAGGCATATAGCAGCTCCCATGGGGCTGCTTTTTTTGTTGACATAAAGCTTTGGCCTTGATAAGGTGTGGGGAATTGATCTTTTCATGCATGAAGGAGGATGTGCAAATGGCTAAATTGGCTAAATCTGCAATTATCTGGGTAATTACCTCGGTCGTTACAGTACGGTTGTATCTTTGGGTCTCAGTTGCCTTTTTTTACTGTCAAACGCTTGGCGCAAGAATTGGGTAGCCCTTACCTATCGGCAGGTAGGTTCCGAAGAGTTTATGAGATGGATTACTACGCTGGAGAAGACGCTAGCCAACAGTTCCAAGAACAGAAAGCTACGCCAGGAAGGGCTGCTGTTTCCGTCCGCGCAGACTTGGTTTATCACAGATGAATGCACCAAACATTGTGCCGGCTGTCCAAATGCGGATGGCAAGCTGGACGGCGATATGTCTGAAGACGATTGGGTTGCCTTGGGGCAAGAGTCGATCAAGTTTGGCTGTATGATCGCCATGATTTTAGGTGGAGAACCGATGCTGAAGAAGGAGATGGTCAAGCGCATTAAGCAGCGTCTGGGCAATCAAATGTTATTTCTGGTTTTCACCAATGGTGATTTAATTACCGATCAGGACATGCAGGACTTCCGGCGTTTGGGAATTGCCCTGGCTGTGAATATCGGCTCGGGCAGGAAAAGTGATGATGGCGCCTTGCGGACGCTACAGCTGGCCAAGAAGCACGGAGTAATGGCTGGCGCTTCGATTACCATAACCCAGCAAAATTATAAGCAGGTAACTTCACAGGCCTATATGGATTGGCTGGTATTACAAGGCGCACTGTTCGCCTTCCACTTCCATTATGTTCCGACCGGTTGCGATGCTGATCAACGTTTTACGTTGCAAGGCGACACTTTTTACGACGTGGAAAGGCGCTTAATTGCTTTACGCGGACCGATTCGGGTAATTCACTACTCTCAATGCCGTGCCGCGCATGCGTTGGCTTCAGTAGACCTGGACGGCAACGTGAAGCTATGCGCGTTTTGCGGCGGCAAGAAATCTGTCGGGAATGTACTGGGTTCGTCGATGCTGGACGTGTTCAATAATGATCGCTTCGGTCAGCTTCGTAGATTAAATAAGGGTCAGGCTTGCATGGTTCTGCAGCATACTGATAGGCTGGGTGAACTTGGTTATTTGCCGGCTAAAACAGTACAAGCTGTCAATCAGTGCCAGTATCCGCGCGGCTATATCCGAAGACCAGGCTGGTGGCACGAGTTAAGCGTTAGGCTCAGAGATTGGGCCTGGGCTCGATGATAGTTGAGCGGAAATTCATTTTGGACTTCCGCTTTTTAATTAATCTTATTATGTTAATATAAACTTATTATGGACTTAAGCACCTATGGAGTTATTATAATACTTGCGCTTTTATCCGGCATGACCACGATCGTGGGCGTGTCGCTTGCGTACGTATTTAACAAAAAACAGAAAAAATTTTATTGTCATCGGCATTAGTTTTTCTACCGGGATCATGGTGCTGGTCTCTGTTTTTGAATTAGTGCCGGCCGCACTTATTAATGGAAGTTTTTTTTCGGTTGCAACAGCAGTCTTAGCAGGAATTTTTTTGGCAGTCTTGGCCAATCATCTGGTGCCTCATTCACATATCATTAAGGAAGAACATAGGCACAGACGCATTGCCCTAAAAACAGCATATTTAATTGCTGCCGGCCTGATACTGCATGATTTTCCCGAAGGCTTTGCTATGGCCAATTCGTATGTTTATGCCCCGTCGTTGGGTATTATAGTAGCCATGGCCATTGCCTTGCATAATATTCCAGAAGAATTTGCCATGGCTATGCCATTGATTGCCGCTGGTGAGAAAAAGAAAACAATTTATAAAATTGCATTTTTGTCCGGTTTGGCTGAGCCAGTCGGGGCTGTAATTTGCTTACTGGCTATCCAGTTTTTTATCGGCCTGAATGCCTGGCTCATGGCCTTTGCCGCGGGGATTATGGTTTACGTGGCAATTCATGAGCTATGGCCCATGGCGAGATCATACGAAAAACCTCGGTATTTACCAATTGGAATATTACTAAGTCTAATTGTTTATTTAATTTTAATTTATGCTGTACCAAGCTAGAGCAGGAATTATTTTTTGTATTAATTATGTATTTGCTTAAAATTAATATTATTGATAAAATTAAGGCAGAAATTAGCCAAGAATTTAAAATACTATTAAGTAATTAACAATCACAATTATGGATGATCAAAAAATTTCCACCAGCGTAAAAACAAATGTAACTACTGGCCAAAAAGTGTTGCTAGTTTTAGCCGTGGTGGGATTGATAGGATTTGGTTTTGCTATTGCTCTGGTTTCTAGCAAGTCGCTAGGGATTGAATCTAAGCCAGTAACTTATACTTTTGCTGGTACAACGCTTGATGCGGTAAAGGAGCAAATGTATAAAGAAGCAGAAAATATGTACTATAACCAAACAGAAGTTGATATGATAGTTGATATTTTTTCTAAGTACAGCAGTGATGTAGAAAAAGGCATTATCAAATGCCGACCATGTGATTTTGATAGTGAGAGTGGAGTTTGCGCTTTAGGCGCTTGTGTTGGCGGTCATGCGCGCCCGGGCGATTATGAAATTAGGGTGACTATACATTTTGATGTTTGGTAATTATCATTAATAATAGTCAAATATGGAGAACAGCCAGGATTTGAAAAAAACTAACATTACCACAAAAACCCAAACTACAGTCGGGCAAAAGGTCTTATTAATTCTGGGAGTTATTGGTTTAATTGGTTTTGGCATGATGGCGGCTGTTATAGCCAATCAGGCCACCGTGGTTGAGCATGAAACGCCGAACTACAAAACAGCCAGCTTTACAGCAATTTCCTTGGCAGAAGTTGAGGATAAGACCAAGGAAGCAATTATGGACATCCGGCCGCAGACCACTCCTACTGATCTTAATACCTATACTCAGAATATGGTAAATTTTGTTGAAGAGCAGGATGAAGGTATGATTACTTGGCCCAGTTTCAGATGCAGCGGATGCGGAGGGGGTTCAGGCGCGTGTTTAGGTGACATGCTGTGTGGCAATGCCAGTGGCAGTTTTAACCGCTGGCGGGCAACTATTACTTACCACTTTTAAATGTAGAACATGCCCAGATCATGGTTTAAGGAGCTGACAGCTTCAATTATTGAGAGGATTGAGCAAAGGAAGCTGCCATTAATTTACTGGCTGCTTTCTTTTGTTGTGATTGCGCTATTAAGGATGTATATCGAAGATTTTACCGTACCGGGCGGCAGCCGGGGATTTTTTAATGCCGGTAATCAAATCCATGAATTTATGTTTTATGCCGTGGCCATGCTGGTGATTGCGGCAATTTTGCATTTATTTACCAGGACGGAAATCAAAAATGTATTTAAAACAGTAATCAGCTTTTCACCGATTATACTAGCTGCTCCGGTGATTGATTATATTGTGACCTTGGGCCAAGGTTGGCGCATATCGTATGTGTATGATTTAACTGTGCAGAGTCCCTGGATACGATTTATAACTTTAGGCGGAGAATGGAGCGGGGGCGGAGCCACGCCCGGGATAAAGATAGAGATCCTGTTTATTTTAGCATTTATTTTCCTTTATATTTGGTCTAAGACGGGGAGAAAAATAAAGTCAATGGCCGGCTCGTTCTTATTGTATTGTTATTTATCAGTAGCCGCTTTACTGCCGTGGTGGGTAGCGCAATATTATTCTTGGTTTGGATTAGTGGGGGAGGGCGAGCATACCATCTTTGGGATTAAACTTCTGCTGTTGGTATTTTTAATAATTTCCCTTTGGCTATATAAAAGTAAAAGCCAGAAAATTTTTCTTGCTATACTGGCTGAATTGCGCATATCCAGAATTATTTTTTATCTTGCCCTGCTAGGCATGGGCTTGGTTCTGTCGGTAATGACCATTGTTAATAATAAACCGACTCCAGAATTAATTATTGATGCAGTATTAGCTGCGGAGGCGATTATATTATCATCTGTATTCCTGATGATGGTTAATGATCGGGAAGATTACGAGATTGATAAAGTATCAAATCCAGAGCGGATTTTACCCTCGGGCCGCATAAGCGAGTTATCTTACAGCCAGATTGGCATTTTCTGCATTATATTTGCTTTATTATTTGCAGCAGCTGTAGGTGTAGAAATATTCTTTTTAATTTTATTGGGCAATTTACTGTTTGTGCTATATTCAGCGCCCCCGTTTAAACTAAAGAATTACATTATATTATCAAAAATGACTATTGCCAGTGCAGGTGTAGTTGTCATGACTACCGGGTTTCTGTTAGACCATACCAGGTGTTCAGCTTTTCTGCCTACGCCAATTTTAATATCCCTCTGGATTGGAGTGTTGGCAGGATCGTTTGTTATTGATCTGAAAGACTTTGAGGGTGATAAAAAAGCCGGTGTGATTACCTTGCCAGTTAAAGTGGGTTTAAAAAATGCTAAATTGATTATCAGTACCTTGGTCATTATTGCCTTTGTAGCAATTACCCTATTATTGGAAAAAAGTGGATATATATTGTATTCGATAATTCTCGGATTGCTAGTGGCTGCAGCCATGCATAAAAAACCATATAATGAACCATTAGTATTTTTTGGATTCATTTTGAGTTTGATATATTTTTCTATAGTATACTTATTTTTTTAATATTTTAGGGTTGACAAGGGAACGTTGATGTGATAATATTGGACGTTGAACATTGAATATTAAACTCAAGGAGTCCTAATGCGTTTTATTGCAGTTTTGTTGGTACTGATCATATTTCTGTTTTCTGGCTGTGCTTGGAAAAGCAAGCTGGCCTGAAAAGGCGGTCAAGAACCCGCTGGTCAGCGGATAACCATGGTCAGGTTGATACCTTCGGAGCAGGGCCAAGATAGCCTACAGTTAGTATTATCCAGTGATTTCCGCCGGGAGGTTATGTCTATTGCCAGAGATCAAATCGAATTTAAATATGATTCTGGCGTGAAGGACTATCCTATTCTGGCCCAGGAACTGACTGGTTATGTAGTATATTGTAGGGATTGGGAACAGAAAATGAAGAAGTTCCCCTTCGCTCTTATGGATTGATAAACCGGGGGTTTCACGACTGCCGGTTTTTTTTATCCTGCATCATACTGGGGCGGGGGTAAATTTGACTTTTTTTGTGTGACTCGCTAGACTTAGGACTATTAACAATTAATATTTTTTCAATATGCCATCAGCTAAGAAAAAATCTAAGCCAAAGAAGAAAATTAAAAAAATTAAGCCAGCTATTACAAAAAAAATATTAATGGGTGAGCTAATTGAAAAATATCCTGGGTCAGCCGAAGTATTAGCTGATTACGGTATTCACTGTATTGGCTGTATGTTTTCACCTTATGAATCGTTAGAAGCAGGCGCAACAGTACATGGCATACCTTTGCAGCCATTAATAAAAAAACTTAACGCTGCTATTAAAAAATAAGCATTATTTTATTAAAACATTAACCGAATAGTAGGATAGTGTTTTTATTACTATTGATTTTTTCAGTAAAATATAGTATAATAGAATATATAATGACTTAAATTGCTTTATATGTCTTTAAAGACGGTAGCCATTTTTAAGTTACGGTGGATTCATATCAGCCCTATCTCTGATGAGGATATTGGCTACTTGGAGCAGAATTTTCGTTTCCACAACTTGGATCTAAAAGACTGCCGCGAAGGGGTTCAGCGGCCTAAGCTTGATATTTATAAACATTATTTATTCATGATTTTTCACTTTCCCATGTTCAACAAGCAGACCAGGCGGGTGGGCATACAGTCCTTGAATGTATTTTTGGGGGAAGATTATTTGATTACCGCCACCAATGACAGGGATCATTTTTTAGAAAGATACTTCAACCGCTTTCGCAAGAGCGGCAAGCGCAGTTTGCACTATGATCCGTTTAAAAATAACGCCAGTTACCTGCTTTATAAAATAATTGACATCATGTACCATCGCACTTTGCCTGTTATTAATGAGATTGGAGTTTACTTAAGTGAGGTTGAGGAAGAGGTTTATTCTCATAAAAACAAGGATGCAACCACCAACTTGTCAATTATACGCCGCAATATCCTGAATTTGAGGAGGATTCTGGAACCCCAGCTGAAAATGGTAGATCGCTTGGTACACATGAAGGCCAGCTTTTTTTCAGAAAAATTGTCAGTTTATTATGATGATGTACATGATTACCTGGAAAACATGTGGGCTGCCCTGGGCAATTATAAGGATACTCTTGATGGTTTATTCAATACTAACGAGTCATTCATTAACCAAAGAACCAATGAGGTTATCAAGACATTGACCGTTATTTCAGTGGCCTTGCTGCCGATGACTTTAGTGGCCAGTATTTATGGCATGAATGTCACAAATTTACCGCTAGCTGATCACCCTATCGGCATTTGGGTGATCCTTTTTATTTTAGCCAGCATTGTTTTGGCTAGCATATATTTTGCCAAACGAAAAAAAATTATTTAGGGTCATAGTTAATGGTTGATAGTTTATCTCCCTACGGGAGATCACCCGAAGGGTGATTGTATATGGTTAATGGTTGATAGTTGATGGTCATGTATTAATAAACTCGATTTCAGTTAAAAATTAAAAAAATAATATAAAACATGCCTTTTTTTCTCAGGGCCAGGAAACTAGATTTTTCCTCAGGCGGACAGCCATGGGTCGTAGTCCTGCAGGAAAAGGAAGCGCGCACTCTCGGCATAGTCATGGGCGACCTGATTGAGATACGCTGGGGACGCCAGCGGGCTATTGTTATTGCTTATTATACCCGTAAAAAGGTTACCTCAGGTGAAGTCGGCTTGTTCAGGGAAATCTGGAAATACCGGCACGTTAAGAACGGGGAGGTTGTGTCTGTGAAAGTGCTGTCCCGGCCGCCTTCCATTGAAGCTATCACAAAAAAACTATTGGGCGAGGAATTGTCATATAATGAGATGCGGTCAATAATCAGCGATATTGTCCATCATAAGCTGAGCAAAGTTGAAATCACATATTTTGTGGCCTCCAGTTTTTCCAAAGAGTTTACAGACCAGGAACTGTATTACATGACCAAAGCTATGGCAGAAACCGGCGAGATGCTTCATTTACCCAGTAAGGTAGTGGCGGATAAGCATTCTGTCGGCGGCGTGGCCGGTAACAGAACAACCATGGTGGTTATCCCGATAGTTGCTTCATACGGCGTGGTAATTCCTAAAACCTCTTCTCGGGCTATCACCTCACCGGCTGGTACAGCTGATACCATGGAAGTATTAGCTCCTGTTTCATTGCGGTTCAGCAAAGTTAAGGAGATTATCAAGAAAATTAATTGTTGTATGATCTGGGGCGGAAGCGTGAGGATGGCCCCGGCTGATGATTATATTATTCGCGTCCAGCGTTCATTAGCGCTGGAGCCGCTGGATAAAATGGTAGTCAGCATTATGGCTAAGAAAGTGGCCATGGGCGTTACCCACCTGGTGGTTGATATGCCTTATGGCACGAATATAAAAATTAAAAGCCTTCAGGACGCCTTAGAGGTAAAAAGGAAGTTTGAATATTTGGCCAAGCGTTTTGGCATAAAAATTGAGGTAGTCATGGCTGATACCAAGGAGCCGGTAGGCCGCGGCATAGGGCCATCTTTGGAAGCGCGGGACGTACTTCGTGTTTTACAGCGTAAGGATTACCGGCCTTCAGATTTAGAGAAAAAAAGCATTAAATTAGCCGGCCGCTTGCTGGAGTTGTGCGGCCGGGCGCGCAAAGGCAAAGGCCATATGATGGCTTCCGAGGCCCTGACTTCAGGCCAGGCCTGGAAAAAAATGCAGCAGATTATTAAAGCACAAGGCGGCAACTCCACCGTAGACTCAGAAGACTTGACCATGGCCGCGGTCAGGCATCGTTTTCATGCGCCTTACAGCGGTAAGGTGGTGGTAGTAAATGATAAGATGGTTGACCAGGTAGCCCGTATTTTGGGTGCGCCGCATGAGAAATTAGCCGGTATTTACATTAACAAGAGATACGGCCAAAAAGTACGGAAAGGTGAGAGGCTGTATACTTTGTATGCAAAAAATAATGACAGGATTAAACTTGCCCTGGAAGCCTTAAAGCTGAAAAAAATATTTGAAATCAAGAGGATGAATATCCGCGAAAGCAAAAAGGGGTAATTAATAAAAAAATCAGCCAGTTTAATAATGGCTAGTTTTGTGTTGGCTTTGAGTGGCGCTGGGTTAGTCTGGGAGATTATCCAGGGCTGAAGCAAGCTCTGAGGTACATAGGCATTTTTAATCAGCTTCCCCGGCGAATCTAACGATGTAGAATGGGCCTTGTTCAGAAGAACTGGGATTACTGGCAAGAGTTGCCCTATTTGAAATAGCGAACGTCATAACCTCAGTAAATGACGGTTTTTCGCCGTCTCCCAGTTGCACGCAATTTATGGCGCCGATTTCAGTATGATTACCCTTGGCTGGTATAGCCAGCATATCTGCCTCCTTGAATATGGTAATAATTTACGATTTTTATTATTAGGGAAGTATAGGTAAATATAAGGGATGTGTCAAGACTAGTAATTGATTTTCATTAGTAATATGTGTAAAATTTAAATATGAAGGTAGTTAAAAAAACCATAAATATATTGCTAGTACTTAGTATTATTGTATTTGCAGCTACCTTTTTTTTGCGCCATAGCTTGCCGGCTGTAGAAGCGATAATGCCCGAGGTTTATATTGCGCCGCAACAGGAGCAGGTTCAAGAAAACGTTGTGTCTATTGAAAAGGACGGTTTTGTGGCAGTGGTTACAAAAAAGTATAAGTATAATTTAAGCGGCCTGGTGGTTTCCCAGCATAATTCTAATGTTTGGTATGATTATTATCACAAGTCAGATCCATTCAACACTAAAGATTTATGCGTTACCTGGGGGGATAATATTACGAATGGCAGCTACCTGAATGGTAAATACAAAAGCGGGGACTTTACATGTTATTGGGATTTTAAAACCTGGGAGGATTATGAAGAGCTTGACGATTACCAGATTGCCAACAACCATTTAATTCCGGCTAATGACGAGATTGAAAAGAAAATTAAGAGCGTTAAAATTGGCGACCAAATTTCCTTTTCCGGTTATTTAAGCAATTATTCCACCACTACGGCTGATGGGCAGACATTAGGTACACGCGGCACCAGTATTACCAGGGAGGATACGGGTGATAATTCCTGCGAGGTGGTTTATGTTACGGATTTTAATGTTTTAAAAAAAAATACTAACATTTTCGTTTTAGCTTACCAGTATTCAATATATTTGGTGGCAGGTTTTTTAATTTTCAGGATAGCGCTGTTTTTCACCGGGGGAGTGAGATGGAACTAAAAAAAGACCGAGAGAGTATTTTGTCCGTCTTTTTGAATACCATCGGTTAGAATGCGTATTCTTGGATTTTCCCCTGGTTCGAGAATCAGAGGCGCGGTTTTGGTTTTCCTCTCTCGGTTAATTTGTGCTAGTCAGAGGAGTTGACACTACAAGGTTTATCATCGGGTACGATTCCGATGACTGTCTCACCTTCTTGACATCGTTTTGCAGCGTTTTGCATGCGCTCATCTTCAGTCTGGCCGGTTATCCCATGGATTTCCCGTGTGCCACTGGTTTTACATCGGATTGTAGCAATAAATTTACCTACTCCGCCGCCACCATCTTCAATACCCATTTTTTCCTCCTTTTGGTGCTTTTCTATTTTTAAATTTATCATAGATAATTTATTTTTACAACTTGGTTTTAAAAAAGTACCATTAGTATTATATTATTAGGTAGTAATCCGTTTTTCAATTGACAAATAATTAGCATAGTAGTAAAATTCTTATTAAGAATCATTCCTAATAAGGATTTTAATATGGCTACAAAAATAGCTAAAATAAGCGAAAAACGTGATTATAGGCTGACAAAACAGCGATTGATTATCTTGGAACAGGTCCGTAAGAATTATGCGCATCCTACGGCTGATGTAATTTTTAATCAGGTTAAAAAAAGAATTTCTAGTATTAGCCTAGGAACGGTTTACCGCAATTTACGGTGGTTGGCCGAACACGGATTATTAAAGGAATTTATGATTGGTAAAGTGTCGCATTTTGAAGCGCGGGTGGACTCACACGTGCATTTTGTGTGTGAACAATGCCATGGCATTGAAGATTTAGAAGGCTATAAAGACAAAGGTTTAATCAAGCAGCTACAGAGTTTAGCCAAGAAAAATAAGTTTATGATTCGATCAGAAAACTACGAGGTCAGAGGAATATGCAAAAAGTGCCGTAAGACCGCGTCGCCGAAAAAACTGGTACCTGAATTATTTTGCATTGCTTGCGGGTCATTAAATGATGATCTTAAACAGGAGACACCGGTATGTCAGGCATGTTCGTTTAAGGTTAATTGTAATTATATTAAGAAATGACCAATAATCAATTTCCAATTATTCAATAACCAATATTTTAAATATGTCACAATTACAGATAAAAGACCTTCACGTATCAATTGAAGGAAAGAAAATATTAAAAGGCATTAACTTGAATATAAAGCCCGGGGAGATTCATACGCTTATGGGCCCCAACGGTTCTGGCAAGTCCACCTTAGCTTCTACGCTGATGGGGCATCCGAATTTCAGGATCACCAAGGGAACGATTTTACTGAACAAAAAAATGATAAATACCAAATCTCCGGATGACAGGGCGCAGTTAGGTTTGTTTTTATCATTTCAGTATCCAGTAGAAATTGCCGGGCTGTCATTTGAACATTTTTTACGCCAAGCCTATAACACGTTAAATTCTGATGCAATTTCTCCAATTGATTTTAGAAAACTTGTTGAACAGAAGATGAAATTACTGCGAATAAAAAAAGAATTCATGGAGAGATACTTAAATGAAGGATATTCCGGCGGAGAAAAGAAAAAGTCAGAAATTTTACAAATGGCTGTATTGCAACCCAAGGTGGCAATTCTTGACGAAACGGATTCCGGGCTTGACGTTGACGCACTAAAAGACGTGGCTCAGGGAATCAATAAAGTAAAAACGCCAGAGATGAGCATTTTACTGATTACGCATTATTATAGGATCCTAAAATATATAAAGCCAGATAAAGTACATATCATGGTGGATGGCCGGATTGTAAAATCAGGGGGTAGGGATTTGGCAACTCGGGTTGAGAACAATGGATATAATGGATTAACCGGTTAAACTCTAATGCCCAGTCATCCAATTATAAATAAGTCTTTTACCAAGCAACGACCGGATAAGGTCAGTTATTTGTATAGGACAAAAAAAGGCTTAAATGAGCGTATTGTTAAGGAAATATCGCATATAAAGAATGAGCCAGACTGGATGCGTAATGTCCGTTTAAGGGCCTATCAGACTTTTAAAAAAAAGCCCATACTGAGCTGGGGGGCTGATTTGTCCGCTTTAGATCTGGACGATATTTATTATTATATGAAACCGACGGACAAGGTTGGACGAAAGTGGTCGGAAGTGCCGCAGAATATTCGTAAAACCTATGATAGACTAGGTATACCTGCTGCGGAAAAAAAATGGCTGGGCGGAGTCATGGCCCAGTATGAATCAGAAGCCGTGTACCACAGTATAAAAAATAAAATGTCCAACCTCGGCGTAATTTTTGAAGATATGGACACGGCTTTGAAAAAGTATCCGGATATAATTAAAAAATATTTCAGTACAGTAGTACCAGCTGGTGATAATAAATTTTCTGCCTTAAATACAGCGGTCTGGTCAGGCGGCAGTTTTCTGTATGTACCCGAGGGTGTGCATGTACAATTTCCTTTGCAATCGTATTTTAGGATAAATGCAGAAAAAGTTGGTCAGTTTGAGCGTACGCTTATCATTGCCGAGCCGGGTTCGTTTGTGCATTATATAGAAGGCTGCACTGCGCCGATCTATTCTACCAGCTCGTTGCACGCGGCAGTGGTTGAAATCATAGTCAAACCGGGCGCGCGGGTCAGATATACCACTGTTCAGAACTGGTCAAAAAATGTGTTCAACCTGGTGAGCAAGCGGGCCTTTGTCTATGAGGAAGGAATTATGGAATGGGTAGACGGAAATCTGGGCAGCCAGGTGACTATGAAGTACCCGTCGATTTATTTGCTCGGCCGCAAAGCTAAAGGTGACGTGTTATCAATTGCCATGGCCAATAATGGCCAGCACCAAGACGTTGGTTCCAAGGCCATTCACGGGGCGCCAGAAACCTCCTCGTCAATTATTTCAAAATCTGTTTCCAAGGGCTCAGGCCGAACTTCTTATCGTGGCCTTGTTAAAGTACCAAAATGCATGAAAGGCTGTAAGTCAAGCGTTGTTTGCGATGCCTTGCTGTTGAGTAGAAATTCCAGGTCAGATACTTATCCAACTATGGACATAGAAGAAGCTGATACGCAAATTAGCCATGAGGCCTCGGTTGGCAGGGTGGGCGAGGAGCAATTGTTTTATTTAATGAGCCGGGGGTTGTCTGAGCAAGAAGCCGTGTCCATGATTGTGTCGGGATTTATAGAACCAATTGCCAAAGAACTGCCCATGGAGTTTGCCGTAGAATTAAACCGTTTAATTGAATTAGAAATGGAAGGAAGCGTGGGTTAAATATATGAAACCGATATTATTAAATAAAAACCAAGTATTAGAAATAGGCCAAAAAAAGGCTGAATTTGTGATAAATTCGGGCATAAAAGCAGTTTTAATTATTAAAAAAAGTGGTAAATTTACAGTTAATATTAAAAAGGATGGCAATGTACAAGTGCTGTATTTTATTCGGCATCAGTCCGCGCTTGATAGTAAAGTAATAATTAATCTTGAAGGTACAGGAGCCGAAGCCAGGGTATCCGGCGCTTTGCATGGTCATAGGAATGACAGACATCAGGTTAAAATTAATCTAAATCATAATGTTAAACAAACTAAGGGATATATTCTTGTTAAAGGAGTGTATGAAGGCAAGTCACGCGGTAATATTAATGGATTAATAAAAATTGATAAAAAAGCGCAACAGGTTGATTCATTATTTACTAATAATGTATTATTATTAGATCAAGCTATGGCTATTTCAAAGCCTCAGCTGGAAATTGAAGCCAATGATGTCAGAGCTTCCCATGGTTCCACGACCAGCCGCGTTGACCAAGAGCAATTGTTTTACCTTACCTCGCGGGGGATTAAAAAAAAGGTGGCAGAAAAAATGATCATTAGCGGATTTTTGAATGAAGCCATAAGGCGTTTTCCCAGGAAAGTTTTACCATTAATTGTTAAAAAATGACTAATCTAATATAGACAATATTAATTATATCTTTCGGCGGAGATAAATCTCCACCTACGCGGTTGAATGTAATCCCATTCGCTACGCGTAACTGGGGATTCATCCCTAGTTAATAATTAAATAAATTTTTCTATTAATTATAGAAAAACAATGCAAATAAATCGTTATAAACAAAAAAATAAATTATCCTGCGGGCCAGTGGTTTTAAAGATGACTCTATCTTATTGCAGCAAAAGTGTATCCGAAAGGGATATTATTAACGGGGTGGGTGGCTTAAAGAAATTCGGCGTAAGAACTGTAAAATTGGCGGAGTTTGCCAGGAAATTAGGATTTAAAGTTGCGTATTATTCATTTAATAGGCAATTAGCTGATAATAGAGCGGTTATAAAGAAGCCATCCATTAAAGATGTTAAAAAGTTTTTAAAGAGAAAGATTCCGGTAATTTTATCAGTAAATTCTAGGATCTTATATAACAATTTAAAGCAGAAAATCACCGGTCATTTTATCGTCATCACAAAGTATAAGAATGGAATTTTTTGGTATAATGATCCTAAGGATGGAAGACGACATTCAATTAAAGAAGACGATTTAATTTTTGCATGGCATAATAATATTTTGGATTCAAGCGGTTATTTATTAATAATAGAAAAATGAAAACAATTTTAGTGACAAGATCGTGGGATGATATAAAGATTAAAGAATTTACCAAGAGAATGATTGGCGCGGTTGATCATATAATCGTATGTATCAACGTAAAAAAGGAGAATAAAGTTGATACAAGAGCGTTATTGCAGGAAATGAAGAATATGACAACTATTCCTATTGAACAGTGGGGAGCTTCTAATCCATTGAATATTGGCTTTACAGAGGCAATAAAAAGAAAGGCAGATTTTATTTTAGCAATATCGCCCGAAGTTAATCAGTTAAAGAAAGAGCACATTGATGAAATGGAAAAGGAATTAAATAAAGATACAGAAAATAATTTAGTGATTGGTTATTCACTTAAAAGTGAATGGCCAAAAAAGAGGAAATGGCCTAAGGATTGTCGAAACAAAGACTTTTTTAAAAAAGATTTTATTAAAGGACATAGTTCAAATTCAAGTGAATTTGCCTATCGGATACCATGGAATACATGCGCCTTATGGAACGCTAAATTATTTAGAAAATATGTAATTACATTTAACACCATATGTGACGTGAATGAATTTGATGAAATACCAGTAAAGATTGGTAAATGTTATTATTGTACGCCTGTAGAAGGTATGGAGGACGGTTTAGCGATTATGCAGGCTTACGAAAGAAATTGCAAATTAAAGTGTTTTTTAATCAAAAGGCCACAGGTTTGGGATAAGATGGAATTTGATGAGCATAAATTATTGGGTGATCAAAAAAAATTAAGCAGAAAACAAAAAGTATTAGAAGTTTATCGGAAAAAATTTGATTTGGAGTTTCCTCCTGCCAGTAATGTGCTAATTATATGAAAGATATTTTAGGCAAACAAATAAAAAAAGATTTCCCAATTTTTAAGAACAATCCGGATTTAATTTTTCTGGATTCTGCGGCCAGCACCCAAAAACCCCAAGTGGTTATTGATGCGATAAAAGACTGTTATGAAAAATATTACGCTAATGTGCATCGCGGCCTGTATCAATTATCAGCAAAGTCTTCTGAAGCGTATGAAGGTGTACGTGACAAGGTGGTTAAGTTTATTAATGCCAGCAGTATTTCAGAAATTATTTTTACCAAAAATACAACTGAAAGCATCAATCTAGTAGCTTATGCCTGGGGCCGGCAGAATATTGATAAGGGCGATGAGATAATTCTCACTGCCATGGAGCACCACGCCAATATTGTGCCTTGGCAGCAATTAGCCAAGGAAAAGAGTGCTGTTTTAAAATTCATTCCGGTTGATAAGGATTATCGATTAGGTATCAGCGAATTAAGCAAGCTGTTAACAAAAAAAACGAAGTTAGTTGCAGTAACTCATATGTCTAATGTGCTGGGGACGATAAATCCGGTTAAGGATATTATCAATAAAGCGAAAAGCTTTAATAAGGATATCAAGGTAATTGTTGACGGGGCGCAGTCTGTGCCACACTTTGCAGTTGATGTGCAGGATTTAAACGCTGATTTTTTTGCTTTTTCCTCGCATAAAATGGCAGGCCCTGGCGGAGTTGGTGTTTTGTATGCCAAGCAGGAATTATTGGAAAAAATGCCGCCTTTTTTAACCGGCGGCGACATGATTACAGAGGTAACATTAAAACAGGCTACCTGGAATGAGCTGCCGTACAAATTTGAAGCAGGTACGCCGGCTATTGCTGAGGTTATTGGTCTGGGAGCGGCCATTGATTATTTGTATAAAGTAGGTTTGGATAAGGTTTTCCAGCATGAGGAAGAGCTGACTAAAATAGCTCTTAAGAAAGTTAGCGCAATTCCCGGTGTTGAGATATTCGGCCCTAAACAAGTTAAGGATCGGGGCGGGGCAGTAGCCTTTACAGTTAAGGATGTGCATCCGCATGATGTAGCTTCCATTTTGGACAACCAGGGAGTGGCAGTCCGAGCTGGCAACCATTGTACCCAGCCTTTGCATGATAAGTTTGGCATACAGTCTACTGTGCGGGCCAGTTTTTATTTATACAATCAGCCAGAGGATATTGATGCATTAGTTAAGGGCATTAATAAAGTAAAGGAGGTTTTTAAATAGAAATGCTAGTTTGGATTTTGATTTTTATAATCTGTGCAATAATCGGCTACGTAGTGGCTAAACTAACCTCAGGGCCAAGCGAAGGGGTAACTGGAAAATGGCCTTCGTTACGTTTTAGTATCGGAGAATATACGATTTGGCTGCACCATTGGTTTTACTTGAGTATGGTAATAATAATTTTGATTTTTTTCAGAATTAGCTATGCCTGGCTTTATGGTCTTTTTTTTGGAGCAATAATCCAAGGATTGGGATATAAAGATTTTTATTATTTATTTTTTAAAACTAAAAATTATCCATACAAAAAAATATGAGTTTAGATATGTATAGGGAAATTATCCTTGACCATTACAAAAATCCCAGGAATTTTGGGGAGCTTAAAAAGCCAGATAAAAAAGCAGGCAAGAGCAACGCTGTCTGCGGCGATCATATTGATATTGCTTTGAAACTTGATAAGAGAGGTAAGATTGTTGATATCAAGTTTTCAGGTGCAGGTTGCAGTGTTTCCCGCGCTGGAGGCTCAATATTAACAGAGATTGTAAAAGGGAGAACCGTTAATACAATAAAGAAATATACAGATAAGCAATTTATGGCTGACATGGACGTCCCGATAACGCCAGCCAGGAAAAGGTGTGCTTTGTTAGCTTTGGAAACATTACGCCAGGCTTTAGATATTCCCAAAAAAAAGTAATCCCGTTAGAAATCAATTAAAAAATAAAAACATTGCGATGATTATAAATTTCTAACGGGATAAAATGCACGTTTTGCATTTATCAAAATATAAGCTTATACTAGATAAGCAAGATTTTTAATGTTCAAATTTATGAAAAAACAGTATCAAACTCCAGAACTTCCCTATAAGTATGATGCTCTTGAGCCTTATATTGATAAGGAAACAATGGCCATTCACCATGATAAACACCACGAAGCTTATACAAAAAAACTAAACTCCACTTTAGAAAATAACCCAAAAATGTTTGACAAAACACCAGTAGAGTTATTAATGGACTTAAGCGCTATTCCAGAGTCTATACGCACAGCAGTTAGAAATAACGGTGGCGGCCATGTTAACCATAATCTTTTTTGGGAAGTTATGGGTTCAGAAGCAGGCGGCCAGCCGCAAAGCGATTTACTGGCAGCTATTAAAAAGAATTTTGGCAGTTTTGAAGAATTCCAAGAGGAATTTGAACAGGCTGCTACCACTCAGTTTGGTTCAGGTTGGGCCTGGCTGACTCTAAGTGGCGGCAAGTTAATGGTAGAAAAAACTGCTAACCAGGATACGCCTTTATCAGAGGGTCGTACTCCATTGCTGGCGCTTGATGTATGGGAGCATGCTTATTACCTGAAATACCAGAACAAGCGCCCTGATTATATCAAAGCCTTTTGGCAGGTAGTGAATTGGGACGCAGTTAATGAAAAGTATCAGCAAGCTAAATAATTTTAAAATTAAATTTGGAACAAGTTTATGATTAATAAAAAGATTGAATCCGCAATTAATGGCCAAATACAGGCTGAACTGTATTCATCTTATCTGTATTTAGCCATGTCAGCCTATTGCCAGTCCCTGAATTTCAAGGGATTTGCGCATTGGTTAAAAATGCAGGCCGAGGAAGAGGTTGAGCATGCTCTGAAGTTTTATAACTTTCTGCTGGATAGAGGCGGCACAGTAGAACTATTAGCCATTCAAAAGCCACCAGTGTCGTTCGTGACGCCAGCCAAGGCATTTTCCCAGGCTTATGGACATGAACAGAAAGTAACTGGTCTGATTAATAAGCTCTATGAATTAGCAAGACAGGAAAAAGACTATGCTTTTGAGCAGTTACTGCACTGGTTTATTGACGAGCAGGTGGAAGAGGAAGCGCAAACCCAGGAAATTTCTGAAATATTAGCCAAGCTAGGCGGCAAGGGCAATGGGATATGGATGCTGGACCACCGCCTGGGCAAACGTAAGGGAGAATAGTATTCATATGATTTAAAAATATAAGCAGTATGTGCTATAATTAGCAGGTACTGTTTTTATCATTAATAATAAAACATAAAGTATGAAAATAAAAATTCTACGAGATAAATGCATTTCTGCCGGCACTTGCGTGGCTATTGCGCCGGATGTTTTTGAATTGGATGACGAGGGTAAGGTAACCCTAAAAAATGAAAAAGGGGCGGACGAACAAACAATTATTGATGCTGCCAAGTCATGCCCAACCCAGGCCATTGAAATTTATGATGACGAGGATAAGAGACTATTTCCATAAAAAATTATGGATAACAAAGAAAATTATAAGTCAGCTTCCACAACAAAATCTAAAAAGAAAAAGAAATGGCCATGGATTGTGGGTGCAGTTTTGTTAATATTTATTATCCTGATTTTTTATTTCTACTCGCTAGTTGTAAATAACCTGGAAAATTTAAATGCCGGTATTGATGGTGAAGGCACTTTTACCAGGATTACCACCACTGACGATCCTTATCTTGGCAATCCGGATGCGGATATTGTTATTGTTGAATTTTCTGATTTCCAATGCCCTTACTGTTTCCAGACATTTCCCATTATGCATGATGTTGTAGATAAGTATGCTGATGAAATTAAATATATTTATAGAGATTTTCCATTATCTGATATTCACCCCCAAGCGCAAATGGCTGCTGAAGCCGGAGAATGTGCCCAGGACCAGGGTAAGTTTTGGGCCATGCATGACAAGATGTTTATTAACAGGGATGACCTGTCGTTAGCTTCTTTAAAAAACTATGCTACAGAGATTGGATTAAATATTGCTGAATTTGTTGTATGTTTAGAAGGAAACAAATATAAGGAAGAGGTGGAAGAGGACTATTTTGATGGGCTGATAGCCGGCGTAGATGGCACTCCTACTTTTTATGTAAATGACCATAAATTTGAGGGCGTGCCGACTTATGAGAATTTCCAGGAGCTTATTGAGGAATTAATTACAATATACGAAGCAGAACAATAATTATTTAATCTTGACATAACAATGTGTTTTGTTATGATGTAATATAAGTATTAATTAATAATTAACTAGGAGTAATAATATGTCTGAACATGATCAGGAGAATAAAGAAAATGTAGTGTATAAAACTCCCCCAAAAATTGCTTTTATATTAGGCATTTTAGTTGGAGTTTCCGTAGCTTCGTTAACCGCCTTTGGATTGACCTACTCTCTTCTAAGGGCAGAGACTGGTGATGGGACAACCAATACTAACGCAAAAGTAGCTGGAGTGGAAGCTAATACGAATACTGCCGTTGTCAATACAGCACCTACAGTACCAACTAAGGTTGATATTGAGGTTAAAGATGGGGAATATGTTAGAGGTGATGCAAATGCAGCAGTAACTCTGATTCAGTATTCCGATTTTGAGTGCTCATACTGCGGCCGCGTACAACCAACTTTGGATCAATTGTTAGAAGATTATGACGGCCAAATTAATCTTGTCTACCGCCATTTTCCGTTGAGCTTTCACACTACCGCCCAAAAAGCTGCGGAAGCATCAGAGTGCGCCGGAGAACAGGGTAAATTTTGGGAGATGCACGATATGATGTTTGCCAACCAAACGGCTCTTAGTGTAGACAACTTAAAGAGTTATGCAAAAGATTTGGGTTTAAGCACATCCCAATTTGATAGTTGTCTAGATGATGGAAAATTTGCTCAAAAGGTAGAAGATGATTTTAATGAGGGCGCTGCTTATGGCGTACAAGGCACACCTGCCACTTTTGTAAATGGTACCATGGTATCTGGTGCACAGCCATATGAGAATTTTCAGTCTGCAGTGGAGAATGCATTAAACGAGTAGATTACATTTCGTGCCAATATAATAGGAGATGAATATTCTTCATTCAGCTTATCCAAATTATGTTGCTTTTTCACTATTTGGCCTGGATATCCGCTGGTATGGAATAATTCTGGCCTTGGCCATACTTATAGGTTTTATACTCATTTTAAAAATAGCCAAAGAAAAGCAGGTTGATACGAACCATTTCTACAACCTGTTTTTCTTATTTGTTTTTTTTGGCTTAGTTGGCGGCCGGCTTGGTCATGTAATTGCTGAATGGAGTTATTATTGTACTAACCTTTTGCAGATACCTAAAATATGGGAAGGAGGATTAGCAATACATGGGGTTATAATTGGCAGTATTATCACGCTATTTTTATACAGCAGATACAAGAAAATATCATTTTGGCTGATATCAGATATAATTATTGTTATCTTACCTCTGATGCAGGCTATTGGCCGCTGGGGGAATTATTTTAATCAGGAGATATTTGGTACGCCTAGTAATTCAGCCTGGAGCATTCCTATTGCTCAAATCAACAGACCAGCTGGATTTGAAAGTTATGAGTTTTTTCATCCGTTATTTTTATATGAGTCAGGTTTGATGCTTTTAGTATTTTTAATAATGGTGTTATTATTCAGATCTGAAAAATTAAAAACAGGGCAGTTAACTCTGGTATATTTTATCTTATTTTCTGTAGTTAGATTTTGTCTTGAATTTCTGCGTATTGAGGCGCCAGTAGTTTGGTGGTTGAATCTTGGCCAGTGGGTAAGTCTGTTATTTTTTGTAATGCCGCTGATTATTTTGTTACGGAAGTCGGGTCAGATCAGAAAGGGTAAAGTGCCAGTACAATAAATAATCCTAAATATAAAATTTGAATGGCTACTCCCAAACCACTGGGGGTAATTTTTTTATTGACTAGGCTATCAATATAATTATGAATTTTTCGGTGGTGGTTGAGTATCCTTTCCAGCTGTGACTTAACCATAGGATAACGAAAAACCCTAAATTGTTCAAAGTATCTTTTATACAGTTCATAGATAACCCAAAGCACGTCCGGCAGCATGCCGCCGATTATGGCAGCCGCGAATATCGGGGCGGAGGGGAAGGCCATTTTCTGCGATAAAGTGAAAAAGAAAATGGTAATTAAGATTATGTCAGTAAAGAATACCGTAATGGCGCGTTTGAAATATGATCCACGCTTAATCCATTCGTCTATCGGCTTATCGCCATGAGGCACAAGATCAAGCAGGTAATGTGATAATAAGGAAATAAAAAAAGCCCACCAGGGACTGGGAGTATGCTGACTTATTACTACACTAGCTAAAACGTGCGTAGTAGCAAACATACATACATTATTGTTAATGATTTTATATTTGTCAACTAAAGTAGCAGGGGGGGGATTCTCGTCCTGGGCAGCGGTAATAGAATCACTTTTCCCGGGGTGCCACGGCGGTTCCCGCACCGTGCCACCCGCGTTCGCGGCCTCGACTGAAACTATTCAGTCGCTCTTCTCCGCTCACGCCCCGTTCGAATCCATTTATTTTAATATACTCGTGTTGTTTTAATCTGTTTTGGATTTAAAAATTGGCTTATGGTAGCAGGGGGGGGATTCGAACCCCCGGCCTAAGGCTTATGAGTCCTTCGCTCTAACCAACTGAGCTACCCTGCCGCGTCAGAATCGTACTTCGCCTTCCGTTTCCAGTAATGGCTGAAAACTACAGGCTTCGTACGATTCTTCTTTGCCTCGCTCAAACTACTATTTGAGCTCGGTTTTTATTTTAATAGTTGACTTACCAGCCAAAACTTCCAAGGGAAACGAAGGTTGGTTATTTAAATTAATCTTTTATTCATAAAAGCTATACCAGATCCTGACTTTAAATACCTTTCAAAGGTTAATGCTTTCTGTTTGGTAGTAAAAACGCAATAAAAGATTAATTTCCAAGGTTTATATTTTGCAGAATAAGTAGTACTTTTTGAGTTATGTTTTTTAAGGCGCTGCTGTAGATTAGTGGTATATCCTTTATATATCATTTTTGGATATTTTATACTCCTTAATATATAAACTATATGCATATTATTTCTTGATGCCCACCTTCGCTAAAGCTTCGGTGGACAACCTTCTCTGAATGGTGAAATACTTAGTTGGTAATTTATATATGGTTGGCGTGCCAACCGAAGCTTCCGAAGGAAGCGGAGGTTGGTTGCCGGGGGGGGATTCGAACCCCCGACCTCGGGATTATGAGCCCCGCGAGCTGCCACTGCTCTACCCGGCGGCGTTAGGAATCGCACTCCGCCTTCCGTTTCCAGTAGTGGCTGAAAACTGCAGGCTGCGTGCGTTTCCTCCTTTCCTCGCAAATATCTCTTAACTTTTAGCTTGGATTTTTTTATTTAGTTAAAATCAAAGTATCTCTAGTATTATAAGTTATTAAAGATAAAATAGCAAGGTTTAGGTATTTATTGGTGCCGGGAGAGACCCCGTATAATTTCTCACTACGTTCAAAATATACGGGGCAGGGAGTCTCACTAATTCACATGCCGAAGGTGGGAGTCGAACCCACACGAGGTTGCCCTCATGCGATTTTGAGTCGCACGCGCCCGCCTGCCTCTGCCGAGAGGGAGAGTCGAACTCCCATGAGGTTGCCCCCGCAGGATTTTGAGTCCTGTGCGTCTACCAGTTCCGCCATCTCGGCAAAGGCAGGCGGGCGCCACTTCGGCTTATTAACTATTTCGCTAATTACGTCTACCAATGGAGTTTATCCCGTACTTGGAGTGGTAGCGACATAGTACGGGACCATCCCGGCATGTAGTTATTTGAATGAATCAGCCATTAAAATATATTAGGCCCCTCGCTTGCGCTCGGGGTGAGTTTGTTGAGTTGATCAACAAACTCAATTCTAAATAAAAACGCTGTTTTTGTCAATGAATATTTGCTATAATATACGTATCAATTTACCAATATATGCCAAGAATTATTTCAATTGTTAATCAGAAAGGCGGAGTAGGCAAAACCACCACGGCGGTTAACTTAGCCGCTTATTTAGCAAATATGGGTAAGTTTGTGTTACTTGTAGACCTGGATCCGCAGGGCAATGCTTCATCAGGCATTGGCATTGATTACCGTTCAATAGCCAAAGGGATTTATGATCCCTTAGTATCTGAAACTTCAATAAAAGATATAATAGTTCCGTCCAAAGTTGACGGCTTAAGTGTAGCTCCAGCTACGGCAGATTTAGCCGGAGCCCGGATTGACCTGGTTGACCTGGAACTAAGGGAATTCCGGTTGCATAATAATGTACTAGAAGTACGCAATGATTATGAATATATAATTATTGATTGTCCTCCTTCATTGTGTTTATTAACAGTTAATGGTTTAGTAGCTTCTGAAGAGGTTCTAATACCAGTACAAACTGAATATTACGCCATGGAAGGGCTTAGCCAGCTGATGAATACGATAAGTTTAGTCAAAGACAGCCTCAAACCCGAATTGAAAATTTTAGGCGCTTTAATGACGATGTATGACACTAAGAGTAAATTATCAGGCGATGTCTTCAATGAATTATATAAATTTTTTCCTGATAAAATTTTCAGAACGGTAATTCCCCGTAATGTCAAGCTGGCAGAAGCACCCAGTTTTGGTAAGAGTATTCTGCATTATGATAAGCATTCGTCAGGCAGTAGGGCTTATAAACGATTGGCTCAGGAAGTTGTGGCTCAAGAAAATTCTTAATATAAAAATAATGCCAACAAGTACATTAGGTAGGGGATTGGAATCGTTAATCCCGCAAAAACAAATAAGGGGTAATGTGGGTTCGGTTCCTGATGCATCAGCCAAGGATCAGATCAAAGAGATTGAGGTAGGTTTAATACAGCCCAATCCTCACCAGCCAAGAGAGGACTTTGACAGGGCATCCCTGGAAGATCTTATTAATTCCATTAAGGAGCACGGCATAATTCAGCCTTTGGTGGCCCAAAAGCATGAGGATGGGTACCAGCTGATAGCTGGGGAGCGCAGACTGAGGGCGGCTAAGGTTTTGAAAATGAAAAAAGTGCCGGTAGTAATCAGAAGCGCCACCGAGCAGCAAAAACTGGAATTAGCTCTGGTTGAAAATGTCCAGCGTCAGAATTTAAATGCTATTGAAAGGGCTTATGGTTATCTGCAGTTAGTTGATGAGTTTAATATTACCCAGGAAGAAGTAGCAAAAAAAGTCGGCCAAAGCCGGGCAGCTGTGACTAATACCATTCGCTTGCTAACTTTGCCTATTGACATCCAGACTGCCATTAAGAGCAAAAAGATTACAGAAGGCCATGCCAAGGTACTGCTGGGTGTTAAATCCCAGGAAGAGCAGAACAAAATATTTAAGGATATTTTAAGAGACAATTTAAGCGTTCGCTCAGTTGAGTCAGCAGTAAAAAAAGTAGTTGTCAGAAAACATACTCGTAGCAGGAGTAAAGATCCTAATTTAGAAGCCAAAGAGCAGCAGCTGCAGGAAGCTTTGGGCACTAAAGTGGAGATAAGCAAAACAGGGCAGCAAGGGACTGTTAAAATTCATTTTTATTCAGGGGAAGAATTATACGAAATTATTAAAAAAATAAGCAGATAAATATGTGGCGGAAATTTTTATTTAGAAAAAAAACATTTGAAGTGCCTGACCAAAAACAGGATTCTTTTATTAAGGTAGCGCGCTGGCTGATAATAGCTGTTGTCTTCCTGACGCCAATTTTTTTCCTGCCGATTAGTTCTGATCCTTTTGAATTGAATAAGGTTTTCTTGTTCAATATTATTATTTTGGTATCTGCCTTGTGCTACCTAATTTCTGAATTTAGAAAAAGAGAGGTTATGTTTTTTTCCGGGCCATGGCAATGGTGGATGGCAGGATATTGCTTTTTTTATTTATTATCGTTTTTTCTTTCTAAAAGCTATTACCAGAGTGCCGTTGGCGTGAGCGGTTATTTCAGTGCCAGTATAATCAGTGCGTTTTGTTTTGCTATATTTTTCTATTTAATAATTAAATTATTCCGTACGAGGCGAATAATTTATTATCTGCTAGGATCACTGCTGGCCTCTTCCTTTGTAATAATAATACTAAATTTATTTCAGCTATTTGAGGTTTATTTGCTGCCTTGGGACATGACCAAGAATGCAAATTTTAACCTGCTGGCCAACTCATCAACTACCTTAGCGGTTTTTTGCGCGACGACTTTGTTTATCGGCTTTGGGCTGTTTCTATTTACTAAGATCCGCTGGCAAAAAATTGTTCTGGGAGTGTATCTGCTGGCGGCGCTGGCATTATTATTCTTTATTGACAAGGAAATCGCTTTTTATCCTTTAGCCCTTGTGTTATTTGCCTGGTTGATATTTATCAGCCTGAAAGCCAAACAATTTTCCAACTGGTGGGTTATTTTACCTACCTTAATTTTATTAATTGTGGTGGTTTTTATTTTTATTAATGGTTCAGCCTTGTTAAAGAATCCGGTCAGTGAAAGCATATTCCTGGATAATGAAACGTCTTTATCAATAACCTGGCAAAGCATACTGAAGTCGCCATTATGGGGTTCTGGACCGCAGACCTTTAGTTATGATTTCGCAACTTATCGGCCGGTTGAATTCAATGATTCTGCATTTTGGAGCTTAAGGTTCATCAAAGCTTCCAATGAGTGGTTTACCCAAGCCGCTACCCTGGGTCTAGCTACCGGCCTGGCCATGCTCGGCTTGGTACTCTGGGTATTAGTAAAAAGTGTGAATAAGATTGTCACTGCCAAAGGCGATGAGAAAGACTGGGTATTGGGCTTAATCATATTACTGGCCTGGTTCATGATTTTTGTAACTAGCTTAATGATGCCCTTTAATTTTATTTTATTTTTATTGGATTGGCTGTTATTAGCATTAGCGGCCAGGATATTCGTTGTTAACCGCGATAAGATAAAAGTTTTCAAGCTAAATAAAAACACGGCCGTGAGATTAGTTATTATGGGCGGCCTGGCTTTAATGTCAATAAGTATAGTCTTATTGTTTTTATTCGGCGGCCGGGTGTGGCTGGCTGATTACTATACTCAGCAGGCGCAATCCGGCATTGCTGCCAAGCAGGAGTTTAAAGATATTGAAAAGAATTTAATCAGGTCTACGGAATTAAATCCATATGAGATTCAGCCCTATATTACCTTGGCTCAAGGGTATGCTACGCAGGCGCAACTAGCTGCCCTGGAAGGCGAAACACAAACCGTGCCTGCCCAGCAATATACCCAGCAGGCCTTAGACACATTAAAATCATTAAAAGAAAAACAACCTGACAATCCAATAATATATCGGCAGGAGGCTCTGTTGTATGAATCATTGCGTAGTTTAGTTGGTAATGTGGATGAATTAGCAGAAAAAGCTTATACCAGGATTGTTGAGCTGGAGCCGAATGACGCCCTGGCACGTTTTAACTTGGGGCGCACTAGGCTGTTTTACGGCCAGACGCTGTTAGCCAGTAATCCGGAACTGGCACAGGAAATATTAATTAAGGCAATAAGCGATTTCCGGCAAGCTGCTGAATTAAAGACAGATTACCACGCCGCCTTGTTGAATACGGGATATGCGTATGAAGCTTTGGGCGACCCGCAGGCCGCCCTGACTAATTACACCACACTGGCACCTGATGAATCAGTAGATTCAGAAATCAGGGCAGAAGCGTACTGGCGGCAGGGCAATATTTATGAAGCACTGGAGCAAACGGATTTAGCTATTAGTGCTTATGAGGCTATATTGTTATTAAGTCCTGAAAATCAGGTAGTTAATGAAAAATTAAATCAGCTGCGGGTTCCGGCAGAAGAATAATAAAGTAAATAATAAATATTGGGGAATACCTATATTTAGCTTATTTTTGTTGATTAATTTGACAATTATTTAAATATGTGTCATTAATAAGGCATGTACATTGAGAAGAGATATTTTTTCGTTTTTACCTATTAGCAGGTAATTCTTATCACATTTATACTATTTTACGAAAGGAGGGAGTATTTTTCGTTTACGCATAATTATGTGATAAGTATCTTTGAGTATGCATTTGGTAAAATGCGAAAAGTGTCGACATGGAGTTAACCTTTTCTAGAAGAGGAGTACAGTATGTCAAAGAAGTTGTTTTTCTTCGCTGTATTCATTCTCGCTCTTGCAGTTCTGACAAGCACAGCGTGTTCGTACTCATTGATGGGGCATTCGAGCGCCATCAACCCGAACGGTGAGCAGCAGATCACGAGCGAGAAGGCGATTCTGGCAAATTTGCATAACCCGATGACCCAGAACTATCCGAATCCGTTTAACTATGCTGATGGTATTAACTCGGCGTGGATGATCAACGTCCAAAACTTGCCTTCCGCGAGTATCGAGAACAATGCCAATGTGACGGACGAGGAGAATACCCCCACGTATCCTGATAGGGAAATGTGGGGTGGCGATACCGGTTTACGGCGTTCGAGTGAGGTTTCGATGCCCAATAAAGCGATGATCGCCGACGATTCCGAGGATAACTCGCTGGCCAAGCTAGCACCATTTGCGACGCCAGTTGGTATCTACAACGTTTCTGGGAATTCAATGTTTGACGGCTCCGGTAGTGGACCGATGGCAGTAGTTGACGAAGAGAATAGTCGCGGCGACCCACACTCTGTTTTACAGTGTGAGAATCCGAATATTATGGCCACCGGTATCGCGAATCTGACTACGACGACGGCCAGCACCTGCCACGCTTGACGGGAAATGGTCGTGAATTCTACAAGCCCCTGCTGTTTTACAGCTGGGGCTTTTTTTAATACAGACAAGCTCACCCGCGGAGAGGTGAGCTTGGGGTTTGGAAGTTGGATCCGCACGCTGGAGAGCGTTTATTCCGCACCCTAGAAAGGGTGCGGTGTTAGTGTTCTTCTATGTAGTGGTTAATAAGCCCGCGGCTGTTGCCTAGGGCATCAAGTAATTCCTGTTCTTGTTCTTCGGTAAAGCTATAATATGGTTTTAGAATTTCTGATTGGTTGGCAAACAGCATAGCCAGATTTTCAATAGGATTAAACTTGGCATAATATTCCAGATCAGAAAATTCCAAAATAGGATGGTCATCTGTATGCAGATCTTTACCATAAACCAGATCACCAACATCTTCTTCTCCTAACAGCAGGGTAGCACTTAGGTCATAAGCATTATTTATGGCAATGCTCTGTAGGTCGGTAGCCACAGGTTCTATTTTAGCAGCCAGTGTATTGATATCAATAACCAATTTTTCTGGAGTACCGATAAATACCAAGAAGCCAGTTGGTTCTGGGTAATAATACCAAATAGTAGTATGCGGGAAAATTGATTTAAAGCTGGCAATCAATATGGTTAGGTCATCAGGGGAAATACCGCCTAAAGGCGCCCAGGCAGCAGCTACGCCACGGGGAGTTAACTGGTCTTTCATTATCTGGAAATAGTCAGTGGTGTATAAATACGGATTATTTTTATACTTCAGGTTAGTAACATCAGTAACAATAGTATCAAATTTCTGATCAGTATTTTTTAAATAATTTCGCGCATCATCAATAACTATGTCAACGTTAGATTTTGTATCAGCGCGGTGATTAACATCGCTAAATTGGTCTTTTGCTGCTTCGACAACTTGCTGTTCAATTTCCAAAGCGGTTACTTGTGCATCATAAAGTGACATACTATAAGTAGTAATGCCAGAACCATAGCCGATGGTGGAAATTTGTTCTGGGCTATCAGTTAATAAAACAGGCAGATGAGCAAGAATTTTAGCATCAATTATTCCGGTTAAATAAGTACCAGCCACGGTCTGACTGTCTACATTAAGGTATTTATTTTGTGAGTCACCAATTGTTTCACCATGTACAGTGATGGTGGCTGATAGCCCTTCCGCATAAAACAATTGTTCGTTATCAGCCGGCGAGCGGTAAAAAGTCGGGCCGGTAAAAAATATTATCAAAATAGTGATTACAATTGAAGTAATTGAAAAAGTTATCAACTTTTTATTATTTCGTAATTTTATTAAAAAATAAATACCGATCAGCAGGCACATGGCAATTAGTATGATGGCTGTGTTTTTAATACCCGCGAAAGGTATCAAGACAAATCCGGCTGCCAAACTGCCCGCTATCATACCCAGGGAGTTGATAAAATATGCCCGGCCGGTTTTTTTCCCGATTAGGTTTTTATTGCCGGCATAAAGGCGGACACCCAGCGGAAAAAAGGTACCCAGTACAATGGCAATTATAAATGACAAACCAAAGCCGATCCATGATTCTGAAAGAAGTACGAAATAACTGCCAAACTGGTCTGATAATATACTCTGTAAACGACTAAAAATAAAAAGTATGATAGCGCTAAGCAATCCAGCCATGACAGCATATACAGAAAAATGCCAGGTCATGTTTTTCATTCGGTCAATTACCCTGGAAATATAAATACTGCCTATGACAAAGCCAATTAAAAAACCGCCCAGTATTAAAGTAGAAGCTAGGGTTGTGCCTGAACCGAAATTTGTCAGTACCCTAATCCACAGCACTTCCAGGCCAAGGGTTATAAACCCGGTTAAAAAAAGTATCGGCAGCATACATTTATTTGGTTTAAAATTTTTTTCATCAGCACTATCTATAATTTCGTGTTGGTCAATGTCATTTGGCCGGATATTTTTCTTTGCTAACAGTACAATTATGGCAAAAATCATCAGATTAATGATTACCGCTGTGGCAAAGGTTATGATTGTGCCAAAAAACCTGACCAGCAGTAAGCCGGTTAACATAGCACCACAGAAAGCGCCTAGAGTGTTCAGATAGTATATAACGCTGAATTGGGAGCCCAGTTTTTTATTGCTCTTCACCAGACATTTTGTAACTACGGGGACAGTGCCGCCCATAGCAATAGTTGGGGCTATTAGTATAACTGCAGCTATTACCAGTCTAATGATTGACTGCCCATAAAAACCAAATTGGTTATAGCTGGTTGACATGATTTGGTCAAAAAACGAGGTATACTGCAGGATAATAAATATTGAGGCTGATAATAAGCCAATACTAAGTTCTAGCCAGGCGTAGAGTTTAAGAATGTTTTTTGTTTTTTCTGATTTTTTGCCAAAAAATATACTGCCCAAACCTAAGCCAAGCAAGAAAATTGCAAAGACCGTGGCTACAGCACAACTACTGACCCCGAAAGTAAGGTTCAATAGGCGGATCCAGACAAGCTCATAGATCAGGGCGGCTAAGCCTGAAAAAAAGATTAAGGCATACAATAAATTACGGCTGGCGAGCCAGCCAGCAGTGTTTATTTTTTGTTCGTTTTGTATTTTTTCCATTAACTGTATTATATAGGCTGAAGCTATTTTTCGCCAGCCTGGGAAAATTTACATGCCTTATTTGAGCAGCGAATTTTATTGTTGGCAGTAATGGTTAAAAGCGAATTACAGTCAGAGCACTTTTCTCCGGTAGGTTTTTGCCATAGTGCAAATTTGCACTCAGGATATTTATTGCATGAATAGAAAATCCGGCCCTGACGAGAACGCTTGGCTACTATGTCGCCCTGCTTGCATTTCGGACAGGCAACGCCGGTTGATTGTTCAATATTCTTGATATTCCTGCAGTCAGGATAACCACTGCAGGCGATAAAAGGGCCATAACGGCCGTTTTTTTCAACCATTGCTGAGCCGCATTTTTCACATTTTTCATTAGTAGGTTTTACTGCTGGAGGTTTATTGAAGTTTCCGTTGTCATTTAGGGGTTTAGTCGTTTTACAATCCGGATAACCAGAGCAAGCAAAAAACTGGCCAAAACGACCTTCCTTGATGTTCATGGTGGAGCCGCATTTGGGGCAAATTTCGTTGTTTTCAGTCATATGCTTTTATTCCACATCCTAGAAAGGATGCTTTTCGCATGCTGGAGAGCATGCGTTACTTTAGTTTATGCGGATTATGGTTAGGGCAGGTTTTATCACTGCATCTTTCAGGAATGGTTTTGGTACCTTCCATCATCAGGGCGCCACAAGTTCCACTCTCCCTGACGTAGTCGCAATTTTTTCCAGTCGGTTTAGCTTTAATCGCGTATTTGCATTTTGGATATTCAGAGCAGCTGTAAAACAGTCCAAAACGACCCCGGCGTTCAACCAGTTCTCCTTTTTTGCATTCTGTACATTTAATGCCGGTTGAATTTTGATTATTTTCGCTATTTTTTATATGTTTGCATTTCGGATAATTTGAACACGAAATAAATTTTCCAAACCGCCCTTCCCTTTCTACTAATTTTCCATCTTTGCAATCCGGGCACTTTTCTCCAGTTTCTTTCGGTCCTTCCAATTCTATACCCTCAATAGTCCTGGCGCCGACACAGTCGGGGAACTTAGCGCAACTTAGAAATTTTCCAGAACGTCCTAGTTTGATAACCATTTTTAATCCGCATTTAGGGCATTTGATGTTTTTATCAGCCTCGCCAAGAGTAGTAATTTTTTTAATATTTTCTTTGTCTTTTACGTCTTTGGAAAAAGGGCCATAAAAATCTTTTAGGGTTTTTAAATATTCCCTCTTACCGTTGGCGATTTCATCAAGCTCATCTTCCAATTCGGCTGTAAAGGAATCGCTGATATACTTAGCAAAATTATTTTCCAGGAATTCGCTGACTACTTCACCCGTGTCAGTCGGATGCAGTGACCTGTTTTCTCGTTCAACATAACCTCGATCAACAATAGTCTTGATAATTGCAGCGTAAGTACTGGGTCGCCCAATACCTCGTTTTTCAAGTTCTTTAACTAGTCCAGCCTCAGAATAACGCGGTAAAGGCTGGGTTTGCTTTTCTTCAGAATTAATATCAATAAGAGTTAAGGGATCTTTGGCAGCAACTTTTGGCAGATCCACTTCTTTATTACGCGCGGCGGGATCAGCCAGCAGCCAGCCGGGGTAGGTAATTCGTGAACCATTAACAGAGAAGTCCGGAATTTTTTGCTTATTGATGGTGGCGATAATTTTAGTTTTTTTCAGTTGTGCATCAGCCATTTGCGAAGCCAGGGTCCTTTGCCTGATTAATGTATAAAGCCTTTTTTGTTCATCATTGTGGCCGGCAATTTGCTTGTATAGTTTAGTTGGCCGAATAGCTTCGTGAGCTTCTTGTGCGTTTTTGGAAGTGGTTTTGTAATTCTTAAGTTGCAGGTGCTCCTGGCCGTATTCTTTATTAATTACTGATGCTATTTGTGGAATTATTTCTTTACTAATATTAACACTATCCGTCCTCATATAAGTAATGTGTCCGGCTTCATATAGCCGCTGGGCAGTACGCATGGTGCGTGATGGCGCATAACCCAGGCGTGAACTGGCAGTCTGCTGCAGGGTTGAGGTGGTGAAAGGAGCTCGCGGCACGCGGGTCATTTTTGATTCTTTAACCTCAGCTACCTGCCATGGTTCCTTTTTCCCGGCTTGCAGTATTCCTTCAACGGTTTTTTTATCTTTCGGCTCTTTGTGGCAGGTGAATTTGATTTTATCTCCGGCTTTTGTTTTCAGGTCAGCGGTTATTGACCAATAGGTGACAGGTTTAAAAGCTTTAATTTCCCGTTCCCTTTCTACTAAGATTCTTAGGGCAGGTGACTGTACGCGGCCGGCTGATAAGCCGTACCTTACTTTTTTCCAGATTAGCCCGCTTAAATCATAACCAACCAGCCGATCAAGCACGCGGCGTGCTTCCTGAGCCTTTCTGAGCGATTGGTCAATCAGCCGCGGATTTTTTATGGCCTCTTCAATGGCTGATTTAGTGATTTCATGAAAGACCACCCTTTTAATATCATATTGCTTGGGATTATCACCATTTTTTAAGATTTCTGCTATATGCCAGGCAATAGCTTCTCCTTCCCGGTCAGGGTCAGTAGCCAGGTAGATTTGATCTGCTTTGGTTGCTAGTTTTTTCAGTTCCTGGACAATTTTTTCTTTGCCTTTGGAAATTTCATAATGCGGGACAAAACCCGCTTTAATGTCAATTGCTTTTTTATTGCTCTTCGGCAGATCTCGGATATGGCCTACGCTGGCTTTAACATCAAAAGGCAGACTGCTTAAGTATTTAGAAACAGTTCTTGCTTTGGTGGGGGATTCAACTATAATTAAATTTTTCGCCATGAAATTAAGTTATTAATACTAGTCTGAGAGAACGTAGTACGCTCCTCCTAAGTTTCTTACAAATCCTTTCATTTCCAGCATGGTCAGGCAGGAATTTACGATACTGCTTTTTAGTTTACTACTCTTAATTATTTCGTCAATATGCAGGGCTTCAGATGATAAATATTCCAAAATTATTTTTTCTTCCTGAGAAGCAGGAATAATTTTTTTATTAGTTTTAAATTGCTGTGCCTGCTCAATGTTAAGCGCCTGTAAAATATCATTAGCACTAGTCACAACTGAAGCGCCCATTTTTATCAATTTGTTAGGGCCGCGGGAAGACTGGCTGAAAATGTTGCCCGGTACGGCAAAAACCTCGCGATTCTGTTCCAGGGCGAAGTTTGCCGTGATAAGCGAACCCGAATCCTGGCCGCCTTCAATTACTAGGACGCCTTTTGACAGGCCGGAAATAATCCTGTTTCTGGCTGGAAAATGGTATTTTAGCGGCTGGGTGCCAGGAGGGTACTCAGAGATTAAAGCGCCTTTCTCCCTGAGAATTTTTTCAGATAATTGGCGGTTAGTAGCTGGATAAATGATATCCAGGCCGCAGCCCAATACTGCTATTGTTATACCGCCCGCTTCAAGTGCTGCCTGGTGAGCCAGGGCGTCAATTCCCAGGGCTAGCCCAGAGATGATTGTTAGTCCAGCCTTGCTTAGTTCTGATGTAATCTCTAAAACCGCTTGGCGGCCGTAGCTGCTTGTTTTTCTTGTACCTACCACGGCCAGAGAATATTCTGAATCTACAGGCCATTGTCCTTTAACATATAAAAGAGCGGGTGGTAAGTGGATTTGCTTTAACAGATGCGGATAATTTGCATGTTTTATAGTAATAACTTGAATATTATTTTCTGTCAAATCTTCCCAAAGCTTATCAGGATTAATACCTCCCCTTTTAGTAAATATTGTTTCAGCATCTTTATTTGTTAATCCCGCAGCATGCAATTCTGAATAACTGGCTCGCCAGGCGTTTTTCATGCTGGAAAAATGATTGTAAAGCATTTTAAATTTTTTAGGGCCAATGCTTTCAATATGGGAAAAAGCGACCCAGTATTTTGTTTCTTCGTATTCTTTCATATATATTATTACAAAAAAGACCTCTTAGGGAAGGTCTGTATATATCATAACATATTATTTGATTAATTCAAGTTGAACACTTGAATTTGCTAGGTTTTGTGATATATCGTGGGTATAAGTTTTCAATATCGTCCTTTAAATCTGGAGGTTTGTAGTGAATATATTGTGAGCTATGTTAATTATTTTAGCTGCAATTATTTTACTAATTGCCACCTGGGCAGTAATATTGGTGGCCATTCCGATTATCGCCATCTTTTTGTTTGCTATGTGGTATTGTTGCGGCTATCGCTTTGCGCGTTAAAAACTGTAGATAATGATTTGTCTGAAGTTTTTTTATTTTGTCTGAAATAACCGCAATACTTTTTTTAGTTCAGTTAACCAGTTTTTCCCTAAGGATTCCAGTTCAATTTTTATTGAATCGTCATTAAACTGCCAGCTTTGATTTTTTTGTAGGAGTTTAGCCAGTCCGTCCGGCTTTAATGGGAAAAGGAATTTAATTATCAGTTTTCTTCTTTTATGGCCGAATTGATCCGTTATTAACGTAGTGTCAATATGCGAAATATCAGTCTGCTGAGCCATTATCCTTGTTTCTAAAACTTCAAATAAATTAAATATCTCCTGAGGGATCGTTTTTTGTTCTTCTTTGGTGCGCGCCCTCATTATTTTTTCTTTAAGGGCTTTCAATTCGTCTAAATTAGTGATGCCGGCCATTTTTTGGTATAGGACCAGGCGCTCCTCTTCTGGCAGGAATGTCTCGGGTATGTAGGCTTCCAGCGGCAGGTCAATGATAATGTCTCTGATTGGTTCTTGTACGCGTCCGAATTTTAGTTCCTCAATAGCCTGGGCCAGCAAGCGAGTATATAAGGACAAGCCAATAGCGGATACTTTACCATGCTGTTCTTTGCCCAGGATGTTGCCCGCACCCCTGATTTCCAAGTCGCGCAGGGCCAATTGGAAGCCGCTGCCCAGTTTTTTCGCTTCCATCAGTGCTTGCAGCCTTTTTTTGGCGTTGCCTTTAAGTTTTTTACGGTGGTATAAAAAATATGCATAGGCTTGCCGTTCACCGCGGCCGATACGGCCGCGTAATTGGTAGAGCTGGGCTAAACCAAAGTTAGTGGCGTTATCAACAATTAGCGTGTTTACATTCGGCAGGTCCAGCCCATTTTCGATTATTGTCGAACAAGCCAGGACGTTGGTTTTTTTCGTGTCAAATTGTTGCATAGCACTGGCTAGTTCTTTTTCCGGAAGACGGCCGTGCGCAATACCAATTTTTGATTTTGGAATCTGCGTCTGCAGATTTTTTGCAGCAAAACTAATAGTTTCTACTTTATTATGAAGGTAATAAACCTGGCCTTTTCGTTTCAGCTCATTATTAATGACTTTAGTTACTAAATCCTCAGCATAGGGTTCAATATAAGTTTTTATCGGTAAGCGTCCTTCGGGCGGCGTTTCAATAATACTGACATCACGCACGCCTGATAAGGCAATATTGAGCGTGCGGGGAATGGGCGTGGCTGTTAAAGTCAGTATATGTGCTTGTGTGCGCAAGGCTTTCAGTCTTTCTTTGGCCTTGACGCCAAAGCGTTGCTCTTCATCAATTATTATTAAGCCTAAGTTTTTAAACCTGACATCAGACGAAAGCAGCCTATGGGTGCCGATGACAATATCAATAAGGCCGCTTTTTATTTTTTCTACGGTATCCGCCTGTTCCTTATCTGATTCAAAGCGGGAGAGGATGCCTACCCGTAAGGGGAATTTTCTCAGCCTTTCCTTGAAAGTATCAAAGTGCTGCTGCGTTAATATCGTAGTGGGCGAGAGCAGGGCCACCTGAGTTTTGTTCATTACCGCCTTGAGGGTAGCGCGGACTGCCACCTCGGTTTTTCCGAATCCTACGTCGCCGCAGATTAACCGGTCCATGGGTGTTTCTTTTTCAAGGTCGCCTTTTACCTCGGTAATGGCCCTGGCTTGGTCAGGTGTTTCTTTATATATGAATGATCTGGCTAGTTCAGTTTCTTCCGGGGTATCCTTGGAAAAAGGGTTGATTTTTGTCATTTCCCGCTTAGCGTATATTTTCAGCAATTCATGAGCCAGAACCTTTGCTTCCTGCTTGACTTTGCGGGTCAGCTGGTACCATTGGCCGCCTGACAAGCGATGCAATTTAGGGTGGGCCATGCCGATGTATTTTGATATTTTGTCAGCTGTTTCTACAGGCACATATAGTTTGTCTCCCTCGGCATATTGGAGGACAAAGTATTCTTTAGCCATCTCTTCAACAGTATTTTTAGTCATTTTAATGAAACGGCCAATTCCGTGGTCCAGGTGGACTACGTAATCTCCGGGTTTTAAACCCAAGATAAAAGCCTGATCAATTTGTTGGCGAGGAGACTCATGACTAATATTTTCTTCACCAAATATTTCCTTGTCAGTGAGGAATAGCTGCTTATTTTTTTCATTAATAAAGCCGTTTAAATCGTAGTTAAACGGCCACATGATTATCGGCAGAGAAGATGATTCTCCTGTTTTCAGCAGCCGTTTTATTTCTTTTGATTTATTAGTGGCTATGGCCAGCTGCCAATTTTTTTGGCTAAATTTTTGATAATCGGCTACCAGCTTTTTAAAGTTTTGATGGTAATAAGGGGCTTGTTCAAAATGGAGCTGTTTTGGCTGCCTGCCGAAATCTTGAATTATTACTCTATTGTATGATGAGATTTTTTTTTCAAAGCTTGCCCATCTGGAATAAGCAGATTTATTTTCTTCCTGATCCTCATAGGCTATTAGTGGATGCTGTGCAAATGCAAAGTAGGAAAAAATATTTGTTCGGCTGTTGGCTTGGGAAAACTTTGTAGCAATGATTTTACATTCAATAATATTATTATCAATTCTTTTATTTACTGGGTTGAAAGTATTTATACTGGTGATGGTATTGCCTTCAAATTCCAGGCGGATTGGCTTTTCATGGTTAATCGGGTAGATATCCATGATCCCGCCACGCCGGGAAAAGTATCCAGATTGACTGGCTTGGCCTGTAAAGTCGTAACCAAGACTAATTAGCTTTTGTGCAATCTGGGAAGGGGAATAGTTTTGATTTTTTATAATAGTCAGAAAATTATTTTCGGCATTTTGGAGCGACGGCAGCTTATCATCAAGCCTGGCTATATCAACAAGTATTATTTGAGGTAATAGATCTTTTAGGCGTATAGCTCTAAGCGGGTTAATTTCTTCCAGCAGCCAGATAGGCTTAGAAATCTTATAATTTGTATGCCAGTAAATTAATAAGCGCTGGGCTTTAAGAATATCTACACTTTTCAATAACCAAAAAACAATCCTTGTCTGGAAAAGGGGATTTACTGTGATGAAGTATGCTTGACTAGTAAGATGGGGAAGACCTGTTAAAAGGAGGGCCTGGTGATTATCACTGATTTTATCTTCCTTGTTGAATGACCCCTTGCTGTCTGCCCTGCTGGGATATTTTTCAGTCACTTTTTGTCTGTTTTAATTTGAAGAAAATATAGTAAAATTGCTAAAATTAGCCAAATTTCCTTTAATATGTAAAAAAAGGACCTTGACATGGCTATTTATGTCTGCTAATATGTAGTATTGCAATTGTTTTTGAAAAAATCAAGTGGACAAGCAGAATTTGAAAACTGCGTTCAGCTTTCTGCCTGCCAAGCGGTGAAAACTGGGCAACCCCTCCTAAGCCTTGTAAGTAACCTTGAGATAAGGTTTTATAGTTATTACTGTGAAATCTTGCGCTTGGAGGCAGGAAGCTGGGCGTTTTTTTATTTTTTCTTCCTCAGAGCTAAACCAACGGCAACAGCTAAGTTCGGGCCAATTTTTTTCAATTCCTCGGCTAATGCTTCCGGGTAAGTAATATTCTGCCAGGGATCACCAATAATTGTTTCAATTTTAAGTTCACGCGAGAAATAGCTGGTTATATTTTTCAGATGAGAGCAACCGCCTGAAATTACAATTTTGTTAATGTCTTTTTTATCATTATCCTGGTAAGTGGAGATGACGCGTTTAACTTCCTTGATAATCATATTATCCATGACAAAAGAAATCGCCCGACCAGCCGGGTGGCCAATAAATGAATCTTTTGGCAGACCAATGTCATCCCTGAATTGTTCAGCCCTGTCAGGGCCAACATTCATATTTTTTTCGATATTCAGGGTTATTGTTTTGCTGCCGACATCAATATTTCTACTGATAACTGGCAGGCCATTTGAAATGATGGCAATATTAGTATTTGTAGCACCAATATCAATTAATAAGGCAGTAGTATTATTGGATATCGTTGACCTTCTGAGGGCTGAAATGTCAGTTTCAATGCCGGTTAATATCAGATCAGCTTTTTTGAATATTTCCATGTATTGTTCAACAATTTCCTTGGGCGCTGCCGTTAGAAGGATTTTTTTACCCTTACCCTGACTGGGAATAATTTGCCAGTTTAAAGTCATTTTTTCAAGCGGCAAGGGGATGATTTTTTTTACTTCCCACTGGATGGCAGACTTAATTTCCTTATCAGGCATTGATGGCAGATCTACTACAGTATTAAAGGCATTGATTGAGCTGATGGCGGTCACAGCCCGTGAGGTGGTTACCCGGGCCTTTTTTACAACTTCCTGCAGAAGCGAAGCGAGTTCTTTTTGATTGGATTGGGAGTCCAGCTTATATAGCGAGTGTTTCTGTTCGGCTATGCCATAAGTAACCAGCCGGGATCCATTATTAGTATGTTCAAGTTCAACTATCTTAATAGTAGATGATCCAAGATCAACTCCGACAACGTTAAAGCTTTTATTGAAACCCAAAGGCATGGCATTAAATTGATTATACTCGTAACAGGTGTTTTAAATGGGTTGGATCGCTAGCGTGTTTCAGGGCTTGATCAAGCAGTATTGTATTGGTTTTAACCAACTCGGCCAGCGACCAGTCTAATGGAACCATACCCTCCTCTCTAGATGTTTGAATAATATTTGAAATTTGATTTAGAGATCCTTCTTTAATTAAAGAACGGATGGGGGGAGTGGATATCATAATTTCAGCAATAGCCACTTGGCCGCCTCCAATATTAGGCACTAACTGCTGGCAGATAATACCTTCCAGGTTTATAGACAGCTGGTGACGGATTTGCAGTTGTTCATTGCTTGGGAAATGGTTTATCAGAAATTCCAAAGTTTTTATAATTGTATCAGCTTCAATATTAGCAATCACTAAGCGGCCTGAAGTGGCAACATTTAGCGCTTGCTTAATAATTTCCGGCGAGGAAAGTTCGGAGACAAAGACTACATCAACATCCTCCTGAGTAATTAAACTCAGGGCTTTTTCAAAGTTGAGAGCATCCCGGCCCACTTCCCTTTGTTCAACGATACTTTTCTTATTAGTAAAAATATATTCAATAGGTTTTTCAATTGAAAGTATATAGGCAGAACGTAAGGTATTAATATGGTCAATAATAGAAGCGGAGGTGGTGGTTTTACCTGAACCAAAAGCCCCACTGACTAAAACTAACCCTTCCTGTAAATCCGAAATTTTTTCCAATGCCCCCAGGGGCAGTCCTAATTGATTGAGAGGAACAATTTGCGTACCAATTATCCTTAAGTATGCGGCCAAAGCTCTTTTTTGATAATAAATATTTACCCTGAAGCGAGCCTGTTTATTAAACTGGTAAGCGATTACGATTTCCCGCTTTTCTTCCAGGGTTTTCAACTGGCCTTCGTCTAGTATTTCACCGACAAAAGATTGCAATAATTCCTGGTCAATAATTGGTTCATTGTCTAAGGGAATAAGCTTTTCGTCTATACGCAGGACGGGCGGTATGCCTACAGTCATATGCAGGTCAGTGGCTTTTTGTTCTGCAAATGTGTTTAGTATTCTGTCTATAAGAAGTTTTTTTTGCGTTTCCATTATTTTATTAAGATATTTTGTAAGTAGTTGATGATATTCCAATTTTTAGGAATTCGTTTAATGCTTCATGCGTTTTTGAGATTGCTTTTTTTACCAGCTTCATTTCTTGGGCATTAAATTTTTGCAGGACATAATTGTCGGTGGGAATTTTATTTTTTTCCGTGCCAAGAATGCCTAACCTGATTCTCCAAAATTCCTTTGTCTTGAGTGATTTAATTATTGATTCAATGCCATGGTGTCCGGCAGCTGAGCGATTGAAATTTATTCGGATTTTTCCGAGCTGGAGGTCAATATCATCATGTATTACCCAGATATCTTTGGGCTTAATTTTATAATAGTCGGCAATTTTTTTTATTGCCAGGCCAGAATTGTTCATAAACGTCTGGGGCAAGGCCAGCCAGGCCAGGTCATCTTGATGTTTAGATATCAAGGAGTTGAATTTTTTATTAAAATTATAACCCGTTATGTTTTCTAACACTTTAAAACCAAAATTATGCCTGGTATTTTTATACATGTTGCCTGGGTTACCCAGCCCTGCGATTAAAATCATATATGGTTATTTCTCTTTTAGGGAAATGTTAATGGAGGTACCGTTGAAGCCAAAATTTTTTCTTAGCTGTTTTTCCAATAGATTTAAATATGCTTTATGAATTAGTTCGCCTTTTCTGGCTTGCAGCTGAAAAGCCGGTGGTTCTGTGCTAATCTGGTCAAGAGAGTGGATAGTGGCCGATTTTTTTCCTTTGGAAGGCTTAGATTTTTTTAAAGCGACTTTATCAAGCACTAGTTGCAATTGCCCGGGCTTAAGCTTTTTTTGCCGTTCTGCCTGTATTTCTAAAGCCAGTTTTATAAGTTTAGAGGTGCGTTGTTTTTTTACGGCTGAAACAAAGATTATTGGCGCCCACCATAGTTGAGGAAAGAACCGCTGGTAATACTTGATGAATTTATTAATTGACTGCGGTGTTTTATCCTGAATTAAATCCCATTTATTAACAATAATAATTATACCATTTTGGTTATTTACCGCTAATTCGGAAATTATCTGATCCTGGGTGGACAGCGGTTGGGAAGCATCAGTAACAAACAGGCAAATATCCGAGCGTTTAATTGCAGTAATCGTTTTAGCAGCGCTGATTTTTTCAATGCGATCGGAAATTTTCCCTCTTTTTCTTAGCCCAGCCGTGTCTACTAACAGTATGTTTTTTTTGAAATAAGTAATGGTCGTATCCTGCGGTTCACGCGTGGTATGGGGATAGGGGGTAACGATTACCCATTCCTCGCCCAGTATGGCGTTTAGGATAGATGATTTTCCAACATTTGTTTTACCGATAATTGATAGCTTTAAGTCTATTTTTTTTTCAGTTGTCTTTTTGACTGGCAGGAAGTTAATTATTTCATCCAATAGGTCGCCGGTGCCAACGCCGTTGATTGCCGAGATAAGCATTGTTTTTTTATAGCCCAGTTTGTAAAAATCAGGAGAAACATTAGTCCTTAATTTGTAACCGTCAACCTTATTAATGACCAGGATAGTTTTTTTATTGTCTTTTTTAAATTGCTTGGAAATCTTTCTGTCCTCACTGGTTAGCTCAAGGTGTCCGTCAATTATGTGCACTATCAAATCAGCTTTTTCAATGGCCTGGAAAGCTTTTTTCTGCACAAAACCTTCTATCTGGCCCAGCTGGCCAGCATCAAGTCCGCCAGTATCAATAAGCGTAAATTGATGCTCGCGCCAGTTAATTTTGGCATAATTTAAATCCCGGGTAGTACCGGGAATAGGCGAAACTATAGCTTGGCCAGTTTCACTCAGGGTATTGAATAATGTTGACTTACCTGCATTTATTCGGCCAACCAATACAACTTGGGGCAGGGCTTTATTCATACATAGTATCCTAGAATAAGGTTAGAAGTTTTTATAATTGTGTTTCATCTGTCTGATCAGTACCGATAACTATAAGGATTTCAGTTTCTTGCCCGTCCGCCTGGACATTTACATTTGTGGTGGCCGGAATAATTGTATTATATTCCACACTTGCTTGAGTCAGAAAAGCCGGCAGGGTAGTTGAAACCGACGCTTTAAGCAGGTTTTTTAAGCTGACAACAGTGTAGGGTTTAGTCCCATTGGACAGGTCATAAATAGTTGTTTTACTTAAAGGTTGATCCAATTTTGAATTACCAATTTTGGTAATATTATAGTTCATGCCGGTTAATTGGTCAGCCGTGACTGAAGCTAAGCCGGCAACTTCGGTTGAATTCTGTATTTCAATATTAGCATTTTCTTTTTTAATGATATTAGCGTTGAATATATTTTCCGCTAAATATTGAATTTCACTGTAGTCGCCGCTTTTTGGCAATAGTATATATGCACCATCAATTGTGGTATCTGAAACCAATAGGCCGTCTGATCCGGTATCTAGAACTTTGGTGATTAGATTATCAAGATCCACATCCTCAACTAATTGTGCCAGCTTGACAATTTCCCAGATTTGAAGATTGGTGTTATTATGGTCGCCCAGGTCATCCAGCACCTTAATGATCTTGCTGGGATTAATGATTGTATTAATGGAAAAGAATTTTTCCTTAACAGCAAACAGCACTTTTTGTTGGCGCTTAGAGCGGGCAAAATCAGATCCTTCGCCGTTTGTTCCATGCCTGGACCTTACATATTGGAGAGCTGTCTCGCCGTCCATATGGCTCATGCCCTGGGAGAATGATATGGTCTGATATCCAAAGTTATAATCTGGATATTCATAATCAGTAAAGCCGTTGTCTACGTAAATATCTATACCGCCAAGATCGTCAATAATTTTCTTAAAACCAGCAAAGTCAACACGGGCAAAATACTGGATATCAAGGCCGATTACATCCTCTACCACCTTTTTTAGCAGGACTTCCCCTCCGCCTGGATAATCAGCTTCCAGGCCAAAAGCCAGCGAGTTATTGATTTTACGCCAGCCAAACTCCGGGATGTCTACATACAGGTCACGGGGGATAGATAGGGTGGCTACCTCATTGGTTGAAGTTTTAAGGCTGGCGACAATAATTGTATCGGCTAAGTAAGCCCCCTGGTGCCCTGGTCCGCCAATGCCGGTCAGCAGAATATTTATCCGGTCTTCGTTTTCGCCCTGGATTTGATCTTCTGGATTAGAAATTAAATGCTTGATTTGTTCAAAAAAACCGATTTTTTGGCCTGATTCAATATTGGTACTATTTACAGCTAAAACTGCCTTGGTAATCAAGCCCAGGCCGAAGCCAATGC
>JAHIVO010000062.1 GCA_018816445.1 Patescibacteria group bacterium
GCGATTTTGCTGGAAAATATGAGACGAGAAGGATATGAAATGCAGATTTCCCAGCCGCAGGTAATTACCAAAGAAGTGAGTGGAAAATTGTTTGAACCATTTGAAGAAGTCACTATCGATATTCCCATCGACTTTTCTGGAGTTGTAATTGAAAAACTTGCCAAGCGCGGCGGCAAGATGATGGACATGCAGCACAAAGACCAACAAACTCGCTTATTGTTTGAAATTCCGACGCGAGGACTATTAGGCTATCGAGGCGAATTTATCATTGATACACGGGGCCAGGGAATTATGGCCGCGCGAGTGCTAGACTTCAAGCCTCATGCCGGCCACATTGAAAAAAGAAGTACCGGATCCATGACTTCTATGGCGACAGGGAAAGCGCTGGGTTTTTCGCTTTATAACCTGCAAACCCGCGGACAGCTGTATATAGGACCAAATATCCAGGTTTATGAAGGCATGGTCATAGGAGACGCTTCCAAGGGAGACGACATGGCCGTTAATCCGATCAAGGGAAAACAGCTGACAAATATGCGTGCTTCTGGGTCAGATGACGCCATTGCCCTGACTCCTCCAATCGCCTTAACTATTGAGAGCGGCATGGAAATAATGAATGATGACGAGTATTTAGAGATTACTCCCAAGAATGTTAGGCTTCGCAAACAGCGGCTTAAAGAGGTTGATCGAATCAGGGCCTCTCGCAAGAAATAATTTTTCTTTTTTTCAAATTACAAACGCGATTACCAAAAAACCCTTCCTATGGGAAGAGTATTTTTTTCATTAATACTATTTATTTAATCCTTTAGCTCTTTTATGAGCTACCCGTATGGCTTTAATGAAAATTTTTTCAAATTCAGAATCATCAATCACTCTGAAAGCAGCTTCCGTAACGCCTCCTTTGGAAGTAACTTCTTTTCTTAATATTTTGTATGACTTTTGTGAGCTTGATAAAATTTTAGAACTGCCAATCAGTGTTTGTCTGGCCAGCAAACTGGCTAATTTGCCGTTTAATCCTAATTTCATACCTGACTTCTCGAGCAATTCCGCGAGGTAAAAAACGTAAGCAGGCCCGCTGCCTGAAATAGCCGTTATTTTATCAATTATTTTTTCATGGCTCACGTAATGCTCCTGACCCATTGCTTTTAAAATTCTTTTTATCATCTTGGTTTGCCTATTTGTAACTTCTTTACTCTTTGTCCAGACAGACATTGACTCACCGACTTGAGCGCCAAGATTTGGCATAACCCTGACCACCGGCTGATCGTGGCTGATAGTCTTTTTTATGGTTTTGATGGTAACACCGGCAGCTGCGGAAATAATCACCTGTTTTTTAGAAATTACCGGCTTAATTTCCTTCAGAACCGCGGTTAATACCTGCGGCTTTACGGCCAATATTATCATCCCGGAATTTTGAGCGGCTGTTTTATTATCTGTCCTAACCCCTACTCCGAGTTTCTTAAACTCCTTCAGCCGGGATAGAGTACGGTTGCTCAAAATTAAATTACTCGGCGAAACGATTTTCTTTCGCAATAATCCCATAGCTATCCCCCTGCCCATATTGCCAATGCCAATAATCGTAATTATTTTCATATAATTTGTCCTCAATTTTTAAAAACTTTCCTAAATGCATCTAAAATTGTATTTGCTTCATTTTTTGTAATTATTAATGGAGGCGTCAATCGAATCACGTTTTCGTGTGATTCTTTGCAAAGCAAACCAATGTCCATTAACATTTCACAGTATCTTCTTGCGCCGCCCGCCCGCCGATGTAATTCTATACCAATTAACAAACCTCTGCCACGAATGTTTTTAATAATAGGGCTATTGATCGTCTTCAGCTTCCGCAACAAATACCCGCCTACATAAGCTGAATTTTCCACTAATTTTTCCTCCTCTATAATCTCCAGTGCGGAAACGCCGACAGCAGCAGCAATAGGATTACCTCCATAGGTGGATCCATGACTGCCCGGAGTAAACACTGACATGTATTTATCATCAGCCAAAACCGCAGATATTGGGTACGCTCCTCCTGACAACGCCTTGCCAATGATTAACACGTCAGGTTTGATATGTTCATGCTCATAGGCAAACATCTTGCCGGTCCTGCCCAGGCCAGTTTGAATTTCGTCAAGCATAAGTAAAACATTATTTTCTGTGCAGATTTTTCTCACCCTCTTTAAATATCCATCTTCTGGAATTATAATGCCGCCCTCGCCTTGTATCGGCTCTACTAAAACCGCAGCAGTATTACCAGTAATATTTTCCTCTACGGCCTTTGCCTCGCCAAATTTAACTTTAATAAAACTATCAGTAAAAGGCCCAAAGCCGTCTCTGCTGTAACTGTCGCTGGAAAAGCCGACAATAGTTGTTGTTCTGCCGTGAAAATTATTTTCACAAACAATAATCTCAGCCTTATTCTTTTCAATGCCCTTTTTTTCATATCCCCATTTACGAGCCAGCTTAATCGCCGTTTCAACCGCTTCTGCTCCTGTGTTCATGGGCAACACTTTTTTAAATCCTGTTATCTGGCAAACTTTTTTATTAAAAAAACCAAGCTGATCATTGCGAAATGCCCTGGAAGTCAATGTAAGTCTCCCCAGCTGCTTAATAATTGTTCTGATTATCTTTGGATGGCAATGACCATGGTTCAGCGCTGAATAGCCCGCTAAGCAATCAAGATACCTTTTACCATTAATATCCCAAATAAAAACGCCTTGTCCTTTTTTAATAACAACGTCCAGGGGACTATAATTATTAGCACCATATTTATTTTCTAAATGTATATAGTCTGTTATATTCATGATAATTTACAAATTACTAAAAAAGCGCCGTTCTTTTTAATCGGCGCTATTATTGTTTGTTTATACCATTAAGCAAGCAACTACAATAAATAGCGCTTGTTAGGTGGGTTAGATTGTAATAAATTATGCTTCATTGAAAACATCGTACAGCAACTATAAAAAACTGTCAAATACCTATACCGCATCATCTTCAAAAACATTAGACTACGAAAACAGCAGCTAAAAAAGGTTGATCGCGTTAGAGCCTTCCATAAGAAATAAATTCTAACCACCATTATTACCAGTTTGAATCATTTAAAACAGCTTTTGCTAATGTAATTAAACGTATTTTTCCATAATGACTTTCGACATCAACCAGTAATCTTTGCGTTAATGCTTTCCATTCATTACGTCGCGCAGGTTCGTCTCTAACTGTTTCATCGTACATGCTGGCGATTTTATCACAAAGTTTTAGCAGTTTAATAAATGGGGTCTTGCTATTAATATTTTGCTCTTCTTCCCAAGTATCATGCGTCATTTCTTTAACATGCTCCAAAACTTTAGGGTCAACGTAATCCGGAATTTCTAGACTTGTATCCTCAAGAATATCATGAAGCAGTAAAACCTGGTAACCTAATTCGCGCTCTTCAAAAGGAATACGTTGATCATTAAGTAGGATGAAAGCGCACCACATTGGATGTACGACGAATGGCACTTCTCCATTTTGTCGAAAATCTTTTCGTGTATTATGGTCTTGATGGGCACTATAGATTAGATCTAAAAGACGTTTTAAATTTTTTGGTTCAATTTTTTTCATATCAAGGTTTTTGAGGGTATTTTTTTATTCAATACTGACCGTGTCCATCGTATCACCAACTTCAATCTGCTTGACCACCTCTATGCCTGCAGTCACCTTGCCAAAAATCGTATAATCCTTGGGTAGCGTTGTTTTATTTTCCAGCATAATGAAAAACTGGGAACCGTTGGTATCAGGTCCGGAATTAGCCATGGCTACGATGCCCTGATCATAATTCCTAGTTACCGGCTCATCTTCAAATTTATAGCCTGGTCCGCCAGTGCCGGTGCCGTTAGGATCGCCGCCCTGGATCACAAAACCCGGTTCAACCCTATGAAAAGTAAGTCCGTTATAATACCCTTCTTCTGCCAGATACACGAAATTACTCACTGTTTTGGGAGCATCATCCGCATACAGCTCAAACTCAATCACTCCCTTATTAGTATTTAACACCACTTTTTTATTCTTAATCCGCTCATCAGGCAGGATACCCGGAAATGAATATGTTTTTTTACTAGCCATGTTAGTTTGTTTGTTAATGTTAGTTGTTTGGTTTTGGTTATTATTAGTTTGTTCAGATAAATCTGACGAATCAGAAACGAATAAAAAATA
>JAHIVO010000063.1 GCA_018816445.1 Patescibacteria group bacterium
CCAGCTAGCTGGATTTTGGTAATTTTAAGTCCATTTTTCCCGGTGCCGATAATTATTGCTTTACCGTGAATAAAGACTTCTCCTGGTTTAAGATTTTTCGGTAACATGTTTACCTCGGCGTTTAGAATTTTCAATCGGCTTTCTCCCCAAAAACAGAAAGTACCAGGCCAAGATGTATAAGCTCTGATTTGCCGTTCAATATATTCAGCTGGATTAGCCCAATTAATTTGGCCGTCCTGTTTTTTAATAATTTTTGTAGCTGAAGCCTGATTATTGTTTTGAGGTATAAGTTTTAATTTGCCGTTCAAATAATCAAGGAGTGATTCTTTGATTAATTCAGCGCCGAGCCGAGCTAATTTTTCATGCAGGGTTTGGAAATTATCTGTAGGTTCTATGGGAATTTCCTTTTGGCTGATAATAGAACCGGTATCCAAGCCCTGGTCAATTTTCATTAAAGTCACTCCGGTTTGTGATTCTCCATTCAGGATGGATCCCTGAATCGGCGAGGCGCCTCTGTATTTTGGCAGCAGGGAAGCGTGTATGTTTAACCAGCCAAATTTTGATATTTCCAACAGGTTGGCAGGGATAATTTTTCCATAGGCTATAATAATTGCCAGATCCGGTTTTTGCTGGCGTATAATTTGTTCAAACTCTTTAGTTTTAATGCTGATTGGCTGGAGTACAGTCAGGTTATTTTTTTCAGCTTCAATTTTTACCGGCGGGGGAGTGATAACCTGTTTTTTGCCAACTGGCTTATCAGGTTGGGTAACTGCCGACGTAATTTTTATAAATTCAAGATTATGCAAAGTCTGCAAAACAGGCACGGCAAAATCCGGCGTACCAAAAAAAATTGTATTAAAGCTTGTCTTGCTCATCTCGTGGTTTTCCTTTGGTAATATTTTTAGCTTTATCAATAAACAAAATTCCGTTAATATGGTCTACTTCGTGCTGTAAGACACGGGCAAAAAGGCCAGTAGCCTTAATACTAATTTCTTGTCCGTCTTTGGTATAAGCTTTAACTGTCAGGCTGTAATTGCGCTTGACCATGCCAAAAACGTCTGGAACTGATAAACAGCCTTCTTCAGCTTCTTCCTTTTTAAATGATTTTCTGAGAAGTTTGGGATTTATGAGTGCCAAAGGGCCGTCTTTAGTGTTGACTATGATTATTCTCTTTAATATATCAACTTGGTTAGCGGCTAGGCCAATGCCGTCTTTCTTCAGCATGATCTTTGCCATATCGTTGAGAAATTGATGTAATTTTGGAATTTCTTCCAGATCAACCTCTTTGGCTTTTTGGCGTAAGGCAGGGTGGGGGTTGGTTATGATATTTAGCATATAGCTTATTGCTTATGGCAAATAGTTTATAGTTTATGGTTGATGGCTGATAGCGTATTGCTTATAGCTGGCAAGCTGAAGGGCTGAAAGGCTGATAAGCTTATAAACTGGAAAACTGACTAGCTGAAAAGTTGATTTCGTATAAATAGTATAGCAGTAAATTAAAATTAACGGAACGCAGGCTATTTTATAAAATTTATAATGGGCTTATAATTTTTTTTAGGCTTGTATGAGTCACCTGGGTGTAACGCTGTGTTGTCCTAATGTTTTGATGTCCCAATAATTCCTGAACATAGCGGATATCGGTTCCATTTTCCAGCAAATGAGTGGCAAAACTATGCCGTAAGGAGTGAAAAGACGCTTGTTTTTGTATGCCAGCTCGCTTTAACGCGTGTTCAAATACTTTTTGGGCTGTCCTGGATGATAATTTTCCGCCGCGCTCGCTGGCGAATACATAATCATTTTTTTCTTTACCGTCAATAAAAGATTGCATGTCTTGTTTTAATTTTCCCGGGAATATGGTAATCCTGTCGCGTTTGCCTTTAGCTTGCTTTATATGAATCACCAGTTCTTCCAGGTCCAAATCTTTTACTTTTAGGCTGACTATTTCACTGACGCGCAGGCCGGAGCCGTAGGTGAGAGAAATCAGCAGTTTATGTTTGGCATTCCGGATGGAATCAATCATTTTTA
>JAHIVO010000064.1 GCA_018816445.1 Patescibacteria group bacterium
GCATTCTAAATGGTCACAGATAAAAAGACAAAAAGCAGTCACGGACAAAAAAAAGGGTAACCTTTTTACCAAACTTGCTAAAACTATTACTATTGCCACTAAACAAGGTGGTCCTGACCCGGACAGCAACTTTAAACTGCGTTTAGCCATTGATAAAGCCAGATCATCAAACATGCCTAATGATAATATAGAGCGAGCTATTAAGCGGGGTAGTGGTGAGACAGGGGAAAATACTATTGAGGAAGTAATATATGAAGCCTTCGGCCCCGGCGGTTCAGCCATAATCATTGAGGCAACTACTGACAACAAAAACCGGACTACGGCTGAAATTCGCAACATTTTATCAAAACATCAGGGGAACTTAGGCAATAGCGGCAGTGTTATTTGGATGTTTGATGCCAAGGGAGTTTTACGAATACTTAAAAATAATCTAAAAAATAAGGAGGAATTTGAATTAAATATTATTGATGCCGGAGCTGAAGACATACTTGAGGAAGAAGAAGGATATTCCATCCTGACCCAACCAAATGACCTTCCGATCATTAAAAAAGCTGTTAAACAACTAAATATTTCTATTGAATCATCTGAAATTGAAATGGTGCCAAAAAATAAAATTGCAGCCCAGGAAAAGGAGATAAATCAGTTAAATAAGTTATTCGAGGAACTTGAAGCCAATGACGATATAAATAATTATTTTACTAATGCCAATCTCTAAAAAGAAAATAATTCTTGGCATTGACCCTGGTCTAGCCACCACAGGCTACGGTATTATTGAGCAATCTGGTAATTCATTACGGGTAATAAAAGGTGGCGTAATTATCTCAAGTGCTAAGGAAGAATTTAGCCATCGGCTTAATAAAATCCACCAGGAATTAACTAGACTAATAAAAAAGTACAAGCCAAGCGTGGCAGCAATTGAAGAGCTCTTTTTTGCCAAAAACGTTAAAACCGCCCTTAAAGTCGGGCAAGCCCGGGGTGTCTGTATGTTAACCTGCCAGCAACATAAAATCGCGATTAAAGAATTCACGCCTCTTCAAGTTAAACAAGCTATAACCGGATATGGATTTGCCTCTAAAGTTCAAATTCAAAAAATGATAAAACTGATATTTAAACTAAAAAAGATCCCCAGGCCTGACGACCTAGCAGATGCCCTGGCTATAGCTGCCTGTTGTGCCCAAACAAAAGAATTTAAATAATCAATAATTTTACTATGAGAAAAAGATTTCGTATTGCCAGTATTGCCTCTGAAGTATCACCATATTCAAAAACCGGAGGACTAGCTGATGTAACCAAGGCTTTATCAAAAGCCCTGGCCGGTTTTGGTTATCAGGTTTTTTTAATAACCCCATATTATAATTTTATAAAAAAGCAAGGTCTTAATCTGCAAAAGGTACCTGCTTCAACTATCATCTCTGTGGGTAAACAAAAATATTCTGTTAATTTCTATCGACTAAATTTCAATGATAACTTAAAAATCTATTTTATTGCTAATGATAAGCTATTCGGTAAACGCTCTAAAGTATATGGTTACCCTGATGATAATCTGCGCTTCTTAATTTTTAACCTAGCCGCCCTTAAGCTACTGGAACTACGCTCTATTAAACCCCAAGTTATTCATTGCCATGACTGGCAAGCTGGCCTGGTACCATACTTTTTAACTAAAAACGCCTCTCGTTATCCTTCTCTAAAAAAAACGGCCACGGTGTTTACTATTCACAACTTAACCTTTCAGTCAGCAGACAACTGGTGGGTTCAATCAAATAAAGGAAAAAATGAATACCGCCAGGATCCCCTTAAAAACACCGGTTTTATAAAAAGAATCAATTTTACTAAACGGGCCATCTTTTATTCAGATATTATTAATACTGTTAGTGAACGCTATGCCGAAGAGATCACTACCCCGGAATTTGGGCAAGGGCTTGATAAATACCTGCGCCGCAGAAAAAAAGACTTGCATGGAATAATAAACGGCATTGACTATACTGTCCATAACCCAGCCTATGACAATAACATTATTTTTAAATACGATTGGAATAGCCTTCGGCGCAAGAAAAAAAATAAGCTAGAGCTGCAAAAAATCATCGGGCTGGAAAAAAATCCTGACATCCCCTTAATTGGCATTGTGAACCGCCTTACCGAACAGAAAGGATTTAGTTTAATAATGGAAACAATTGATATTCTTATGCGCCTCCCCCTGCAGATTGTAATTGTAGGCGAGGGATTTAAAGAATATGTCATGTTTTTTAAAAAAATGGCCAAAAAATTCCCAAAAAAAATTGGGATATACACCCCTTTTCGGGAAGAAATGGAATCAAAGGTATATGCCGGATCTGATATGTTTTTAATGCCTTCCCGATTTGAACCATGCGGCATTTCCCAGCTTAAGAGCTTGCGCTACGGATCAATACCTATTGTTCATGAAACCGGCGGCCTGTCTGATACCATTACTAACTTTAATCCCAAAACCAGGAAAGGAAATGGTTTTGTCTTCAAAAAATACACTAAAGAAGATTTCCTTATTGCCTTGACCCGAGCCCTGGAAAATTATAAATACACTCAGATTTGGGAATACTTAACCTGGCGCGCCATGCAACAATCCTACTCCTGGGAATTGCCGGCTAAAAAATATTTCAAGCTCTATAACCTAGCTATTAAGCAAAGACAGCAGAAAAAACCACCTTATATCAACTAACACTAAATTTAAATGTACTGGGCAAATTTTTTTCATATATACCAACCACCAAACTGGCCGCTAAAAATTATTTTAAAAGTCGCGCATGAGAGCTACCGGCCAATTTTAAAAACTCTTGAAAAAAATAAAAAATTAAGAATTACCCTTAATATTTCTGGGTCTTTAACAGAACAGCTAGTTGAGCATAAATTAACAGATATTGTTAAAAGAATAAAAATATTGGCCTTTAAAAAGCAGATTGAACTAACAGGCACTGCCTGCTACCACCCAATCCTCCCGTTAATCCCTGCCAAGGAAGCTATCAGGCAAATTAAATTAAATGATTACATTAACAAAAAATACTTTGGCCGGGCTTACAGGCCAAAAGGTTTTTTCCCGCCGGAAATGGGTTATAGCCCAGAGCTGGCCAAAATTGTTAATAGACTTAAATATCAATGGATTATCATGGACGAAATTGCTGCCTATGGTAAGCTGGAGAAAATTAATTTTAATCATAAATATATAATTAAGGGGGTTGGCCTAAAGGCGGTTTTTAGAAACAGGGCTGTTAGTGATTATTTCTCGTTCCACAGTCAGGCTAATCATCCGGAAAAATTTTGGGAATTCGTGCATAAAGAAAAACGCAGCTCGGAATATTTAATAACCGCCATGGACGGTGAAAACCTTGGCCATCATCGGCTCGGGTTTGATAAATTCTGGACAGAATTGGCCACTGAAAAAAACGTAAAAACCTTAACCATAAGCGAGCTGCTTAATAAATATCAAACTAAAGAAACCGTAAACCCCAAAAAATCCAGCTGGTCATCAAGAAATTTTGAGGTCAATAAAAATAATCCTTATATCTTGTGGCAGGGAGCTAACAACTCCATTCATCATCTTCAGTGGAAATTACTAAACGAGGTCATCCAGTTAGTTAACAAAAATAAACAGCATTTTAACTATTACAAAGCTAGGGCTTTACTGGATAGGCGGTTAGCTTCTGACCAGTTTTGGTGGGCCTCGGCCAAGCCTTGGTGGAGCTTGGCAATAATCAAGAAAAAAACCAAAGAAATTTTATATCTAGCATCACTATTAGAAAAAAATATTCAGCCGATTGCCAGTATTGCTGATAGTATTATCCGACAATCAAAAAAGTGGCAGCAAACAAACAAATTCAAAACTATAGCTGATAATTACTTAGCCAGTCAGAAAGAAATTAGATATATTGGGGGTAAAAAAATAAATTTTTAAAAAATGATTTGGGCAAATTTTTTACACATTTACCAGCCGCCTACCCAAAAAGAATACTGGGTGAAAAAGATCGCCAATGAAAGCTATCGAAAAATCCTGAAAGGTCTAAAGAAAAACAGTCAAGCCAGGGTAACTATAAATATTAACGCGGGTTTAACTGAACTTTTTGATAAATATGATTGTCATGATGTTATTGAGGATATAAAAAAATTATTGGACAAAGGGCAGATTGAATTAACCGGCAGCGCCAAATACCATCCTTTTCTCCCCCTTATGCCAAAAGATGAAATTATCAGGCAAATTAAGCTCAATACTGAAACCAATAAAAAATATTTTGGTCAGGCCTACCGGCCAAAAGGTTTTTTCCCGCCGGAAATGGGTTACGACAGAAAGGTTGGGGAAATTGTTGCTAAACTTGGATACAAATGGATAATCCTGGATGAGCTGGCTTTTTCCGGTAATATCCACGATATTGATTGGTCAAAAAATTATACACTAAAAGGGATGAATGATTTCCTTGTCTTTTTCCGGGAGCGGGAAACTAGCTTCCGGATCCTATCGGCAGAAATTGGCATGAGTGTTTTTTCAGGCAATATGCTAATCCAATTACTGGGCGACAGGATAAATAAAAATGAATACTTAATTACCGCCATGGATGGTGAAACTTTTGGCCATCATCGTCCTGGGCTGGAAGAGCTTCTTTTTGATTTATACAAAACTAAAGAGCTCAAATCAGTTACCATATCAGAGTTGGCCCCACTCTTCAAAAATAAACAGGAGATTGATCCGCGGCCCTCTTCCTGGGCACTAATGAAAAAAGATATTGAGCAGAACACCCCCTATTCGCGCTGGCAGGATAAAAACAATGAAATACACCAGATGCAGTGGGAATTAACTAATATGGCTATCCAGGCAATCAAAACAATGGATAATAGTGAGTCAGACTTCCAAAAAGTAAGGCATTCGCTTGACCAGGCTCTGCATTCTGATCAGTACTGGTGGGCCTCAGCCATGCCCTGGTGGAGCATAGAAATGATTGAGGCTGGAGCTAAAGATCTGAAAGACGTTATATTATCCACACCAATTGATGAAAAAACTAAAACCCGGGCGGAAAAATTATACCAAAAGATAGTATTCACCGCCTTTGACTGGCAAAGAACCGGCAAAGTTGATGTTTTGGCTAAATCGGCTGACGAGGATGTAACCCAGCGTATAACTACTGACCTACCTTATATACCAGAAGATGAATTTAATAAAATAATTAAAAATCTGGAAAAACAGATGCATGAGGCAGCCAAAGCGCAAGAATACGAACGGGCAGCCCAAATCCGCAACCGGGTTAATGAATTAATAGAAAAAAAAGATCAAATCACTAAACAATAAGCATTGGCTAAAGATACCCCTAAAACTAAAAAAGAACGTCTAACAGCTGTTCGCCAAATTGCTAAAGACATTATAAACTGGGAAAGTTTTTTAGTAGGTAAAAGAATCCGATTTGGTCCTCGTTACTACATTGTGCAGGGCAACCGTAACCGGCAAGAAACAATCTTCAAAATTTGCCTATATACTGATTCTGTTGATCATTTGACTAATGAGAAGTTTTCCAGGGAAATTCTTTTTTTGAATTTTATCCAGTATTCACGGTTTAATCGGGTTAAGGCCGTAGCCCCGCGAATTTATTCCTTTGGCTTAAAACCTCGTGCTTGGTATATGAGGGAATACCTAGAGGGTTCTCTATTTAATATTGCCGGGGGGAATATTAAATTTAAAAAAACCTTTTTTACTGAAAAAAATCTTGACTGGTTTGTAAAAACCTTCACTAATCTGCAAAGCATTAAATCTGCTGACCTGCCAAACAATTTTAAAAAATTCCTTTATCGCCCCGATTTTACTAAACATTTATGGCGCTTCATCAGTCCCCACTGGAAACAAACTGAATCTTATATGAAATGGCCCGGGGTATCACGCCTGATTAAAATTGAATTCACAAAATTTGCTCCAATTTATAATAACGCCCCTCATGTCCTGGCCCACCAGGAACCTTACTCCTGCCACTTCCTGCAAACTAAACAAGGCTTGCACATCATTGATTGGGAAAATATAGGCTGGTCTAATGCCAACCATGATGTTGTGGTTATGTGGATGCGGGCCAGCCAAAACCCAGCTTGGCAAAAAAAACTATATCAAAGATTTAAACGGCATTATAAAAATTATCAGCAGTTTGACGAACTTTGGACCATAGAAGTTCTGATCCAGTCCGTATTTAATATCATAAGTTACAATTTTTATAAAGATAAAAAGGATATTATTGAGATGGTAAAGTTTTCCGATACAAAAATCCGTGAAATACTCACTAATACTTTTAAACTATATAACTAAATGGAATCATATATAGACCTGCATACTCATTCAGTTTATTCCGAAGGAGCCCTGACCTGCCAAGAATTAATTGCTGCTGCTAAAAAAAATAGCATCAAGATTCTCTCCCTAACAGATCATAATGTTATTGATGGCGTGCAGGAAATTATTAATCATGGAAAAAAAGAAGGACTTCATATCATTCCAGGTGTTGAAATATATACTCGCTATAAAAACATAGGATTTCATCTGCTTGGCTACAACTTTAAACAGGGTGATTCTAAATTATTACAAGCCTTAGTTGAACTGCAGAATGACCACTTAATAAAACTGGATCAGTGCTTAGCCAGCCTAATTAAGCAAGGCTTTACTATTAATAAGAAAAATTTACTCGAAGGACCTTCTAAATATATCGGCGTTGTCCATATTATCAAAGAATTAGAAAAAAATAAGGAAAATATTGCCAAAATGAACCAGGAATTGCAGCCTGAGCATAACAATTACTTTGGCAAAGTATACCACTATTTTGGCTATGGCCAGCCTGCCCATCTGCCGCATTCTGAATTGCCAACCCCCGAGGCAGTTGATATTATTAACCAAAGCGGCGGGTTTTCCGTTTTAGCTCACCCCGGCCAACAGCTCACTTTTGAACAAAGCCATATTATCGATGAGCTTAGCCAACAAGGATTAAACGGCCTGGAAGTACTATCCCCATACCACAACTGGCATCAGATCGAGCATTACCAGAAAATAGCTATGAAGAATGACCTTCTAATTACCGGAGGCAGTGATTTTCATACTGACATTGATTTTAAAGGACCAGAATCAATAAAAAGACAATGGGATTATTTCAAAGTACCATATTCAATATATAAAAACCTTAAACAAAAAATATCTAATATTTAAACTATAAATTATATGAGAGAAGGCGAGAATAGACCATCAGAAATAGAAATTCAAAAATCAAAAATAGAAATGATGGAGCCACCTAAAATTGAGGGTGGAGAATTCAAGCAAATTAATAAAGAAGGAGGAGTCTTTGAACAAAACATGACCGATATGGACGGGCGGATAATCTATCGACGCGAATCTAGCGATAAGAGCGATTGGCAGACTTTTAAAAAATATGATGAGCACGGTAGAATAGAATCCGAACGCACCCAAAACGCCACTCAGGGCAAAGAAGCAGATGCTACACGAAAATTTCTTTATAAGAAAAACTCTACATCAGAAGAAGATTACGAAGGTTTTGATTACGAAGGTTTTATCGGCACAATTAATCGGGGGCCGGACAAAGGACATCAATATAAAGAAACACCCGTTGACATTATAATTAGAGAAGATGGGCAGGCAAAGCATATAATCAAAACCGAAATTCTAGAACAAGGAGAAAATGGTAGCGGTAAAAAATCAGCTAAAGGTGATATTTTTATCAAAACAATTTATTTTAACGATTCTGGAAAATGGCAAGGCGAAAAAGTGCTCCACCCCGATGGAACAACTACAGAACAAAAACCTGATACAGTAGAAAAGATTCCTGACTGGTAATAAATTCCCCTGCATTAAACTATCAACCATCACCCTTCGGGTGATCCCCCGTAGGGGGATAAACTATTAACTAAATGACAAAAATTAAAGTACTATTTGTTTCTGCAGAATTAACCCCTATAGCCAAAGTCGGCGGCCTGGGTGATGTGGCGGGTGCCCTACCTAAGGCTTTACATCAGCTAGGCGTAGATGTACGCATTGCTTTACCCAAATATGGGATTGTGGATGAAAAAAAATATCCACTCAAAAAAATAGCTCAAGACGTAAGCATTCCCTATAACCAGGCTGAGGAAAAAATTAATATTTATGAAACGCCCCTGCCAGGCAGTGAAGTTCCGGTCTATTTAATTGACAGCAAAAAATATCTTGGTGATAACGGCATTTATTTTGAAACTGACGCTTCGTCCGGCGGCACTGACCGTGAAGCAGAACGCTTTACTTTTTTGGCCCGCTCTAGCCTGGGTATTTTTGAAGTTTTAAACTGGTATCCGAATATTGTGCATTGCCAGGACTGGCACGCTGGTATGATTCCGGTTATTTTAAAGGTGTTAGCAAAAAATAATCCTAAGCTGGCGAATGTCAAAACCCAGCTGACTATTCACAACCTTGAATACCAGGGCTGGTATAATGCCGATACTATTCTTAATGTACTTGGTTTTTCTGCTTATGACCACCCAACATTATCTAAACTAAAAGGTGATACAATCTCCAGCCTACAGCAGGCTATTTACAATGCTGACCAGTTGAATACCGTCAGTCCTACTTATGCCAAGGAAATATTAACTGTTGAATACGGAGCTGGCCTGGAAAAAGACTTGCAGACTAGGAAAGACGATTTGGTTGGGATTTTAAACGGCATTGATGTTGACCGCTTCAACCCAGCCAATGATAAAGATATTGCAGCTAAGTTTTCCAGCGACAATCTTTCAGGCAAAGCCAAATGCAAAGAAGACTTACAAAAGTTATGTAACCTGCCAGTAGACAAAAAAATACCTGTAGTTGGCATTGTTTCCCGTTTAACCGGCCAAAAGGGTATTGATCTAATTAATGAAATTACGGATAATCTGGCCAATGAACAGGCTCAGTTTGTTCTCCTGGGTACTGGCGATCCGGTACTGGAAAAAATGATGCAAAAAATTGGTTCTAAATATCCTGAAAAAATGCACGTAAAAATAGAGTTCAATGCTAAGGTGGCCCAACAAATATATGCTGGTTCTGACATATTCTTAATGCCCTCCAGGTTTGAGCCATGCGGCCTGGCCCAGATGATTTCCATGCTTTACGGGACAGTTCCTGTAGTCAGGGCTACAGGCGGCCTTAAGGACACAGTTAAAGATTATAACCCAAGCACAGGTAAGGGAGACGGCTTTGTATTTGAAAAATATGATAGCCAGGAGTTTTGGCAAGCAATAATCAGAGCTTTACAACTTTATAAAGAGCAGGAAAAATGGTACAATATGGTTACTAGTATTATGAAAAAGGATTTTTCCTGGAATGCTTCTGCAAAAAAATATATTAAGCTCTACGAAAAACTATTAAAATAAATTGGGATGGCCAAAATAAAAATACCAAAAGAAGTCAAAATCCATGCCGCTAAAAGCGAAGTGCGTATTGATGAAATTCATGACCGCTTTATTATCATCGCGCCAAAAAGGTCCAAACGACCGCATGACGTGGTTGCCCGGCACCAGGATGTACCGGTTAAGTCAAAGGATTGCCCTTTTTGCCTGGAAGCAAAGATCGCTTCACAACCAGCCTTGCACCAAGTTGGCCCTGAACAATGGTGGGAAATAAAAACAATAAGGAATATTTTTCCATTTGTCAGTCCTGATAATCCCAGAGCGTATGGCCATCAGGAAGTAGTCATTGAAACGCCACATCACAACAAAGAGTTGGCAGAATTCGGCGAGCCACATATTTTCAGGCTTTTGCAGACTTATCAGGAAAGAACCATAGCGCTGTCCAAAGATCCAAAAATAAAGTATATCATTATTTTCAAAAACCACGGCGGTAAAGCCGGCGCTTCTTTAGTGCATGCCCATTCCCAGATCATGGCTGCTGGATTCGTGCCTATCCATATCATTGATAAATTAGCCCGGGCCCGCAAATATCAAATTAAAAATGGCTACTCATACTATGAACACTTGGCCAAAGTGGAAATTAAGGGGCCGCGTAATATTTTCAGCGATAAATATCTATCAGTATTTTGCCCTTTCGCCTCTTCATATAACTACGAAGTCTGGTTTGTGCCTAAAAGGCAGGTTGATAATATTTCCTTGCTGGAAGATGTCGAGTTAAAATCACTTGCTCGTGCTTTGAAACGCGTACTAAAAAGGCTGAATAAGCTCAATCTGCCCTATAATATGTACATGCACCAGACCTTAACAGATAAAAATGAATATTTTTATTTGCGCATCTGCCCGCGCCGCGATACCTGGGCCGGGGTTGAACTTGGTTCACGAATAATCGTAAATTCCATGCCCCCCGAAGAAGCTGCAAAATTCTACCGCGGACGCAGCGAATAAAACATACTAACGCAGCCCTCTGCTTACCCAGTCGAACTTGTCCCATCGTATGATGGGATGACAGGGTGGCTACGAACGATAAAAAAGAGTCTCCAATTGTAGAGACTCTTTGCAATTTAGTTAGTCGGAACTCGCCTACAGGAGCGATAGTCCCACGGAGAAATACAACCCGTGGGCATTATTATCACCTAAGGCTGTTTTTGAGCCTTCACCCTCGGGCGAAAACGAGTAGATCGAATAGTGGTAGGTCAAGCTGACAAAGATCACGCTACTTCTTTCCTGTTTAGAAGGCTGCAAGCCAACTTGTACAGAAACAAAGATTCTGTGTTCGCGTAATCTGCCAATTTTCATCTCTGTATACGGATCCTCCTCCAAGCATCCGTTTTCCACCATCATTTTCCGTCCAGTAAGGTCACCATTAAAGCCTACAACTCCCCGGTACCTTAAAACTTCAGAATACCTAGGCGCCCGCTCCCAGCTTGAAGCGAAGAAGATCGTAGCACTTAAATGCTGATCTCCCATTTTTACGCCATACCAGCGGGTCGGGTCGCTATCCGCCCCTGTTTCAACATACCGCCAATCTTCATCACTAGGCAGGCCGTGATGTGTATATGTCCCTCCGATAAAAGCCCGCCTATATAAACGCAATACCAGCTGTGCTTCAACAGCCCTACCAGCTGAAGCACTTAATGGAACGCGGGACAGCAAACTAGTTGAATTGACCTGATATTGCCCGTCTTGGAACTGAGGCACTTCTCTTATCTGACTCGGTAAACCGGTCAGTGGTATTGTCTGACTGCCACGCCAGGATACGCTGGCCTGAAACCGATGACCCAAAAAATCCCGCTCATATCTCTGAGCCGTAGCTGATGTACTCATCAGCAAAACCGTAGCCAGGGCCAACAAACACATGAACTTACTTGTACATACTCTCATTCACTCCTCCTTGAAACATTTTTTTGTATTCAATTCCAATCTATTTCTGTATCATCCATGATTAATTTCTAAAAGAACAATAAGATTAATAAACTTAGCCAAAAACAGCAATCTTGTCAAGTATATACCAAAAAGACCCCCTGGACAAATTATTGGGCTGGATCTTTTTATTTTACCAATTTAACAAACTTGCGCTTGCCTACTTTCAATACCGAGTCGGATTTTATGGTAACTTTTTTATTCCAATCTTTAATCTGCTTATTGTCCAGATAAACACCCCCCTGCTCAACTAACCGCCGCGCTTCACTTTTTGAACCAGTCAAATCAGCCTTAACTATTATTTCAGTCAATTGCATACTGTCCGCTCCAATTATTAATTGGGGCATTTTATCAGGTGCTTTTTTGTCTTTGAATACTTTATTAAACTCTTTCCCAGCTGCTATGGCATTAACTTTACCATGATACATGGTTACTAGTTCTTCAGCTAATCTGAACTTGACATTACGGGGATTAGTGCCATCTTTCAAGCCCTGCTCTAGATTTTTAATTTCATAAACAGGCACATCTGTTAATAAGGTAAAGTACTTAATAATTAATTTATCTGGTATTGACATCACCTTGCCAAACATTTCCTTGGGCGTATCCGTAATATTTATACCATTGCCTAAGCTCATGCTCATCTTATCCTTGCCGTCAGTGCCTTCAATCAAATTGACAGTTAAAATATCCTGCGGCGGCTGCCGGTAATAAGGCTGAATAGTACGCGCGGCCAGCATATTAAATGTCTGGTCCGTGCCGCCCAGCTCAACATCAGCCTGGAGCGCTACTGAGTCATACCCCTGTAGAATTGGATACATCAATTCATGAACCCACAACGGCTTACCCTTTTTTAACCGTTCTTTAAACATATCCCTTTCAATCATCTGATTAACGGTAAAACGGCTCATGACCTCAAACAGCTCAGCAAAGTCCATATTCTTATGCCACTCGGAATTATACCTTACCTCTGTCTTATCTAAATCTAAAACCTTACCAGCCTGTTTCTTAAACATCCTCATGTTGTCAGCAATTTCCTGCTCACTTAGCGGCTTACGGGCTGATAATTTATCTGAGGGATCACCAATACGGGCCGTAAAATCACCAACTAAAAAAATTGCTGTATGGCCTAAATCCTGAAATTGCCTCAGTTTCCGCAAAACAACAGAATGCCCCAGGTGCAAATTTGAGGCTGTGGGGTCAACCCCCAGTTTTACCCGAAGTCGCTTGCCAGACCTTAGCTTTTCAGTTAAACTCTTCCTGACCATTACCCGGCTAACGCTGCGAGTTAAAACTTCCTGAATTTTATCTTTGGACTGCATATTTAGAACGCCTTTCATTCATATTATAGCTTATTTTTGCTATAATATAAAGACTAATAGCCCAATAACTTTATGCCTAAACATATCCTTGGTGTTGACGTCGGTGGCACCAAAATCCAAGCCGGTCTGGTTAATAATAAAAATCAGATCATTAAAACAAAACAATTCCCAACTAATGCAAAAAATAGGGATATTGCCATTAAAAATATTGCAGCCGCCATACAATATTTCTATTCTAAGAACGTGAAGGCAATCGGCATTGGCATCACTGGTTTTGCCCTGCCAAAAACAGGTATAGTGGCCGGCAGCCCCAACCTTCCAAAAAGCTGGCATAACGTTCCGCTTAAAAAAATCATTGCCAAGAAATTCAAGGTCCCGGTGGCCATTGACAATGATGGTAGCTGCGTTGCTTTAGCTGAAGCTATAAAGGGTGAGGGAAAAAATTATAATATTGTTTATTCATTAACACTGGGTACTGGCGTAGGCGCAGGACTGGTTATTAACAAAAAATTATACCATGGCGCTCAGGGAGTGACTGAATATGGGCATACAATAATTGCGGATAGGTCCCCTCGCTGCAGCTGCGGTTTATACGGCCACCTTGAAGCACTAGCTTCAGGGCTAGCGATGGAAAAAATTTATTTTCAATACACCGGTAAAAAGATGAATCCTTTTCAAATTGAAGAACGGGCTAAAAACAGAAATCGAGCAGCCATGAAAACCATTGCTACCATGTCCCACTATTTAAGTGTTGGTTTAGCTAATATTATCCATACTTTCAACCCTAAAATAATTATAATCGGAGGCGGATTATCAAAAGTAGATATTTTAGTCAAACCCGCCATAAAATCCGTTAATAACAAGTTGATTTACCCAGGATTAAAAAACACGACCATCGTCACCTCGCGCCTAGGCTACAAAGCCGGCGTTATTGGAGCTGCCCTTATAACTAAATAATATATGCCCATCCCCCACCTAAAAGAACCTGAATTCCGCATCAGAAAAATCGGCGAACGAGTGGCAAAAAAAGCCAGACAAAAACCAGCTTCCGGGCCTGGCTCTCAATCGCGCTGGAAAAAAATTCTGTCCCGCTGGTGGTTAATTTTAGGCATTATTATTACTGTTGGCATCATCAGCATAATAGCTCTGTTTGCCTGGGTATCACGAGATCTGCCTGACCCCGACAAAATTATTGGCCGTACCATTGCTGAAAGTACTAAGATATACGCCAATGATGGAAAAACTATTTTATATGAAATACACGGATCTGAAAACAGAACCTTAGTCCAGATTGAAGACATTCCGGATCATATGAAGCATGCCACTATAGCCATTGAAGATAATGATTTTTACTCACACCCGGGCATTGACCTGCCCGCCATTATGAAGGCCGCCTGCCATGAAATCTTTGGAAATTTAGGTGGTTTATGCCCCCAGCGCGGCGGCTCAACCATCACTCAACAATTTGTAAAAAATGCCATTCTCACATCGGAACGGTCATATACCAGAAAAATCAAAGAA
>JAHIVO010000096.1 GCA_018816445.1 Patescibacteria group bacterium
CGTGGAGTAATTCTTTCACGAGATTATTTAGCAGACTTCTTAAAGGCCTTTTCAGCAGCTTCTTGGGCATCATCCATGGTTCTTCCCGCAAACTTCTCATACTTAGGAGTTTTCTTCGAAGACCCTCCCCCGCCGGGACCACCAATTTTAGAAGCAAGTTTCTTTCTCTTTGCTTTCTCCCCATCGTCCAGTCCTTCTTTATAAACCCCGTAAGCCTGAGTGATAGTTGTAATCTTGGGATCACTAATCATTATCTCCGCGAGAGACCTGTCGAACTCCCTTCTATCCTTACTTTTCGCACTTGGAATTGAAGGATCTATCTTTCGTAAGTCCTCAGTTTCTTTGTCAAGTTGGCGGTCAATTTCTACTCTTTGTGCTCTTTGCTCCTTGGTATAAAGTTCCCTATCCCTTCTAATAATGGGAATAATACCTTTGACAAAATCATCAGCATCTTTAAACTTTTTACCTTTGGGCCAAAACCTCTTCTCTTTCTTTTCTTCTTTCTCCTCCTCCTTTTTCTTTTCAGCGGCTACCTGCATTTCCTCTACACGTTTACTAACCGCGGAATCAAAAGCCTCTTGAGTTTTAAAGGTAATTGGTTTGTCCTTTTTGTCCTTTTCCTCCTCTTCTTCCTCTTCCTCCTCCTCTTCCTTTTCACCCAAAACATCTTTGTAGTCTTCTTTTTCCTCGTCAGTTAATTCCTTCTCGTGCTCTTTAAGAATTTTAATTTCATTCTCGTCAAGGTCGCCTGGTTCCTTTAGCCTGATTTCATTTAGTTCTTCGTCCATATTAGTCCTCCTTTGGATACTGTACTTCTGTCATCAAATCGTCAATTTTCATTTTATCAAGCTTCTTTGTCGTTTTCTTATCTAAGACCATATTCATTTCTTTTTCTGCGAAAGTATAAATCTCTTTTCTGGTAGGCTTAGGCTTGGCTTCTTTTTTGAGTACAGGCTTTGCTTCATCTAGTCCCTCAAAAGTTTCGCCAACTCCTGCCTTTTCCTTTTTCTCTTCCTCTACTGTTTCCTTTTCATGGACACTCTCTTCTTTTCTTTTAGCGAGAATAGCGTCAAGTGTTGATGGTTTGTTTAATTCCTCAATTTCCATCCTTAATCTCTCGGCTTCTGTGGGTTGAGCTGTTTGGGCTGTTTTCTCCTCACCGATAATTATTTCATTGGCAAGTTCATCTCTTAAAACTTGGTTATTTGTCCTTTCCCCTCGTTTATTAAGAATCTTATCTGTTAAATGCTTGAGTGCGTGCTTTGCTATAAATTTGGGATATCTCACGACTTCTCCCGCGGGCATCAAATAAGGAGGATTTCCTTCTGATTTATTATAATCGAATATAAAATCCTCATCATCGATATTTTGAAGAGAAACTATTACGTAAGAAGTCATGATTTCTTCCTCCTTTTAGGCTTCTTTTTGGATGGAGGAACGTCTACAATTATAATACTAGGAAGGACCCCTGCTGTAGTGTAACCAAGTTTTGCCTGGAGAGTGTATTGATAACGAGCACAAACCTCGTTTATCTCATCAAGAAATTGCTGAAGTTTTTTAGATTGTTTCTTCTGTGAAATGGTAACTGCCATGGTTTTATGAACTCTGTGTAAATTATTTCAGATTAAGGTTTACTTGTCAAATTAACGTGGAAAAGCAATTATTCCACTTTGAATTATATCTTTCATTGATATTAAATTTGATACAAATGGCTGTGCCTCATAAGAATAGTCCATTGTTTCTAGGTCGATAGTTGTTTTTGCAGGAACACGACAAAAAGGTTGCCCTTGATAAGCATAATTCAATGTTTGCAGGTTGATTGGTGTAGGTAATGCCATAAACTTAAGCTTGACTGATAGTCATATCATCGACATAAACACTGTTGGTCGTCCCACCGTAGGCCCAAACCTCTACCTCAACAACCCCTGCCTCAGTGGGTGTGAATTGAATTGTCAATTCTTCCCACGTGTCGGCCACATTAGATTTGGTTGCAACTACATCACTCGCTACCCCCGCAATTTGCCCCCCACGACAAACGAGTTTCCCTGTAATATTTGTGGCGTGGTCTTTCCTCATCCACGCTTTCACAGTAACTTCATTATTAGCAGAGCAAGCAATCTTGGCGATTTCTAGGTCAAGAGGATGATTAGATGACCTATTAGTAGAGGTAACGGCAAGCTTCCAAGCTATTCCCGATGCAGTGTGTCTAACGCTAACCTCACTCGAAATTAGACCCCCTTCAGTAAAAATCTTATGATTATCCGCAGTTTGGTCATGTTTGTGAGAGAATACACGGGAATTTCCGAAACTGGTACTATCCACTGCGACCTCTGTTGCCTCGGCAATTAGAGCATTGAAAATATAGTTCTTTCCTAAAAGGTTATAAATCCCTGCCGTGGTATTTCCTGTCGTAGACAATGTTCTAATTATATTGTCAGACCCTCGGTAAAACCCGACCCCGTAGAGGCCATTGTTATTAGCGTTTGTTATAGCATTCAAAACATTTCTATCACTGTAAGTTAAAACGACACCCACGTTAATGTTATTATTAGCGTTTACTATTGTGCCAATAGTACAGTTGTAGGAATTATCAAAATAAGGACCATACAAATTATTATTGATGTTTGCTATTGTTCCTATAAGAAGATTTGTAGTGACTCTGGGATACATTCCATAATCGTTGTTGCAAATACTTATGTTTGAAATAGTACAGTTGTGGTTGTTATAGACATAAATCCCAACATAGCACCTAGTAAAATTCAAGTAGTTCGTGAGAACGAAATCTTCTTCATATATCTGTAGTCCATATGGTCCGCAATTCTGTGAGTCAAAGAAAGTCTCCCCATCTTGTTCCGAATCTGCGGTATTATATCCGCCTTGAAATTCTATGTTATTTCCTAAAGTTCCACTATCTTGAACCTTTTGAGAAACGTACCATTTGCCTAATAAAGCTGTTTTAATTGTTTCTCTTTTATATGTTGCTACCGTTTCAGTCGTCCCCGAATAACCACGGCCTGCGGAGGCATAAGTCTCTGTATTGTTGTCTAACAAAACCGTCGTCCCGTTTATACTTTGTATTCCATACCACCCCTCCGTTCCTCCTTGGGCGGCACTATTCTTGGAAATCAAACTAGAGAGAGTGAGACTGTCATCTGAGGAAGATGCCTTACAAGCAATAATGTTGTCAATATAAACAGTTGGTGTTCCTGGGTCCAAATCTGCGTACAGTGCCACCGACTGTATAGCATTCCCTAATGCTCCCGCTAAATCAACTGTAACGACTTGCCATTGATACGTGGCAGGGATAGCGGGAATAGGTATTGTATCCACAGTAGTTACTCCTGCAACGTCAGAACACAATCTTAATGAAAGAGTACTCGCTGCTACCGCCGAAGTTGACCTCACCCAGAAACTTACTTGTTGATATGCACTAAAATCGGTTGATGAACCTAACGCTTTATATGATGCCAATCCCGTTGTAAAGGAAGCTCCAAATACATGCTTGGCCGCATACGTCCCTTCTTTTGGAACGGCATTGTCTGCGGTTGATGTAACATACGTCGAGGCTGTCCAAGCGACTTCACCCATATCAATGTTAGCGGTTAAAGCAGAAGCTAGAGTAACTGTTTTTGAAAGGTCATTCCAAGTAGCATTTATACCCAAAGAGGTTGGGTCGAGAGACTTAGCGATACGTACAATATCCCCAGGAGCTATCCTAGCTGCGGTAGCCCCGCTAGTGATGGTTTTCCAAGCATTGGCCCAGTCGGAACCATCATTAACATCATCACCATTTTCGTAATCAAGGTAAAAAGTAGTCATATGTTTTATACACTAACAATTGCATAATCTAACCAACCATCTATTGCGGCAGTTACAACATCTACTTCTAAATCTTTGTCTGTACCTAATTTCCAAATAGGCATAGCAAAGTTCCCTGAAGTCGGATGTGATAAACCAGAATTTGCTGCATGGTCCATAATTCCCGTAATGGCTGTATCGTCCTCGTCTTGAAATGAAACTGTGCCTGCAACTGAGCAAGTATAGGTAATTCCGTACACCCATATCTGCTTACTGGCCGCACTTGAAACCAATACTTGGTTAGCGCCAGCATTTAGATTAATTGCCACATGGGCGTAAGAGTCTATTGTTGGATCACCAGCACCAATGAGTGAATCGTTGGTTAAGGCAACCGTACCGCTTGTGGTTACAGCACCATCAACTGTGATGGTATTTCCACCGTCTTGAATGTTAACAGCAGCAGCACCAGCTGCGTTATCTACGGTAACATTATGTCCGTCAGCTAGTTGTTTAGCTGAGGTAGCGAATCCTGACAAGGGAGAACTCTCAGTTACTGTTATTGTACCTTCTTGTTTAACTATCACATTCCCCTCTTTTGTGACAGCAATAGGTGTGTAATCTTTATCGCCTGTACTTAGATCGGCCTGGTCTTCATTCTCTACCCCAAGAGCCATTATTCCAGCATCACCAGTAGAATGAGCCACATCTTCAAGATGGACAATGCTAGAGCCATCAATCGTAACATCGTTATTTGTTGCTAAATCAACGGTAAAAACGGCACTTGTTCCTGGCCTAACATAAACACCTGCTCCAACAGCATTATCCACGGTAACATTGTGGCCGTCCGCCAATTGACCAGCCGATGTAGCCAAGGCTGAAGTATTCAAATTGGTGCC